>DETO01000085.1 GCA_002362135.1 Ruminococcus sp. UBA3286 | reverse complement strand
GTCCCCCGACACCCCCTGCTTAAGGGACGCAGTCCCTTAAGAATCCCAATATTAATTAGTATTTGCACCCGCAAGGGGTACAAATACTAATTCAAATGAATTTTAAGAACAGCTTCCTTATGCAAGAGATATAGGGAGTCAAAGTTCTCTTGCATAGTACTGCATAATAGAATTGATTTTCATGCTTAATCTTTATTCAAAACTTTCCCGATAAGCTTACTGCACAGAAACATCACCGCGAACAGCACCATGCATATTGCCGAAGCATACCCCATTTCATAGCGCACCCAGCCATAATCGTAAGCATGGGTCATTATCGTATGCGCCCTGTAGTCCGTGCTTGGAAATCCAACAAGATTCTGCGCTACCGTTCCTGCCGTAAACGAACTTACTATCTGCATAACGGCGGCAAACATCATCTGCGGCTTCATCGACGGTATCACTATGTAAATAAGTTCCTGCCAGCGGTTGCGTATGCCCTCGATAGCGCCCGCTTCGTATAATGTGCGGTCAATATTCTGAAATCCTGCGCGCAGGGCGAGAAATCCTGCTCCGAGAGATATCCACAGCTGTACGACTATAGTCACGCCGAGTACATAATTTCCGTCCGTAAGCCATTGTATCGGCGAATTTATAATGCCCAGATTTATAAGGAACGAATTTAAATATCCATTCATATCGCCGCTGAAAATAAGCTGCCATACGGTGTAGATATTCGCCATAGAGGGCGCGTAAAATATCAGCGTGAATATCGTTTTCAGCTTCGGCGGCATCTCGTTTATCAACCACGCCAGCAGAAAGCACAGAACATAGCTTACAGGCCCTGTAAAAATCGTGAAAACAAGCGTTACGCGAATCGAACGCATGAATATCTTATCCGAAAGAAAAAGGCTTATATAGTTGGATAATCCAACGAATTTCGGCGGCTGCGCCATGTTGAAATCCGTAAATCCCATAGGCAGCGACATCAGAACGGGTATCACAGTAAAAATTATGAAAAAGATCATAAACGGCGCAAGCATACCGTAACAGGCTTTATTACGCCTGATATCGCGCCATAATTCTTTGGGACTTCTTTTCTTCCCTTTTTTATACGTCTCCGAACGCGCCATGCCGTTACTCCTCTTTGTCTTCTTCAAGATTTTCCCGCTTTCTTGCGATCTCCTCATTTATATCGCGGTTATACCATATCAGCGTATCGCGGGGATTTTCCATATTGTTGACCGTCTCTCGGAATGCGTTCATAATATTTCTCGTTACCGCATATGAGGACGGCAAAACAGGTATTTCCACAAGCTCCGCCTGCTGATCATAAAGCCGCTTCAACTCGCCTTCCGACCATGACAGCCTCGACAACGCTTCAACGTTCGCGGTATCGAATCTTCCCATAGTTCCGAGCAATCCCTCTATCTGCGCTCCGTAATGCGCCTGCGTATCGGCTTCGGTAAACCATTTTATGAATTGCCATGCATTCTCCTTGTTTTCGGCTTTTTTGAAAATTACCGCTCCCGTTCCCGTGGAATTCGCCGCGTGAGATATCGTCCCGTCCTCTCTTACAGTACCGGGAACTTGACAGAATTCCCACAGCCCCTTTATCTCCGGAGAAGCCGCCGTCAGCTGATTGTAAAACGTATAATCCGCCATAACTATGGGATATTCGCCCGTTCGGAAACGACTGAACGCGTCATAAGTCTGGACAAAACTGTATTTCGTGTAAAAATCCGTCCATTCCTCAAACGACTGCACGGCTTCCGCAGAATCCAGCACGGACTCCGTAAGATCGTCATTATAATAGCTTCCGCCCTTTTGCAAAAGAAGCATCGCATACGTATGCCCGGCTTCCGTGGCAGGAGAAATATCCTGCGGCGGCAATATCAGCCCGACCGATATATAATTCCGCTGCAAAGCAGGCAGCATATCTATAAGTTCCGTCCATGTTTCGGGCGGCGACGTATATCCAAGTTCCGTGAGAATATCAGTCCTGTAAAACATCATCGGGAACGTCTGACTTATCGGCAAACCGTAAACTCCGCCGTTGTATTTGTAGTGAGTCATGGCATTTTCATGGAATCGCCGCGTAACTTCGCCGAAATCGGGAAAGCTTGCGGTATCGGATACATCGACCAGCAGATCGCGCGCGGCAAGATTTACGGGGAATTCGCCTCCCAGAAAAAGAGCCGCGTCAGGGCCTTCTCCTGCAAGAGTAGCCTCCATAATGCCGCCCGAAACAAGATTTATGGAAATGGGAATGCCGTATTCGGGCGTGAATTCGTTCTCCACCATTTCGTTTATAACCTGCGCCTGATCTCTTCCAAGCGGTATCCATACTTCAATGGCGTCCTCGCCGCTTACGTCGGAAAGAGTTGTGTAGTCCTCGAAAAACGAGCCGAAAAAAGCCTTTATCCCGAATTCAGCCGATTTGAAGAAATTCTCCTTACAGTCCGAAAATTCCGTCCCCTCAGGAGCGAGTTCGATGTAGTCGATCTCCAGCGGCTGATCGCGGTAATCGCGCATCCACGCCGATAAAGAAGCGATATTGTCTTTCATCGCCTTGATATAATTCGGAATCTTCAAAGGCTTATCCGTGCATTTATCAAGTATTACAGCCATATTTTCAAGGACGGCGGCTTCCGAACCCGAATATCCCGAAAGCGATTCTATGTCGCCCTGAATCTCTTTAAGCTGCCGCGAAATTTCCGAAAGCCCGTCCACCAGTCCGGGGACTTTTTCATGAACATAATAATCCGTGTATTTATCGGGAGCAGGGCCTGTGATCATGAGAATTTTCCTGTAATAGCCGTTCAGCTCCGTCACAACGCCGTCAAGCCTGCGCATGGATTCGCCTATCTCGCCCGGAACGCATTCCAGCGTTATGGTATGATCTCCTCCGCCGTCAAGATATACGAAAATAGTTTCTCCGCTTTCCGTTTTGGGGGAAATGATATTCCAGTCCGTATCATAGCCGAATTTCACCTGATCAAGTTCACGGCACGGCACTTCGCCGTCAATATAAATGCGCCTGTTGGAATAAAATCCGCGCATCTGATTCTGCCGCGCTTTTATCCCGATACTATACAGACCGCCGCCGCCGATCTCCTCTTTCGGAACACTCCATGTGACGGATTGAAGAGCCTTTTCCCAATTCGCGCCGCCAAGCGTATTGTAAACGACTTTTACGGGGTCGGAAGGCGACGTAAGATAGCTTGAACGGTCGGAATTGGGAGACAGCGTAAAATCCGACTTATAAGCCGCATTTTCGCCCTCCAGCCTGATAATATCCGAAGCCTTTCCGCAGTTGCCGAAAGCGGCGCGGTATTCGCTGTAATCGGGCAGTTCGTCGGGATTGAAAAAACGCAGGCTTTCTATCGCGAACTGCGCTCTTTCCGACGAAAATTCTATCTCGTGCTTTCCCTCTTCGAGATAAAAGAAAAGCGGCTCGCCGAAAAGACCGTCCACGTCGCCGACAGTACAGCTTTGCCACATACCCTTCTGAATCTGGGCAGGGCGAACCTGATTTCCGCGCGAATCTTCGTATATATCCGTTTCATTCACCCAAACGCGGTTAAGCGTTATCCGCGAAGCAGTATCATATGGAGTTTTGCCGTCTATCTTCATGGAAAGTTCAATATGCGAGCTGTTCGATTCCATGGGGAAATAATTCGCGCCAAGGCAGTATATCCCCGATTCTTCGACGTTTATCTCGTATGCAATATCGCCTGTACCGCTTTCCCATATAAGTACGTTATCGCGTATATCTCCGTCCGCTCCGTAGCTGCCCGTGGAGAACTCGCCGTTTTCCGCATAAACGAGATCTTTTGCACCGAAAACTATCTCCGTTTCGGGTCGTATCTCATCTTTATATTCATCATAATATTCGCTGAACGTCGGAATATCAGGATCTATAGGGGCTATGCGGTAATATTCCTCATCGGCTTCCGCATTGTAAAGCTCCGCATTTCCGACGGATTCCTCCGCCATTGAATCAAGCGGAAAGGATATTGCCGTCAAAAGGATAAGATTCGCCATGACTCCCGAACATATTCCGCGCAGTATTTTTTTCATGTTCAAGCAACTTCCGCCTTTCCGCTGTTCACCAGTGATTTCTTAAACAATTATACCAAATTTATTGCTTATTGTCAAGAATAAAACGTCAGCATTTCTAATAAAGTTCCTGTTCCAACTGGCGGAAAATATCGGTATCGAAAAATTCGGTTATGGAAATATTCAAGCCGTCGCACAGCTTCTTGATAGTCACAATACCGATATTTTTCGCCCTGCGATTGACTATATCGTTGACTGTCGACTGCGTTACCCCCGATATTGTTGAAAGCTTATTAACAGTTATCCCGTTCATCTTGCAAAGTTCCAGTATCCTTTCCGAAACCGCCTCTGAAATATTCATAAAATACCCTCTTTCGCTTATTAATATTTTCATTTGCATTTTGTATAAACTAATAATATCATTTTTTGTAAGAATAAATTGTCGGTAAACCGTTGACTTTTTGTTTCATATATGATATAATTATAAAAAACTGAATTGC
>DETO01000135.1 GCA_002362135.1 Ruminococcus sp. UBA3286 | reverse complement strand
TTTGCAGAAATATTATCGATAAACCGGGGTATCTCCGAAAATTCGCAGACGATTTCCAGTTTAGCCGCATTTTCGCAGATATGCTTTTCAAAAGCTTTCAGTCTGCCGTTTAATTCTCCTGCTTTTACACTTGCATCGGCGGCTATGGAGTTTGCTTTTTCGCTTTCATTTTTCAGGGATTTTATTTTCGCTTCCGTAGGTGCGCTTTCAGAACGTTTGGCAGGGGAGGGGTGATGAAGCGAACCGCAGACAGGGCAAGGCTGATTTTCTATAAGTTTTTCCGCAAGTATACCTGCCTGCTCGTCGAGAAAATTTCTGTTGGCAACACTATATTTCTCCGCAGCGATTTTGGCTTTATTACGCGCTTTTTCGTATTCGTCGGCAGCGATCTCATATTGTTTTTTCAGCTTTGAATGCTCTGAAATTTCATGGGATAGAGCTTTCAGACTATTTATCTTCTCCGTGGCAGATGAAATATTATGCAAAATTTTTTCACGCTCGGAAACTGCGGAATCAAAATCGCTTCTTTTATTTGAAAGTTCGGTAATAAGATCGCTGATTTTACTGGAATTTTCGCACAATTTCTTATGCTGCTTTTCCGCTGCGGAAATTTTTTTCTCATCTGATTCGACGCTTTCGGAAAGCCTGCAATATTCATCAAATTCCGTATTTAATTCATTGCATTTGATTTGCAGATCGTCAGCGGATTTTTTCTCGGCGGTAAGGCGGCTGTAAATTTCGCCTGCATTTTCGAGAGATTTCAGTTCAGCATTAGCGGATTCAAGCTGTTTTGAGGAAATAATTACATTATTATCCGCGATTTCAAGCTGTTTTTTCAGCTTTTCAAAATTTTTGCCGATATGTTCGCATTCCGCGGTTCGGGTCGCGAGAATATTATAATCGGGAAATTCAGCCTCAATAGCGGAAATTTCCTTATCGACAGCTTCAATTTTCGGATTCTGAGCCTGACATTTTTCCAGCTCGGAGAGAAGTTTTTCAGCTAACTTTGAATTTGCCGAAAATCTTTCCTCGGTATTTTTCAGCTCCTTTGAAAGTTTTATATATTCCTGATATTTTCCGAGATTTGAATTGACAGTTTCGAGTTTTCCGTCGATTTCGGCAAGATTTTTCTCAAGCGCGCTCATTGATTCCTTATCGCTGTCTATAATTTGTTTGGCAATTTCGAGCGATTCTGCAACAGGAAGCTGACCGTTTGCAGCTTTCGCGGCTTTTTCCGCAAAAATCGAGTTCTCCTCATAGCATAATCCACTTAGATACCGCATGATATTCGCATTTGCGGAGTCCCTGTTATTTTTTGTTTCGAGGGCTTCATTTCGAATGCGCTCCTGCAATTCGTTGTAGTAATTGGTTTTGAAAAGATTGCCGAATATTTTCTGACGTTCCGCAGCCTCGGCGAGAAGCAGTTTCAGAAAATCGCCCTGCGCTATCATCGCGATCTGCGTGAATTCTGTTCGGTTGATATTCAGCAGCTTGTTTATCTCGTAGGAAACGTCCTTGATATTGTTGATGCATCTTCCGTCCGGGAAAATCAGCTCTGCGCCTGCTTTCTGTTCCGTTAATCCGCCGCCGCGCTGCGATTGACGCATATACGTGGGATTTCTATGTATCTCATAAATCTCGCCTTTGAATTCAAAAGTCAGCTGAACGTCCGTCAGCATAGACGGATCAGCGAATTTCGAGCGCATCATATCGCCCTTGCGATTATTACCGCTTGGCGTTCCGTAAAGAGCATAGGTTATGGCGTCGAAAATAGTAGTCTTGCCCGCGCCCGTATCTCCGCTGATGAGATAAAGCCCGTTTTTTCCCAGTTTATCGAAGTCTATCACGGTTTTTTCGGCATAAGAACCGAAAGCGGTCATTATTAATTTCAGCGGTCTCATAGCAAAATCTCCCCCCATATTTCCTGCACAATTTTATTTATAAATTCTCTCTGCTCATCGGTCATGGAATGATTATTCTGCTGTTCGTAGAATTTTTCAAATAAAACTTCGGGCGGCAGTTTTTCAGTAGAATTTTCAGCGTGAATTACCGAAATATTATTTGTTCGGCTGTTATCGTAGCGCATCTTCACAAGGTTAGGGAATATCTGCTGAAGAGTTTTGACAGCGTCGGGAATATCGATCTCATCTGTAAGCGTAGCAACGATATAATCGTTGGTATCGATAGTATCGTAAAAACTTTTAGCAGTGAGTTCCGTAAACGGCATTTTGTATTCCCGCATTTCACGCATAGGTTTTAAGGGAATTGTTTTCACCGATAATTCGCCTTTTTCACGTAATTCGACAACGGTCAAGGATTTTTTCTGACCGATCTCGGAAATTGAATATTTCAGAGGAGTTCCGCAATAGCGAAATTTTTTATCGCCGACATTTTGCGGACGATGTATATGTCCGAGAGCAACATAGTCGAATTCATCAAAAACTTCGCTGTCCACATTTTCGGTTCCGCCGACGGAAATCTCTTCGGAATCGCAGATCGAGCCTGTCACAAACTGATGTGTGACAATAACGCTGCGCTTTGAATCGTCGATTTTCATTCTGCCGACAGCAGCTTTTACAGCGGAATTGTAATCGGTAAGTTCCGTATCGAAAAATCTGCGTACCATTGCAGGCTTAATGAACGGCAGCAGGTAAAAATCAACTTCGCCGTAATCGTCGCGCAGGGTTATGGGAAGCGTTTCGCCGTTATAAACGGAAGAAATATGTATTCCGCTGTAGGACATTATTCTGCTTCCGAATGACAATCTTTCTGGGGAATCGTGATTTCCGCTTATAATAAACGTATGGAGATCCATTTCCGAAAGGGCGAATATGAAATTATCGAGAAGGCGTATTGCTTCGGCGGTTGGGATAGGCTTATCATAAACGTCGCCTGCAATTATTACAGCGTTGGGGGATTCTTCCCTGATAATTTCGAGAATGCTGTTCAGAATAAATTCCTGATCTTCGATCAGCGAGCAATCACATACGCGTTTACCGATATGGAGGTCGGACAGGTGAATTATTTTCATTTTTTTCTCCTTTTTATTAAGAGCCTGTTCTCATAGGATTCGTCGTACAATGCCTATGAAATTAATTTCCGGATTTCTTATTTTTATACATTTCTTTATCGCTTCGTGCGATTATAGCCTTTATATCAGGAGTTTTGCCGTCAAGTTCATCGTCGTGGCAAGCTGTTCCGAATGCCGCCGAGAAAGGATAGCCCTTGTATTTTCCGCTTTCGATAGTCATTTCGGTTATTAGTTCGTTAGTCAGATCTTCATTTGTGATGCATATGAATTCGTCTCCGCCGGTGCGGAAAACTTTGCCGCGCCTGCCGATAGTTTTCAGAAGAAGCGAGGCACAGCGTTTTATAGCTTTATCGCCGTTTTCGTGACCATAGTTGTCGTTAATGTTTTTTAGCCCGTTCACGTCGCAGGTCGTAACAAAAATATTTCTGCATTTTTCGGGATTTGCCTCAAGCTGCTTGAGTTCTTCCTCATAGGCGTTTCGATTGTAAGCGCCCGTCATTGCGTCGAAGCTTGCCGAGCGTATTATTGCTCTGGAAGCGCGCGAACGCTTGATAAGAATATGAATAATAAACGAGGCAACAGCTGTCAAAATTGCGGAAACAACGAAAATAATGGTGGTCGCGATCTTCTTTTGCTTTTTATAACCGCTGCAATCCTTCACGCTGACGTTATCTACGTAAAATGAAATGAGGTCGTCGGACGAATCCACATTGCCATTTTCGGAAATGAGATTAGTCTGGACGGACAAATGAACGTCCGACGCGCTATCGGGAAGAATAAATTCGCCGCTGAGTTTTGACCATGAGCCTTGATGCAGATTTTTGCTTGTGATTTCTGAATAAACGTTGCTGCCATTGTAGACATAATTTAGTTTAAGAGCGAATCGGCGCATATCGTTGGAATCGTTGCTGTTGAACATAACATACGCCGAATAATTGTAGCAAACGCCGTTTTTAGCGTTTATCCGCACGCTTGGGCAGTTCCAGTAAATAGTTCTGTCCGAAGCCTGAAGAGAATGAGTTCCGGTATAGCTGAATTTATTTGTATTAAGCAGGGACATTTCGCCGACGGGAATCCAGCCTTCCGTCCCGTTTTCAAAATCAAAGAAATATTCGCCGTTTTCGTTGCTTCTTTCGGAGACGATATTTGAAACATCGCTGTAAATTCTTACATCGTCAATGGAAAAATCGTCAAGACCGTCGGGCGTCTGAAAATACAAAATCAGCTCCACCATATTATCAGAGATGTGAAATTCGCCTTCAAGCTTAGTCCAATCGTCGCTGCTGCAAATTTCCTGCGCGAAAGTTTTGTAATTTTCCGTACCGTTGGAATCGACATATTTCATGGATATCATTACTTCCGTATCGCCGCTTGCGAAGGCGCTTACCGTAATGTTGCTGTTGGGATTAACGATATCCGTAATATCCAGACACGGCCCGCTCCACGACTTCTGGCGTTCGGTCGCGGAGAGGTAATAATTTCCTGATGCCGCTTTTTCGGAATTGATCCTGATCTCGGATTGACCGCCGAGAGTAGACCAGTTTTCAAAATTTGCAGATTCAAAATCGGAGTGTGCTATTAGAGAAAGCTCTTCGCTTTCTGCCGAAACAGTCATTCCGAATATATTTAACAAAATTATTGACAGTAAAATTATATATATAGATCGAATCTTTTTCATATTTAATACACTTCCTAAGGTAACAAAAACGGGGATCTCAGACAAATTTTCCTCAAAAATTGAACGCGTCTTTAATAGTATTACATTTTTTTGTATGTATTTCTATATGCAGTATGCTTAAATAATATAATGATTTTTTATGCAATATTAACAAAAAAGTCACCCCCGTAAATAATGCGGAGGTGACAGAAAATCAGAGTGCGGTCACTTCCGTGAGTATTCTTTGTTTTGCCGCTTGATTTCTTCTTTGTTTTTATACATTTCGCTGTCGCATTTGTCGATTATAGCCTTGAAATCGGGAGCATTTTCGCTGTCATATTCGCTGAATCCGCAGGCTGCCGAAAATGGATAACCTTTATCTATATTGGATTCCTCGGCAATAGCCTGTTTTACGACGTCTGCAACAGTTTTTTTAGCGAAGAAAACGAATTCGTCGCCGCCTGTACGATAAATTTCGCCGTTTTTTCCGATCGCGCGTGACAGAGCCTTTGCGCATCTGATAATAGCCTCGTCGCCCTTTTCGTGTCCGTAATTGTCGTTTATGTATTTCAGAAAATTAACGTCGCACAATCCGAAGTGATAATTCTTGCAAAGTGACGGAGATTCGGTAAATTCAGCAATTCTTCTCTCGTAGGAATTGCGGTTTCCGACTTTTGTCATTGCATCGATCGAAACAAGTCGGAGCGCGTCATGTTTTTTCTTGATATGTTTTACAAATTTGATCACGAAAAATAAAATGACCGCCAGCAGTACAGCAGAAATGATTCCGCCGATGATAAATTTCAATCTCATGCTGCTTTTCATTTTATCGCCGTCTGTGATCGTTACCGAATCCACATAAAACGGCATGAGATCGTCGGCAGTAAGCTCTTCGCCGTCCGCGAGATTATCAGTCTGAACGTAAATATAAATATTTTCTGCATCTTCGGGAACGGTGTAATATCCCGAAAGCTTTGTCCAGTTTTTATTTTTAACTTTTTCAGCGCCGATCAATTCGTAGCAGTCGTTTCCGTTCAGAGTGTACTGAATTTCAAGATGAAAAACATGTGAATCCCCAAATTCAGCGCCGTTATACATGACGTATGCTGAATAATAAAAACTTTTTCCTTTAATGATCTTATCGGAAATACTCAGCATAGGCCCGTTCCAGACTGCAGTTCTGTTATTAGTAAAAATCGAGTATTTTCCCGATTGGCTGTATTCATCGGTATGCACGATACGAACATCGCCGCGCGCCGTCCATGAGTCGCTGTCCTCTTCAAAATCGCAGAAATACGTCTCAACGCTGCCGTTTTCGACCTTGTTCTGCTGCATTTCCGAATTGCCCATGATCGTAATATCGTCAATGAAAAATTCCGCCGAAGCGTCGCTGCATTCAAAATAAGCGAGGTAGGAGACGGCATTTTCCGGGACAGTCATGGTGTTTTGAAATTCGACCCACTCGCCTCCGCTGACTTCCTGATTATAAATGGTTTCATAGGAAGATTCACCGGCAGCGTCATTATAGCGAATCGTCCATGTAATAGTGACCGGCGAGTCGCCTTCGTAGCAGACCCAGCCGTCGAAAGAATATGTTTCTTTCGGACTAAAAAAGGAATCGCAGTATAGTGACGGTCCCTGATAGGTTTGAGTGCGCTCTGAAATTTTCAGGCTGGTATCTCCGGAATGGGCGACAGAATTATCGAGTGAAAGAGTTCCGCCGCCGAAAGCAGTCCATTTTCCGACATTTCCATCGTCAAAATTGCTGCTGACAAGCGTAGATAAAGGAGTTTCTTCCTCCGCAGCCGCCGAAAAAGCAGGCAAGCATAGACTTTCGGATAGAATAAGCATCAACGCAGTAAACATAGATATTTTTTTCATAAAATCCCACCAAGCTTTGTATAAAGATGTATATTTATATACCTCTATTATTATATCATATATTAGCCTGAATGTCTATACTTTCCGTAAAATTTTAGTAAAATGTTCACAATTACAGCAATTCCACTTAAGATGGAGACGAAAGGAGCTGAATAAAAATTTTTATCAGCGAACTCTTTAGCTCAAGTGGAATTGCTGTAAGCCAATTCAAATCGACATACATAGATAATTGAGAGCGCAGCTGTACAATTTTGAGGGATGCGCTCTTGCTGATATAAGCATTTCGGCGAAATCGACGGCGTCCTCAATATCCCGCGAAAAATCGGGAAGAACAGCTTTTTCACCCGTACTTAGATCTTCCACTTCAATTCCGTAAGTTATTACGTCGCCGTCATTTACAGTCATTCTTCCTGCTGTTACGCGATATGATATCTTGTTATCGCCATATACTTCCATATATACAGTTCGATCGCGAACGATACGTTTGACCTTCCTCACCATTCCGAACATTTTGAATGCTCCTTTCTATTTCTGCGTGAAATAATTATACCACGCTTCAATATTAAAGTGAACGGGTCTCTTATGTAATTTAGGGCAGATTTTTGGCTGAAAAACAGGAATTATGCGTTTCTAACCCAGAGTGTTTATTTCCGAATAAATTTTCTGCATCTGCATATCTGTCTCGGCTATCCGCTCGGCACAAAGCCGTAATTCTTCAGAGATTTCGGGCGTTATCGCGGTTGAGGGTTTATATTTCAGCTGATGTTCGATACTTGCCCAAAAATCCATCGCCAAAGTGCGTATCTGGATTTCAACAGGCGCATATTTTTTTTGCGCAGCAAGATAAACAGGCACATTTATAATAAGATGATAGCTGCGGTAACCGCTTGGCTTGGGGTGTTTTATGTAATCCTTCTGCTTGATAACAACGAAATCGTCGCGCCGCGTCAGCATTTCCGCGAGAACGTAAATATCGCTGATAAAAGAGCAGGTCACGCGTATTCCGGCAATGTCGAGGAGGTTTTTCCGCGCATTATCGGGAGTTATCGCCAATCCCTTCTTTTGAAGCTTATTCATTATAGATTCCGCGGATTTCAGGCGGCTTTCGATATTATGTATTGGGTTTCGCTGAAATTTCATGTTGAATTCGCTGTCGAGAATGCCCAGATAAGTTTTAACGACCTCGATAGCCGATTCGTACAAATGGCAAAGCTGCATGAATTCCATGAAGGCTTCCGCCAGTTTTTCCTGATTTTCAGGGCTTTTTTTGACAATTGCAGGCAGCTGCTGAATTCCCTCAATGTAGAAATCTATATCGTTCATATTTTCTCCTTTCATTTTACCCAATATATGTTATATGTGATATGCATAATCAGACTTTATAACTTTGAAATCAAAGTAATCACCGTTTCTGATTATACGTATAGTATTTTTTGCGTGTGATGGAATGCATTTTGCCGATGAATTAAATTTTTAAAACAAAATAAACTCAGTTTAAACAAAATTCGCAAAAAAAAGCTTGCATTCTTAT
>DETO01000115.1:15397-15904 GCA_002362135.1 Ruminococcus sp. UBA3286 | reverse complement strand
ATATGTGAAAATATACAAATTGTAATCATAAAATTCAGACTAAGTGCCGAAATTTTCGATTTAGCTATTTTGTACATAATTACTTAACAATCCAATCTCAATAATGTGATACTATTATATTTAGAAATAAAGCTGAATGCAGCTTAAAATTATAAATGCAAGAAGGTAATGCAAATGTTGAATTCCAAGAAAGTTTTAGCAAAGTTAACTGCTCTCACCGCTTCTGCCGCCATGACCGCCGCATCATTCAGCGGAAATTTTACTGCTCCCTCAGTTACTGTCAACGCTGCCGGCGGAGATAATTACGCAAGACTGCTCCAATACTCGCTTTACTTTTACGACGCCAATTACTGCGGCCCTGATGCAGGCGAACGAACACGCCTTTCATGGCGCAGCGACTGCCATACCGGAGACAGCGTTACGGGTGGATTCCACGACGCCGGCGATCATGTAAAATTTGGACTTCCCGCCGGTTATACGGCTTCGAATCTCGGCTGGAGCTACTAC
>DETO01000115.1:12640-15103 GCA_002362135.1 Ruminococcus sp. UBA3286 | reverse complement strand
GAGCTACTACGAATTCGGCAGCGCTTTCGACGCTTCCGGTCAGACCTCGCATTTGAGAGAAATCACAGATCATTTTGCAGAATATTTTAAAAAATCCACTACCTTGAACGGTTCAAGCGTTTCGAATTTTGTTTATCAGGTCGGCAACGGAAACGGAGATCATGCGATATGGACAAGCCCTGAAAACGACAGAAACAGCGGCACAAGAACGGTCTACAGCACTTCAAACGGCGCAAGCGATATTGCCGCGGAATATGCGGCGGCACTCGCGCTGAATTACATCAATTTCAAGAATGATGAAGATTTAAAATACGCTAAGGCTCTCTATGATTTTTCTGTTAAATATAATTCCATAGCAACTGACGGCTGCTCTGAATTTTATAAATCCACATCGCTCGACGATGATCAGTCATGGGCGGCAGGCTGGCTGTATTTAGCCACAAACGACAGTTATTACAAAGATCAGTGCGTTTCTAAACGTCCGGAAGCGTACTGGTTCAACAACTGGGATAACGTTGCTGTCGGAGCAAACTGCGTTTATGGCTATGTTACAGGCGATTGGAGCAAGGCGCTCAGCTTCCTCCGAGGAGAATGTCATGGCGACAGCTATAAACTTCCGAATGAATGGGGAAGCGCAAGACATAACGTTGAGCTTCAGTTCAATGCCCTGGTCGTTTCGCGTCATGCCAATTATGATCTCTCATCTTGGGCAAAAGGTCAGATGGATTATATCATTGGCAACAAGGGCGTGGGAAATGCGCCTGCGAGATGCTTCGTTGTCGGATTCACCGATAATTCCGTAAAATATCCTCATCACCGCGGCGCTTCCGGATTTACAAATATGGACGAATTCAACAATTCAAACGGCGCATACAGCAGTAGCGGTCATACTCTTACGGGCGCTCTTGTAGGCGGCCCAACCGATACAAACGGTTCTTATGTGGATTCTGTCAAAGATTATCAGGCTAATGAAGTCGCTCTCGATTACAATGCAGGTCTTGTAGGTGCGGCGGCAGGTCTGTATGCATTGTACGGAACAGGTTCTGTTGATCCCGTGGAATCAATCCCCGAAGTGAAAAACGGAATTGCCGCTCCTGATCCCGAACCAATTCGCACTACAGTTTCAACCGCTTCCACACCTGTTGTCACGACTACTACAGCAGCTTCCGATATTGAAGTTACGCCCGACGTAAACAAGATAACCATAAATAAAACTCATTCTTCAAACGAACAGTGGGAAACATGGTACTGGCATGAACTTGGAGTAAAAAGTACTGATAAGGTAACAAAAGTTGAAGTTGCAATTTCCGGTATCAACGGTTCTGTCGGTCAATGGCAAGGCGCTTTCGGAACTACTTCAGATGTTGGAAACTGGATTCAGACTGATAATCTTACGTATAATTTTGACAATTCAGGAATTGTTACATGGGAAGTCTCACCTGCCGATTCGGCTGTTATAAATTACAATTCGGGCGAATTAAGATTCGGCACATGGTACTGTTCCGGCGGAGATTTCATGATCGATTCAATAACGATCTATAAGGAATCGGAAGTTGCTGTAACTACAACTACATCAACAATAAATACTACAACGACGACTACCTCCACTAAACCTGCCACAACAACTACTACGACTTCCTCTACTAAACCTACCACAACAACAACTACAACTTCCTCTACTAAACCTACCACTACAACTACTACGACTACCTCCACTAAGCCTGCCACTACAACAACTTCCACGACTGCTCCCGTCGCTGACACTACCACTACACTCACTTATCCTCAGCCGATAAAAGGCGATGTCAACAACGATGGCAGAATTGAAATTGCCGATCTCGTTTCAATGCAGTTCTATCTCCTTGGCAGGAATAAGCTGACCGCTGAAGAAGAAATTCTCGCAGATATCAACGACGATAACAGAGTAGATGTTTACGATCTTGTACTTCTCAGGCAATTACTTCTGAAAAATAAATAGATTTGTTCTAAAAAAGCTTCCGCGCCTGAATTTAATGCGGAAGCTTTTTATTCGCCATGAAATTTGACAAAAAGGCTTTATCGTGGTATATTTATTATAGACATAATATTACAGATAAATCAGGAGGTATGATATGAATTGCAATAACAGCGATAATCCGGAGTTTCTCAACGATTATCTTGTACACATAAAAATTATAAAAATGCTGTCAGAGCGTACTATAAACGAATATTACTTCGATATACGGCTTTTTCTGAAATTTATTCACAGCGGCGGCGAAAATGTTGACGATGCTGATATTTCAAAAATGACAGAAGATGAACTGCGTAAAATCACGATTTCGGATATTTACGGATTCATATTTTATGCGGCAGATGAACGAAATAATCTCGACCGCGCGAGATACCGTAAAATATCGGCTCTCCGAAGCTTTTTTAAATATCTTACCAAAATTGCGCAAATTCTGACCGACGATCCGACTAAAG
>DETO01000115.1:667-12351 GCA_002362135.1 Ruminococcus sp. UBA3286 | reverse complement strand
CGACTAAAGATGTTGAAATTCCTGTTCCGAAAGCAGCACTGCCGAAATTTCTTTCGCTTGATGAAAGTCTGCGGCTTCTGCAAACTGTCGGAGACGGCGATTCCGCGCGGAATTACTGCATTCTTACGATTTTTCTGAATTGCGGAATCAGACTCAGCGAGTTGGTAGGCATAAATGTTTCCGATATTGATTTTTACGAAAACAGAATGAAGGTTCTTGGAAAGGGCAATAAGGAGCGCATGATATATCTGAATTCCGCCTGTATTGACGCTTTGAGGGCATATCTTGCAGTACGCGGTGAAAATCCCAAAGCCGAAGGCGAAGCCGCTCTTTTTCTTAGCAAACGCTGTACCAGAATTTCAAAGCGGCGCGTTCAGCAGATAGTTGAAAATGCTCTTGCCGCAGCGGGACTGGACGGAAAAGGTATAACCACTCATAAACTGCGTCATACCGCTGCAACGCTCATGTATCAATACGGCGATGCAGATGTTCTCACCCTGAAAGAATTATTGGGTCACGCAAGTATTTCTACTACTGAAATATATACTCATTTAAATAACGAAAACGTCAGAAACGCTATTGAATCAAATCCGCTTGCAAAGGTAAAAAGTAAAAATTGATTTGCGTGAGAACACACGAAATTACTTGAAATAAATAAAAAAATATGATATAATAATTTTCGGCAAAAAATAGACCAAATTATAACAGGAGTGATCGAATGGAGTTTTTTAACAAAATAACTCAGAAAATCGACGATATGGTCTGGGGAATTCCGCTTATCCTGTTGATAATAGGCTGCGGAATATTTCTCACATATCGTATGCGCGGAGTTCAGATTCGCCGTCTTGGACTTGCGCTGAAGTATATGTTCGCCAAAGAAGAGGGCGGACAAGGCGAAATATCAAGTTTTGCAGCGCTTTGTACGGCATTGTCGGCAACTATCGGAACAGGAAATATAGTCGGCGTTGCAACGGCGATAGCCACAGGCGGACCCGGCGCACTATTCTGGATGGAGATCGCCGCTTTGTTCGGAATGGCGACGAAATATTCTGAAGGACTTCTTGCCGTAAAGTACCGCGTAAAAGATAAAAACGGCAATATGCTGGGCGGCCCTTTCTATTACATTGAAAACGGAATGGGAAAAAAGTGGAAATGGCTTGCCAAAATATTCGCGTTTTTCGGCGTATTTGTGGGACTTATGGGAATCGGCACGTTTACTCAGGTAAACAGCATAACCACAGCCGCGAACAGTTTTTTTGATCCTGAAAAATCGCATACCATAACTGTTTTCGGCATGGAATACACAATAACTCAGGTCATAGTCGGACTTGTCGTTACAATACTTGCAGGTCTTATAATAATCGGAGGAATCAAATCTATCGCTGCAATTTCCGAAATATTTATACCGATAATGGTGGTAGTTTATGTTTTATGCTGCCTGCTGATCATCATAACGCACATCACGGAAATCCCTGCTGCGGTAGTTGAGATCGTCAAAAGCGCATTCGGACTGAAAGCCGCTGCGGGCGGAATTCTCGGAAGCATAATGATCGCCATGCAAAAGGGCGTAGCGCGCGGAATTTTTTCAAATGAAGCCGGTCTCGGCTCAGCTCCTATCGCGGCGGCAGCCGCCAAAACAAAAGAACCTGTACGTCAGGGACTTGTAACTATGACAGGTACATTCATAGATACTATCCTCGTATGCACGATGACAGGACTGACGATCGTAATTTCGGGCTGTCTGAACACTAATCCCGAACTTGAGGGCGTGGAGATAACCAATGCCGCCTTTAATTACGGACTGCCGTTTCCTCCGAAAGTATCGTCGTTCCTGCTTATGGTATGCCTGATGTTTTTCGCATTCACAACTATATTGGGCTGGAATTATTATTCCGAACGCTGCCTTGCATATCTGACAGGTTCAGGAAAAAAGATAACGTTTGCATTCCGCTTGCTGTACATAGCAGCAGTTTTCATAGGACCGTATCTCACTGTTGCGGCAGTATGGAATATCGCCGATATATTCAACGGATTGATGGCTTTGCCGAATGTTATCGCACTGATAGCGCTGTCCGGCATTGTCGCCAAAGAAACAAAAGAATACTTTAAGACAACCTCTAAAAAATAATAAAACGCTGCACAAAGAATTGAAATCTTCGTGCAGCGTTTATATTTTCAAATAAAAAACTTTTTCGCAAGTTTATCCTTTAGTCTCCGATTTCTGTCGCATAATATCAGAATAACGCCGACAATAATAAAGGTGATCAGCGGATAATACGACCAGATCAAAAATATGCGTCCCCTGAAAGCCTTATTTATCAGGAATTCCACAAAAACGCAGTCTATAGCCGAAAGGAAGAATATAACCGCAGTAATTATCAGATTCGAAGCGCGCGTGAACCGCTTGACCAGCATTGCCGCAACTATTATAAGCGCGATAGACGTAGTGAGCGGCAGACTGAATTTCCAGAACCAATTTCCGCCTATGGTAAAGGAAAGATACCATTCAAAAAGCAGAAGCGCCGCATAATCTATCACGAAATACAAAACCGGCTCTTTTTTCTGAACGAAAAGCGGAATAAATATCAGACAGTACAAAAAGCAAACCGAACTTACAACTATATCAGACCAAATAATTGCCGAATTTACGCTGTAATCGCAGATCAGCGTCAGAACGGTAGGAATGAGAATTATCATTGTTGCAATAGTCAGTTTAAACCGAATACTTGTTTTTTGCATTTTCTCAAAATGCTCCGTCGGATAAGGCGTCTCAGCATTTTCCACGGGCTTAAGGTCGGGGTGATAAACGACGGTTTGGCACAGCGGACACTTCTTTTCGCTGTCTCCGAGTTTTACGCCGCATTTAATACAATACGCCATTTTCATTCCTCCTTCTGATTGCTCTCGATAGTCACAGGTATGCCATGCTTTACAAGATTTGTGAAAAAGAGACGTTCGAGTTCGGATTCCTTGATATTTCTTATCATGTTTATATACAGCTTGTCCTTGTATGATAAAATTCCGCAGTTGTTTGAACCTGTAGCCTGAACTCCGAGTGTAAAATCAAACCGTTCCGTAAAAATCCCCATTTCATCGGGAATTTTTACCGCGCCAAGATTTGACATCGTAATGCTGGATTTCTTTTCGCCTACCATTGAAAATGCGGTTTTCATGCCGATATTCTTCACAAACAAAGGCAAAGCTTTCAGAAATTTATTTTTCTCCACCTTAACGTTTGCCGTTATCCTCGCCTGCATCTGCTTTTCGGTCAGCTGAAGTTTCATCTGGCAATAAACGATCTGCAATATCTCCTCAAATGTAAAATCTCCCATACTCGCTTCTATCTCCGGAATCACGTACAGCACAAAATTTCTCATGGACTTACTTTCGAAATAATTTCTGAGATTTACGGGAATCAGAACTTTAACGGGCTTCTGCCTTCTTTTGTCTGGAACTTTGGAATCCTGAATCTGAATTATCGACATCACCATAACTGCCACGAGATAAGCCGTAAGACTGACTCCATGCTTTTTAGCCTCCGACAGAACGGCTTTCAGATCGACTATACCGATAGTCACACCATGAAAATCATCTTTTTCTTTCGTTCCCGTCATTCTGTAAGCCGTCTGTTCGCGCTTTGAAAAAGCCCTATGACCATGATATTTCAAAAAGCTGTCCTCAAATTCCCTATCGCTGGGTTCTTCATTTCTGTCAAGAACGCCGCATTCGGCAGGAATCTCCGCATTTTTCTTTTGAGTCAGATATTCCGCCGCAAGAGTTTTCAGAAAAATCAGACCGCCGTTTCCGTCCGTAAGGGAATGAAAAAATTCCACGGCGATCCTTTTCTTATAATACAAGACCCGAAATGCACATTTTTTCATATCATCAGCCGTCATTTTTCCGCACGGATAAGAGCGGTCGGGAATAACAGTCGGGGCGGACTCTATCTCCTCCAGATAATACCAGAAAAATCCTTTGCATAACTTCACTGCAATGGAGGGAAATCGCCTGACGGTCACATTTAAAGCTTTTTGAAGTACGTCGGGATCGATATTTTCATTTAAAGTTATCGAAAGACGAAAAACATTGCACCAATTTTTAGTGCGGACAGCAGGATAAAGTTTTGCCGCATTATCAAGACGCATCCACCTGCGCTGACGTTTATGCTCCTCCATACAAAACCTCCTTCAAAAAATCAGTGATCAGTTTTCTGTCCTCTTTCGCCTCTTTTATCCCGTAAAGCAGGTAAATATGCCACATATCGGGAGCAATCCGAATATTTGAAACGCAGCCCGAATCGACAAGCTTTTTATGAAGTTCCACGGAATCGCTGAGCATAATTTCATCACCGCCGACAAATATCAAAGACGGCGGCAGCCCTTCAAGATCGCCGAAAAGCGGAGATACCAAAGGATCAGAAGCATTTTCCGTATACTGCTCCGCATAAAAGCGCAGCCTTTTCAGCGTCATAGACGGATCGTTTTCGCGATTTTTCTCATAAGAAATTCCCGACATGGTAAGATCGCTCCACGGCGAAATTGCAATAATTCCGCATGGCATTGGAAGATTTTCCTCCTTTAATCTGAGGACAAGGGAAAATACCAGTCCGCCGCCTGCCGATTCACCGCAAAGAATGATTTTTTCAGGTGAATAGCCGTCTTTCAAAAGTCTGCGATATGCTGACGTTGCGTCGTCAAGCGCGGCAGGAAATGGATTTTCCGGAGCAAGTCGATACGCCGTACAGCATACATCAATATTCTCCTGAGCCGCAAGAATAGTGCCGAACCCCTTTGCATACTGCATATCGCCGGAGCAGTATCCTCCGCCGTGCAGATAGAGTATCACGCCGTCGTTTTCCCTGTTATTCGGGATTATATATTCCCCCTGAAATTCCGCTGAATCAATAGCGTGATAAATTACGTCCGTCAGATATTCATGCGCCATAATACTGCCAAGTTTATCCTGAACAGCTCGCGAATTTTTAATACAGCACGAATCTGACAGCTTATTAACCAGAGACAGCTGCGACCTCAGCAGTTTTGTCAAAAACTCCATTTTTCCTCCGATCTAAGAGTATTTTTAGAGCCTGTTTAAAATCTCGATGTGTGCGGGTTTTCGAGCATAATTTTGCTGAAGACAAGGAAAAAATCCGCAGGCATACTGTCGTATGGCAAGGATTTTTGACGCAGGATTCAGCAAAATTTGCCGAAAATACGTGCGAAGCGAGATTTTAAACAGGCTCTTAGACTCTAATGCAAAAAAATCCATGCAGAAACTTTTCCAAATTACGGGAACATTTCCTGCATGGACGATTAATACAAATTAAGAACAAGTTCTAAAAAAGAATATCTTTAAAGCATAGCTGCGGTTCGTTTTTATTGAAATCCCAGCTGTGGTAAGAATCACCGTGACAGCGGCACTTTTCCGAGCAATTTCGGCATTTTTCATTATCGTCGCCAAGATCGCGGCGAAATATCTCAAATCTGTTTTCCCATACGTCCTTAAAACGATCTTTCAGGATATTTCCCTGTACAAATTCCGGGCGGCGTTCAATATCGAGACAAGCCGTAATATCACCGTTCGCCATAACGCTCGCTATATACGTTCCAGCAGTACATATGTAATACCAATCTCGTACTTCGCGTTCGTATTCCAGTCCAAGATAATGGCTGCACCCATATGTAACAGGCTCTCCGGCAATTCGTTTATTCCTGATATATTCAAACATAAAGCGATAATCATCGTCAGTGAGAAGCAGTTCCGGATGCTGTTTCGCACGCCCGATAGGTTCTATATTTATTATGCGCCAAGAATCTATGTCCATATCATTAAAGATCTTGTACAGTTCATCAAGCTGCCCGATATTCTGATGAGTAACAACAGTTGTGACCTGAACGTGCTTGAATGCGTCGGCGCGGATAAGACTTTCGATACCGTTCATAGCCTTTTTCCAGCCGCCTGCTGTACGTCTGAACGCGTCGTGAGTTTCCTCAAGGCCGTCGATGCTTACGGAAATAGTTCCCATACCGACGCGCTTCAATTCCTTCGCAACGCTGTCGTCGATCAGAGTAGCGTTGCTTGTCATTCCCCAATGGAATCCCAATTCGTGGGCAGTCGCCATAATATCAAAAAAATCCTTGCGCAAAAGCGGTTCCCCGCCCGTAATGCAGAGCATTTTATTGGTGATTCCGAAATCGCCCTTGACTTCCGCAAGAAATTTAGAATACTGAGAAACTGTCAGCTCCTCGGAACGCTGATCGCCGCAATTGCTGCCGCAATGGAGACATCTTTCATTGCAGCGCAAAGTCAGTTCCAGAAACAGATGACGAAGCTGCGGTTTGATCATCAACCCTGCGCGATAAGCCTCAAGAGTTTTCATGTTATCTTTTTTTACATTTACGTCAAGCATTTTTACTCCTTCACGGAAAAGCTGTCTATACTTCCCAGCAAATACTTTTGAAGCATAATAAGGTCAGCCATTCCAACTTCATCGTCCTTATTCACGTCGGCGCGCAGTTTTTCCCAATCATCCACGCTTATGGCATCTTCACCGCTGATTATATACTTTCTCAGCGCAATCATATCGTATACATCAATTGAGCCATCCAAATTAAGATCGCCGAGCCATTCTTTCTCGTCGATCATCACCCAAGGCGGCCCATAAACCGGCGCAGGCGGATTAGTCTGCATCGTTGTCACGATAGGCGGCTCATCAGTTGACACGGTGGTAGTCGTTGATTCTGTTTGCGGAACCCAAGGCGGCCCGTAGACAGGCTGATCAAACACATCTGTTTCTGTCGTAGTCATGGGAGGCTCGTCAGTTTTGATATCATTCGTTTCTTCGATTGACGGATAATCGGGTGCAGGACCGTATACGTCCTGAATTTCCTCCGCAGCAGGATCGTATGCCGACATGGCAGCCGCGGCTGAAGCTGCAAAAAGAGCTGCCGTCATCAAGGTCTTCACTGTCTTTTTCATTATAAACCCTCCTTTCATCCAAGAGCCTGTTTAGCATCCTTTCACACACATCTTGCTTGAATATGCCAAACAAGCTCTAAAACTCAACTCTTATAATACTTCTATTTTAATTATATATGAAAATATCAGCTAAGTCAAGAAATCGCCCAGAACTGTTAATATTTTTGTAACTTTTCACAAATACGCCTGCTAATTCAGATAAGGTTTAAGATATTTTCCTGTATAGGACTGCGGACAATCAGCAACTTCTTCGGGAGTTCCCTGAGCGACTATAGTACCGCCGCCGTCGCCTCCTTCAGGGCCGAGATCGATAATATGATCGGCAGCCTTGATAACATTGAGATTATGCTCAATAACAAGCACCGTATTCCCCTGATCTGTCAATTCCTGCAAAACGTCGATAAGCCTATGAACATCAGCCGTGTGAAGTCCCGTCGTCGGCTCGTCGAGAATATAGATCGTCTGACCGGTAGCACGTTTTGAAAGTTCCGTAGACAGCTTCACGCGCTGCGCTTCGCCGCCCGAAAGAGTCGTTGCAGGCTGCCCGATCTTTATATATCCAAGTCCGACCTGCTGCAAAGTTTTCAGCTTTCTTGCAATTTTCGGGAGATGCTCGAAAAATTCAACGCCCTCGTCAACAGTCATTTCCAACACGTCATATATTGATTTTCCCTTATAATGCACTTCAAGCGTTTCGCGGTTATAACGCCTGCCCTTGCAAACTTCGCATGGAACGTACACATCGGGCAGAAAATGCATCTCGATCTTCAGGATTCCATCGCCCTCGCAGGCTTCGCATCTTCCGCCTTTTACATTAAAACTGAATCTGCCGTTATTATAACCGCGCGCCTTAGCGTCGGGAGTTTTTGCAAAAAGATCGCGTATATCAGTAAAAACGCCTGTATACGTGGCGGGATTCGATCTCGGAGTTCTTCCGATCGGCGACTGATCTATGCATATGACCTTATCGAGATTTTCCAACCCTTCCATTTTCCGAAAATCTCCCGGCGAAGTTTTAGCGCGATTGAGCCGAGCCGCAAGATTTTTATAAATTATTTCATTAACAAGTGAAGATTTTCCGCTGCCTGAAACACCTGTCACGCATATCAGCTTGCCCAACGGAATATTCACATCGATATTTTTCAGATTATGCTCTTTCGCGCCTTTTATTTTCAGGAATTTGCCATTGCCCTCACGTCGGCTCGCCGGAACGGGAATCTTCTTCCTGCCGCTGAGATACTGACCTGTAATTGAATTTCTGCATTTCAGAAGTTTATCTACAGTTCCCGCAAATACGACGTTTCCACCGTTTACGCCTGCTCCGGGACCTATATCTACAATATAATCGGCGGCGAGCATGGTATCGTCGTCATGCTCGACTACGATAAGCGTATTTCCGAGATCGCGAAGCCTTTTAAGAGTGGCGATAAGCTTATCGTTATCGCGCTGATGAAGTCCGATACTCGGCTCGTCAAGTATATAAAGCACGCCCACAAGCGATGAACCAATCTGAGTTGCAAGACGAATTCGCTGACTTTCGCCGCCCGAAAGAGTTCCCGAAGAACGCGACAGCGTAAGATATTCCAGACCGACGCTGTTAAGGAATCCAAGGCGTTCCTTTATCTCCTTGATTATTCTTTCGCCAATGAATTTTTCATTATTTGTAAGAGTAAGCCCGTCGAAAAATTCCAGTTCCTTTTTTACTGAAAGTTCCGTAAGATCGCTTATATTTTTATCGCCTACAGTTACCGCAAGATATTCGGGACGCAGTCTCTTTCCCTTGCATTGCGAGCAAACGCATTCTGTCATATATTCCTCTATGGCAGCCTTTGAATAATCGCTTCCGGATTCGCGGTAACGGCGTTCGAGATTGTGTATAACGCCCTCGAAGGGAGTTGAATACGCGCCGCCGCCAAGAGATTCGGGGCGATGAAGTTCAAGCGCCGTATCTCCCGTTCCATAAAGGAAAAGATCAAGCTGCTCTTTCGTCAGCTCTTTTACAGGCACATCAAGAGGTACATTATAATGCTTCGAGATCGCTTTATAATACATCATCGCTATAGAAGTTTCGTCAAGACTGTTCCAGCCATGCGCGGAAATAGCTCCCTCCAATATAGAAAGATCTTCATTCGGCACAATAGCTTTCGGAGCAATATGCCTAAACATTCCCAACCCTGTACATTTCGGGCAGGCGCCTACAGGATTGTTGAACGAGAACATTACAGGTTCAAGTTCGCCAATGCTTATATTATGCTCCGGACAGGCGAAATTCTGGGAAAAAATTATCTCCTCCCCTCCTATCACGTCAACTATAGCAAGTCCCTCGGTCAGCTTAAATATCGTTTCAAGGCTGTCCGTCACACGGCTCTCTATGCCCTCTTTTACAATTATTCTGTCAACAACTATCTCAATATTATGCTTCTTATTTTTTTCGAGTTTTATATCTTCCGTAAGTTCATACATTATCCCGTCAGCTCGAACGCGGACAAATCCCGATTTTTTTGCAGATTCAAGTTCCTTTGCAAAAGTACCCTTGCGGCTGCGCGCGATCGGAGCAAGAAGCTGAATTTTAGTTCCGGCGGGCATTTCAAGAATTTTATCTACCATGCTGTCGATCGTCTGCTGAGAAATTTCTCTTCCGCACACGGGACAATGGGGAACGCCTATTCTTGCATAAAGAAGTCGCAGATAATCGTATATCTCCGTAACCGTTCCTACTGTCGAACGCGGATTTTTCGACGTAGTTTTCTGATCTATCGAAATAGCGGGAGAAAGCCCCTCGATGCTGTCTACGTCGGGCTTTTCCATCTGACCGAGGAACATTCTTGCATAAGAAGAAAGGCTTTCCACATATCTTCTCTGACCGTCGGCATATATAGTGTCAAATGCAAGAGAAGATTTTCCCGAACCTGAAAGTCCCGTCATAACGATAAGCTTATCGCGCGGAAGTTCGACATCAATATTCTTCAGATTATTTGCCCTTGCGCCTTTAATTACTATTTTATTGATCATATTCACTCACCTTTTAATTCGTGTATCTTGTCACGCAGATAAGCCGCGTGTTCAAATTCAAGCATTTTCGCCGCATTCTTCATTTCAACAGTAAGCCTGTCGATAAGCTGCTGCTTTTCGGCTGCGGACATATTCTTTTTGAAATTTTTGCTTTCCAGCTTCGGTTTCGATGTAATTTCAAGTACGTCGCGTATCTCCTTGATAATAGTTTTCGGAACTATTCCGTGTTCTTTATTATAAGCAATTTGCAGACTGCGGCGGCGTTCCGTCTCCATGATTGCACGCTCCATTGAGCCTGTCACGCTGTCGGCATACATTATTACCTGTCCGTTGGCATTTCTGGCGGCTCGTCCTATAGTTTGTATAAGAGAAGTTTCGCTTCGCAAAAATCCCTCTTTATCGGCGTCAAGTATGGCGATAAGGCTTACTTCCGGAATATCCAGACCCTCACGGAGAAGATTTATTCCCACAAGCACATCAAATATACCGTTTCGCAGATCTTTGATTATCTCCATACGCTCTATCGTATCTATATCATGATGCAGATATCTTATCTTAACGCCCATTCCCTCGTAAAAAGAAGTAAGATCTTCCGCCATTTTTTTCGTCAATGTCGTTATCAGCACGCGTTCATGACGTTCGATACGCTTGTTTATTTCGGAATACAAATCGTCTATCTGTCCCTGAGTAGGCTTCACAATTACTTCCGGATCGACAAGACCTGTAGGACGAATAAGCTGTTCAACTATAATATCCGTTTTCTCCCTTTCGATCTGTCCTGGAGTTGCGCTGACGTATATCGCCTGATTTATGTGCGCATTGAATTCATCAAAATTAAGCGGACGGTTATCGAATGCACTTGGCAGGCGGAATCCGTACTCGACCAGATTTTCTTTACGCGCCCTGTCGCCTGCATACATTCCGCGAACCTGCGGAAGAGTTACATGACTTTCATCGACGATAAGCAGGAAATCTTTCGGAAAATGATCGAGAAGCGTCATGGGAGTGCTTCCCGGAGGTCGTCCCGAAAGCACGCGTGAATAGTTTTCAACGCCGCTGCAATAGCCGACTTCGCGTATCATCTCCATATCATAGTGAGTGCGCTGTTCGATTCGCTGCGCCTCCACAAGCTTGTTATTCCGCTGAAAATAGTCGATACGCTCGGCAAGTTCGCGGTCAAGTTCTTCCATAGCGGCGTCGAGTTTGTCATCGCCCACAATATAATGCGTAGCAGGAAAAATCGCCGCATGAGATATAACTGCCTTTACTTCGCCCGTAACGACGTTTATCTCCGATATACGGTCGATCTCGTCGCCAAAATATTCAACGCGTATCGCCGTATCGCTTGACATTGCAGGAAATATCTCAACGACGTCGCCGCGCACCCTGAATTTATTTCGCTCGAAAGCGATATCATTGCGTTCGTAGCGAATCTTTACCAGTTCGGCAATAAGCTGCTCCCGCGATTTTTCCATACCCTGCCGCACGGATACCACATTCGAGCGGTATTCTTCCGGACTTCCCAAAGAATAAATGCACGATACGCTTGAAACTATAATAACGTCGCGGCGTTCGGCAAGAGCAGTTGTAGCTGAATGGCGCAGTTTATCTATCTCATCATTAATAGACGACACCTTTTCAATATAGCTGTCGGTGCTTGCAACATAAGCTTCAGGCTGATAATAATCATAATA
>DETO01000115.1:0-392 GCA_002362135.1 Ruminococcus sp. UBA3286 | reverse complement strand
TTCAGGCTGATAATAATCATAATACGACACAAAATATTCAACGGCATTATCGGGGAAAAATTCCTTGAATTCCGAGCATAGCTGGGCGGCAAGGATTTTATTATGGGCAAGAACGAGAGTTGGCTTATTCACTCTCGCTATAACGTTCGCCATTGTAAAAGTTTTTCCCGAACCGGTAACGCCAAGGAGAATTTGTTCCTTTTTTCCCGAATTCAAGCCGTTTACAAGCTTGTCTACAGCCTGCGGCTGATCTCCGGACGGTGCGAATTCCGAAACAAGTCTGAACCGATCCATATTATCACTCCTGTCTTTTCACGTAAAAGTCTATTGCTTTTATATTATACCATAGTTTCATAAAAAAATAAAGCATTAGAACATATTTTCTTATTTTA
>DETO01000063.1 GCA_002362135.1 Ruminococcus sp. UBA3286 | reverse complement strand
TTTTGCAGAGGGGGTTCGGGGGAGGCAGCGTCTCCCCTGATAATGCCGCACAAGTAATAATTATCCGTAATTTTCGCTGAGATAAATCGAAAGGCGGTTTTGTATTATATCGAATCCCTGCGCGTTGTGTATTAGCGCGGCGAATTCTTTTTCGCCTGTTGCAATAATCCCCGACAGTTCGTAACCCGAAAATCCGAGATCGGCGAAATCCGTGAGTTTTACCCATTCATCGCCGTTTAAGCCGTACAGTCCGTTTCCGAAATTTGCCACAAGGGAGTATTTTCCGACGCCGCCGCAGACAGCAAATGCGGAATTGGAAAGACTGCTGCATTTATGACTTTCCCCGAAAGCAAGGTTTTCAACAGAAGCCGTTTCGGTCGTATTATCGGGAGAATTCAGTATTGCCGTCGGGATTCCCTCGCTGTTTTTGGAAAATCCGAAAACGCTCATGCCCTTCAGGTCGATATCTCCCGAATATCCGCCGTCTTTGTCGATCGCAGCAAGAATCTGACCGTCAATATTGATAATAAATCCGTCGTCATTGGGAATTATCTCCGCGCTGCGCTCCTGATCGGGAATCATTTCGTCAAGATCGGATTCCACGGCTATATTGCCTGATCTGTCGAAAACATAGAGAAAAGTTTTGCCGTCAAGATATGTGAGAACAGCCGTTCTGTCAAATTTACCGAGGCAGGCGGATTTGACTATTTCGCCGCTTTTTGGCTTGAAATCGAGAATTTCGTATTCGTCAAAACTTGCGTTCGTCAGATAGCCTACGGTATTTCCTGACGTAGTTTCGCCAAATACAAGAATGTGGTCGTCATACTTATCGATAGAAATTATGGAGCTGAAATCGTCGGACATGGTTATTTCAGCTTCCTTGAAATAAATTTGATCGGTCATGGAAGTTTCCGCGGAATTATGCTGGTTATTTATATTTATATTATCGCTGCATGAGAAAGCCGCCGTCATCATCGAAACGGCAATGAGGAAAGTTATAATTTTTTTCATAAAATGATCCCCCTTAAGATTCATTATATAATAAGTGAATCTAAAGAGGGAAAAAGACGAAATCTTTTTAAAGTTTGTATGAATTCATAGAATTATACAGCTAATTTTATATATATTTCATAAAATTTAAAGAATAAAGCATATCAGACCGCTGCATCCGTCATTGATTATGCGTTCCAGCGTTTCCTGAAGCTTCATGCGCGCGTCAACGGGCATTTTGTACAGCTTATTGTGCAGCCCCTCGTTGACAAGTTCGTGGAGCGATTTTCCGAAAATATTGCTCTCCCATATCTTCGTGGGATTATCGTCAAATCCGTCAAGCAGATACATGACCAGCTCCTCGGACTGCTTCTCCGTGCCGACAATAGGGGATACGGTGGTGTTGATGTTCGCCCGCATCATATGTATCGACGGAGCGGACGCCTTTAATTTTACGCCGTATTTGCCGCCCTGCTTGATTATTTTCGGCTCTTCCAGCGTAAGTTCCTCCAGTTCGGGCATTACGATACCGTAACCTGTCGCTTCGACTTCCGCAAGGGCAGGGGCGATTCTGTTATACTGCTTTTTTATCTCGTTCAGTTCCATGAGCAGCGGCATGAGATCGCTTTCGCTTTTAAGTTCTATCCCTGTAGCTTCGCCGAGAATTCGATAGAAAAGACTGCTGTCAAGGTCGGCTGTTATGGTTACCGAGCCTGTTCCGAGGTCGATAGAAGTTGTGACCGCGCTGATTATGTGCGGACATTGCTCCATTGCCGCAGCCGCAGCTTCGGCTTCGCGCACAAGACGAATTCCCTTAGCAGCTTCGCGAATGCAGCCGAGAATTTCCGTTTTCAGCCAATGACCTTTTTCAAGGGTATTTATCCAGCGCGCTGTTCGGATATTTATTTCGCGCACGGGGAACGAATAGAGAATTTCGCGGATTATTTCCTTTATATCGTCGTCGTCAAGGCTAAGGCAGTTGACAGGGATAACCTTTGCGTCGTATTTTTCCGAAAGCTGCGCCGCCATTGCCTTCGCTTCGGGAGCGGTCGGATTCACGGTATTCAGTATCACCACAAAAGGCTTTCCCAGATCTTTCAGTTCGCCAATGACGCGCTCTTCGCATTCTTCGTATTCACTCCGCGGAATATCGGAGATAGTTCCGTCCGTAGTGACCACAAGACCGATAGTCGAATGATCTGTGATAACTTTCTGCGTACCTATCTCCGCCGCCATATTAAAGGGAATTTCCTCATCAAACCACGACGTCATTACCATACGCGGCTGTTCGTTTTCGATGTAGCCTATAGAACTGGGGACGATATAGCCGACGCAGTCGATAAGGCGGACGTTGAATACCGCGCCGTCTCCCAGACTTACTTCCACGGCTTCTTCGGGAATGAATTTCGGCTCGGTGGTCATGATAGTCTTGCCTGCCGCCGACTGCGGAAGCTCGTCAATAGCGCGCTCGCGCATAAATTCGCTCTTAATATTCGGAATCACCAGCGATTCCATAAAACGTTTTATAAAAGTAGATTTTCCCGTTCTGACAGGGCCGACTACTCCGATATAAATATCGCCGCCTGTGCGTTCGGCAATGCTGCTGTAAATATCTTTAGCCATAGTTTGCTCCTTTATAATTATTCAATTATGGGAATGAGCAGCATACTGCCGCTTTCAAGGCGTCTTTCCGCAAGATCGTTTTCTTCCATAATGGCTTCGACTCCCGTACTGCATCGCTTTGCAATATCCCATATATCTTCATTTTCCACGCCGAAATAAAGCTTGAACGCATAGTCGCCGTCGCGCTGTTTTTTCACGGAATCGTCGATAGTAACGTCGGTAAGCGCTCTCAGATCGAAGGAACTGCCCGCGCTTATCCTTACCGTGATATCGGCTTTCGCATTAAGTATGCCCTCAGAAGATATGTTGTAAGAAATATCTGTGCCGACAATATCAGCTGTAACTACCGCTCCGGAAAGATCGTCGCCTATCTCGATAGTTTCTTCAAAGGCTTCGTCCCTGTCGGGCATTATGATCGCTCCGGAAGCGTCCTCCGCAGCCATGGAATAAGTAAGCATTCCCGAAATAACGACCGACCGACCGTCGCTTCCAAGGCGCGTATTTATATTTTTCGGCGTACACCACATGGCATAGATATTCTTCGGAACGCTGTCTCCCTCGGCAAGTCTGGCGGTATGCCTGAATACCTCTACATAAGCTGACGGAAGCTGTTCCGCACGGATATTTTCAATCATCGTTTCGCACGGGTAGACCGTCGAATAGGCGTCGGCGGCAACCATGATCTCGGAAAATTTCACGGCGCGGCAGCTTATACGCACTTCAGGTTCTATGCGCAGAATGCGGTTTTCATTGTTTTTATCGGCGGAAGGCGTTATGCTGCACCCGATGACCTCCGCGCTTACCGTGCATTCAAAGCTGTCGTCGATTCCCTCCATGTCAACAATCTGGCTGAACGGCATTGAATAGTCCATAGGCTCTATCCCCGAACTGCATGAATACAGCATTTTCACGGTAATATCGCCTTTTGCAAGGAGTTTTCCCGAAACTATCTTCTTCTCGCAGCCGCTTACGCTGCATTGAGTGCGTATGATACCGATAACGGGCGACTGCGCGGGAGTAAGCTCCATATCTTCGCTAAGTTGAATCATTTTCTCGGCGGTCAGCTTTTTGGAAGCGTATTTGAGCGGCATTTTTTTCAGCTGAATATTCATACCGAAAGCGTCGCTTATGACCTCCTGATTTCTCTCGCTGCTGACGGAAATCTTCACGGAAACTGCTCCGCGGACGTCGAGACGGCGTTTGTTGACTGCGCGGAAATTCACATGATCGGTTTTCGGCGAAAGAATTACTTCCGCGGCGACAAGAGATTTTTTCAGTTCCACTGATTTTGAAAACGTTTGTTTCTGGGTTATGCATTGAACCGCGCCGCTTTCCTCATCGCAGTAGAGGAGCGTTATATCGCATTTAAGTTCATAGGAAAGGCGGTCGCCGTTTATCGAATGATCGGCGATAACGGGGCAGACGTCGCAGCGGATAAGCCTGAAAACATCGGGGTAGTAATCGGGGAGGATATAGTCGAGTTCCACGCCCTGTTCCTGTATGCCGCTGTAGACTATCTCCGCAGACGGGATAGTTTCTTTGTTGATCTTAAAATCCATAATGACCTCCTTGAAAAATGCTTTGTAGAATTATATTCACTAACTCGTACAAGTATGCAAGGCAAATGAAAAAAACGGCACGGAAGCTGTGAAACTTCCATGCCGTTTGCCGTTTTACCCGTATTTAGTCTGTATAATTTTTCGACGTCTTGGATTTAGTTGAAGTTGTTGTCTGCGGCTTATCGCCGAAATAAGGCTGACTGCTGCTGTTTGTGCAGTCGTTGTTTTTCTGCTTGTTGTCAAAATCAGGCTGTGATGACTTATTCTTGCTCATAATATAGACCTTTCTCCGCATATCGCGGAACAGAACTTTTGGGTTCTGCATACTCGGGAATTCGTCCCTGTGATCTTATTATGGGCGGATTTTTTTAATTTTATTCAATTTGAAAAAAATTAAAGTTTAACAAATCTTCTGACAGAGCCGTCTCCTGCCTTGCCGCAGAAAATAGCCTTCGGTCTTGCCCAGACTGCGCCGTCGGAAACATTCTTGTAAATAACGAGTTCCTCATTATTTTCGCTGTGGCGAGCAACTGCGATAACTTCGTACTCATTGCCCTTGTAGTGGCGGTAATGCGCGCCGATAACGACCTCGGTATCCTGATCTGCATTTTCCTCATGAGCAGGAGCGGCGTCGGGTTCTGTATTGACGATATCGTCGGAAACGATTATCATTGAAGAGAAAGGCGGCATACTGATATGCGCGTTGCCGTTTTCAACGTTTACCTGATTTGCGCCGATAACGTCAACGAGAGCGGGAAGATGAGTTCCGAAATTGAAATCATACTGATAATCCGCAAGGTTGAGGGCAACATATACAGTCTGATCGCCCTGAACTTTCTTGAAGAGAAGCTGCTGATTTGTTATCTGCATTCTCTCATAACCGCCCGTTCTGAGCGCAGGATAAGCCTTGTAGATTCTGCCGAGCTTTACGATATGCTTGTACAGCTCGGTATTCTCACGCTCCATATCGGCAAGATGCAGGCACGGACGAAGACCGTCGTCGGAATTATTCTCCTTGCGGCCCTGAATTCCGTATTCGCTTCCATAATAGATAGAGGGGATTCCGGGCATGGAATACATAAGAGTGTAGATAAGCGGCAGGTGAGCAGGATTGTTTACCGTGCTTGCCAGTCTGTTTACATCGTGGTTGTCAACGAAATTGTAAAGATTGATATTCTTGTATATACCGCCGTTTGCGCCCGACTGACGGTTGATGGAATAGTCTATCTCGTAGTAGTTTTTATCATTATGCGAGGAATAAATTCCTTTATAGCATTCATAGTTGGTAACGCTGTCGAGCATTTCGGGATTCGCCCATCTGTTGTAGTCGCCGTGGATTATCTCGCCCATGAGCCAGAAATCAGGCTTTTTTCCCTTGCAGAAATTGCGTATTCTCTTGAAGAAGTCGAAGTCGATGCAGTCTGCCGCGTCGAATCTGATTCCGTCGATACCGAAAGATTCTATCCAGTAATTTACGGCGTCGATGATATGATCGCATACGCCTACATTGCGGAGATTCAGCTTAACGAGGTTGTAATGACCGTTCCAGCCCTCATACCAGAAAGGGTCGCCGCAGGGAGACTGTCCGCCGAAGTTGAGATTCTGGAACCAGTCGCAGTAGCCCGAACCCTGTCTCTTTTCCTGAACGTCTACGAATTGCGGGAATTTTCTGCCGACATGGTTGAAAACGCCGTCGAGAATAACTTTGATTCCTGCTTCATGGAGACGGTCGCAGATAAAGCGGAAAGAATTATTATCGCCGAGTCTGCGGTCGATCTTCTTGTAATCAACAGTATCGTAGCCATGCTCTACAGATTCGAAAACAGGGCCGAAATAGACAGCGTCAACGTTCATTTCCTTGAAATGAGGAATCCAGTCGAGTACTTTATCAAGGCGATAAGTAACATCGTCATTGCTGAAGTCGTTGAATTTCGGCGCTCCGCAGAAACCGAGGGGGTAGATGTGATAGATTATGGCGTTATCATACCAATTCATGTTAAAAAACTCCTTTATATTTGGTTTGGACGATTGTGAATGCTATTTTTTAGAACTTGCGTTCATAGGATTTGTGCGTGGATT
>DETO01000070.1:48170-51783 GCA_002362135.1 Ruminococcus sp. UBA3286 | reverse complement strand
CACAAGTAAAAATTGATTTCCGCAGAGATATTCAGCGAATGTATTGACAATTCACAATAAATATCGTATAATATAATCAGGCAAATGCGCAGGCATTACCTGATTATACTTAAAAACAAGTTCCAAATTTATACAGCGCAGAATGTTCAATGCGCTGCAATACGAACAGGAGGGTTAATATGGGAGTATTCAGCAGAATCAGTGATATACTCAAATCCAATATCAACGATCTTCTTGATAAGGCGGAAGATCCTGAAAAAATGGTCAAGCAGATAATAATCGATATGCAGAAAGAACTTACCAAGGCTACTCAGAATTACGGAAGAGCAAAGGCAAGCGAGCGCCTTGCGCAGAAGAAGTACGAGGACGCCGTTAAAGTTTCCGCAGATTGGGAAGGTAAGGCTAAGGCTGCCATTTCACAGGGTAATGAAGATCTCGCAAAAGAGGCTCTCCGCAGAAAGGTCAAGGCAGACGAGGACGTTGCAAGCTATAAGGAAATGTATGAGTCGATCTCGGCGCAGACCGAGGCTATCGGCGATCAGGTAGAAGTTCTGAAAGCCAAACTTGACGAAGCTAAATCCCGTCAGGCAATGCTTATTGCGCGTTCAAAAATGGCTGATACCAGAAGCGCAATTGCAAAGTCGCAGGGAAATTTTGACGGCAGCAGCGCAATGGAAAAATTCAACCGCATGGAAGAAAGAGTACAGAGCAAGGAAGCCGAAGCAGACGCTTTCTCCGAAATTGCAGGAACGGCGGAAGACGATCTGACCGAATCCTTTGAAGAAATTGAAAAAAACGCCAAAGTTGACGCCGAATTTGCAAGACTTATGGCTGAGATGAACGGCGGCGCATCTGACGCTCCCGCCGAGTAAGGTGATAAATTATGAGTGAAAAGAAAATGTTACCAAATCCGAAGAAAGTTCTCTCCATGTCTCTACCTATCGTGGGCGCGATATTTATCGTAGTTGCAGCTATTTTATATATTCTCTACAAGGGCTGGAGCAACAAGGCGTATTTCGAACGCTGGAAAGATTATGAAGACTGCGGAGTTTAAGAATCTTTAATTAAAAATCAAAAACTGCTGTAAGATCAATTTCTTACAGCAGTTTTTTTGCCATTTATCAAAGCGTTATTAGTGCATTCCGCCCTTTGTATAGAAATTATTCTGAATGATAAGAGCGCAACCACCAAGGAAATTATTCTTGCCGTCCAGCTTGCTGAGTACAACTCTGTCGGCTATCTCCTCGCTTACAAGATGTATCATCTCGCGCTTTACATAGTCGAACTGCTTTTCATTGAGCTTGAAATTATGCAGCACGATCTTCTTCGCAAAATGGCTGATAGCGATGTTATTGATAAGTACGGTATACTTAGCGATTATATCGTCGACCAGATTCTTAACAGGCTCTTCGCCGCGCATAAGCGCCATAAATACGTTATCGATATTGATCTTGTTCTTGTCGCCCTCGGTAATATCGTACAGAATAGGCGTCTTATCCTTGGAATATATCTCGCAGAAAGCCGAATGGAGAGCCGATCTTGAAAGTTCAGCCTTTACCGAGCCGTTGGGATAACCCTCATAAGCCCTGCCGTTGGGACATACGATGAATTTCTCTATCATAGAAGTATAGGAAATATAATCGCTGGAAAGTTCGTTTTTATTAACAATAGCAAGGTTTACCTGATTGCCGTTGTGCAGGAACGCCATATTCGTCTGATATCCTGCGCGTGTACGGAAATCGTTGCTTGCAAGAGCCATAAGTCCGACAGCATTTCCGCAATGGATATCGATATCGAGACCGCTTGAAAGCTTTTCGATAAAGCCCGTGAAATCAAGTTCGCCGTCCTTGAAGAAAATCTTGAGTTTTCCCCACATTGAGGGAACTACGCCTACGCCGAGACCGAGTATTTTATCCTTTGTCAGCGCGCTGTTCTCGATCATTGTATTGCACGCCTTGATTATGTAATTGATAATGTCCTTGCTGGTAGTTCTCTCGTCGATGACCATGCTCGACTTATCGAGAATTTCCGAATTAAGATTGGTCAGACCTATACTAACTTCTTTTTCATCAACCGTTGCGCCGAGTGCAAAGCGGCTGTTTATATTAATGTCGATAAGGATCTTTCTTCTGCCCTTCTGAAGCTTTTCGGTATTGACCGGTGCCTCGCCGATCTCAACCAATACGCCCTCTTCGATCATTTCGTTTGTAATGATCGTAACGGCAGCTCTTGTTATTTCAAGCGCGCTTGCCACGTCAACTCTTGAAATAGGGCCGCATTCTCTGATTATTCTCAGGATCTGCATTCGATTACGTCTTTTCAGATCCAGTTTACTGATGCCTCTTTTTTCCATTTGCATAAACTCCATTCCTTATAAATTTGTTTTGCCTAAAAGGAGCAATCCAATTGGCGGTAACCTATGACATTCCCTCTTAATTAGACGTAGAGAAGCCGAGTTTGCCACATACCGATCTGCAAGATCAGTATTTAAAGTCTGCCCGCAAAATCACGCAGGCACACTTCAGATCACCCAAATAATATATTTATTATAACACAAACGCACTAAAAAATAAACCCTTTCGAGTAAAAATTCTAAAAATCAGCGTTATAAACAAACCTAACAAAATATTTTTGTTAAAAATTCCGTAAATTTTACGATAAGCGGAAGGGTAAGTACGGAAAGTAATGTTCCCGCAGTAAAAATCTCCGATGAGTATAAATAATTTTTGCCGCATCGCAAACATTGCAAAGTACACATTGTCGCAGGAGGCGCAGAAGCCGCTACAAGTATGATCAGTTTAACTTTCATGCTTACGGGAATGAATAAAAGCGCGAGGGATAATATTACAGGAAGTATAATCAATCTTATTAAACACGTACGGTATACTCCGCCTTTTTTCAGCATTCCCAACAGATTTGTTTCAGCCATACTCACTCCCGATACTACCATTGCAAGCGGCGTATTCAGATCTGCTATGTAATTCAGTGCGTCGGCAGGAAGTTCAGGAAGTCTGAGCTGACAAAAGAATGCAACCAGTCCCAGCGCTATTGCGATCATCGTCGGCGAATAGAATACCTTCACTACCTTTTTCATATCGCGCTCTCCCGTGAGGAGAATTATCCCGTGAGTCCATGCCAAAATATTGAACACGGTCAGAAATGCCGTGATATAGAACACTCCCTCCATGCCGAATATCGCCTTTGCAAGCGGTATACCCATGAAGCCGCAGTTTGAATATATCGCGGAAAACCGCTCTATTTCGATTTCGCGTTTTTCCTTTTTTCTGATAAACAGATACGTGGCGGCGATCATTATCAGGAATACCGCAACCGAAAGCGCGAACGCTATTAAAAGATTGCGAACCAGATCGCCGCGCAATTCCGTCTGATACGACATGAATATCATAACAGGATTGACTACCTGCAATACGAATTTTGATAATTCTTTGTTTGATTCCGAACTGATTATGCCTGTTTTACGGCAAATCACGCCGACCAGCATAAGTATGAGCATTATGACTGTCTGCCGCAAGATTATCAATGACACAAAAACACTTCCTTCGTGTGCAGTAAGTTAGAACTTTTTCTCAGAACTTGTGTTCATAGGATTTGT
>DETO01000070.1:23147-47781 GCA_002362135.1 Ruminococcus sp. UBA3286 | reverse complement strand
ATATCCTATGAACACAAGTTCTCATAGAAGCATCGGGATACTATACCGGTTCTTATTCAATGCTGACAGCTTCGGTTATGTAGTACGCATTTTCGCTGAATTTCGGGCAGAATTTCCAGCCCTCATTTTTAAGTTTTACGACCGTGAGCCAGCAGTTCGGAGTTTCCTCACCGCCCTTGGTCTTGAATACAAATTCCACCTCAACGCGATAAGCCTTTTTTACGTCAATTCCATATTCGTCGGCGTAGAATTTCTCGATCTCTTCAAGATTGCTGCCGCTAAGCTTTTCTTTAGCGACGATATCGTATTTAGCGCGCTTGAATCCGGCTTCGTCAAGCTTGGAATCTATTTTTTTATCATTCTGTTTCAGGTAATCCTTCCATGTCAGCTCGCTGTTTTTTACGGTCACGCGCTTTTCCGCAAGGGCGTCCTCTGTATAAACGGATTCAAGGATAAGCTCGGTATCCGCCTTGTTTACGCCTTTTATAACGTCTTTGATAGGAGTTTTGTATGCGTTTGCAGAAAAATATATTGCCGCTGCCAATATGAATATCAGCAGTATCACAGCCGCGACCGCTGCCAATATTCCGTATTTCTTTAACTTGTCTTTAGTGAGTGCGTCAGCCTTTATCGGCTTTTTTCCGTCAAAAATCACTTCTGTATCAACGCTTTCCTTTTCGGGATTTTCCTTTAAAAAATCCTTGCAGGTACATCTGCCGTTTTTGTCAAGTTTTTTTCCGCAATATTTACAGTACTCCATTTCTATTCCTCCAAATCCATTCTTCGAGTATGTTAAAAACTCTAATGTAAATTTTAGCATAAATTGCCTATAAAGTCAATAGTTTTTCATTTAGCGACAATAACACATCATAATTTTAACATAAACGGCATTATTCTGATATTAAAACCAAAATTGTCATGATATAATAATATCAACAAATCCAGGCTCTTACAGGAGGAATAACTATTATGAGAGAATTTACAGGTTACAAAAAAGGCATAAATTTAGGCGGCTGGCTCTCTCAATGCAGCGGCGGAAATTTTACCGAAAAACATCTTGACAACTTCGTTACTGAATCCGATATCGCCTATATTTCGTCATTAGGGCTTGATCATGTAAGACTTCCCATAGATTATGAAATAATCCAGAACAACGACGGCAGTTTTATCGAAAACGGTTTTCGCCGCATTGAAGAATGTATTCTGTGGTGCAGAAAATATGGGCTGAGAATAATTCTCGACCTGCATAAAGCCTGCGGATATGTTTTTGACGACGAATCATGCTGTGATCTTTTTCATGACCGCAGGCTACAGACGATATTCATTGAGCTGTGGAAAGAAATGGCGCGCAGATTCGGCAAATATTACGATATTGCCGCTTTTGAACTGCTGAACGAGATCACTGACAGAAATACCTCCGAAGAATGGAACTCGCTCACAGCGGAAACTATCGCCGCAATACGCACGATAAACACCGATATAAGGATAATTATCGGCGGATATGAAAATTCGAGCATAGAGGGACTTTCCGCCCTTGAAAAGCCTGCCGACGAAAATATCGTGTTCACGTTTCATTGCTACAATCCGCTTATTTTCACTCATCAGTCGGCTTACTGGGTGAAAAATATGCCTTCTGATTTTAAGTTGAAATATCCTGACGCGCCCGCGGAATACCGCCAAATTTCACATAAATACTTCGGCGAAATTTATGACAGCGAATTGAACTACGACGGCAAAATTTTCGATCAGGGATATTTTGAAGAATTATTCTCTGACGCGGTAAATATCAGTAACAAATACAATGTTCCCCTTTATTGCGGCGAATACGGCGTCATCGACCTTGCTGATACGGAAAGCACAGTAAAATGGTTTCGGGATATTCATAATGCGCTTGAGAAATTCGGCATCGCTCACGCCGCGTGGACTTACAAAAGCAAAGATTTCGGCTTGACAGACGAGCATTATTCCGAGGTTTTCCAAGAAATAGTAAAAATTTTATAATTCTGACAAAAAAACAGTTGATATTTCACAAATATGCAAAATACTATTGCTATTTTCTTCCTGCGGTGATATAATTTAAAGCGTGTTTAATTAAAATATGCTTTAATAACAAGTTCAATTGCAGGAGGAAAAAATGGAATCAACAGAAACATTGCCAAAAAAGAAAACAGAAGAAAAACTTAAACCAAAGCTTTTCTCCGTCATGAAAAATTATACCAAGGCACAGTTCGTAAAGGACGTGATTTCGGGTATAATCGTAGCTATCATCGCGCTGCCTCTTTCTATCGCCCTCGCTCTCGCTTCCGGAGTAAGCCCCGAACGCGGTCTCTACACGGCGATAACCGCAGGCTTTATCGTATCGTTCCTCGGCGGAAGCCGCGTACAGATAGCAGGCCCGACGGCAGCATTCGCCACCATAGTCGCAGGTATCGTCGCTTCCGAGGGAATGGACGGGCTTGCAATTTCTACCGTAATGGCGGGAATTTTCCTGATAATCATGGGATTGTGCAGATTCGGAAATCTGATAAAATATATCCCCAATACCATCACGGCAGGCTTCACATTCGGAATCGCCGTAACTATCGTGATAGGACAAATCAAGGATTTCTGTGGAATGTCTTTTTCAGGCTCGCCCATAGAGACTACCGAAAAGGTCATGGAACTTATACGCAGCGCAGATACTTTTAATTATCAGGCAGTCCTGATAGGCCTGCTTTCGCTGGCTATCCTTATTTTCTGGCCGAAAAAACTTGAAAAAATTCCGCCGTCGCTTATCGCTGTAATTGTCGGCGCGGCGATTGTTAAAATCAGCGGCATCAGCGTAAATACTATCGGCGATCTTTACACAATTTCATCAGCTCCGCCCTCATTCAGCCTGCCCGAAGTCAGCCTCGGACGTATACGTGCGCTGATTCCGAACGCCCTTACAATAGCCGTTCTCGCTGCCGTTGAATCGCTGCTGTCGTGCGTTGTTGCCGACGGTATGATAGGTTCAAAGCACCGCTCAAATATGGAACTGACGGCTCAGGGCGCAGGAAATATCGCGTCCGCACTTTTCGGCGGAATCCCTGCTACCGGAGCTATCGCGCGTACTGCCGCAAACATCAAAAACGGCGGAAGAACGCCTGTTGCAGGTATGGTTCACGCCGTAGTCGTACTTATAATACTCCTGCTTCTTATGCCATACGCGGCAATGATACCTATGCCTACTATTGCGGCAATATTATTTATGGTAGCATATAATATGTGCGGCTGGAGAGGCATCGCAAGCATGATAAAAACTGCCCCGAAAAGTGATATTATCGTACTTTTTGTAACGCTTATCCTCACGGTCGTTTTCGATCTCGTGGTAGCTATCGGAGTCGGACTTGTGCTGGCTGCGCTGCTCTTTATGAAGCGCATGGCAGACGTTACGGAAGTTCACGGCTGGGTGTATGTTGATGATGAGGACGACGATCCCGATCATATCGCATTGAAAAAAGTTCCAGAAAATACAAGGGTCTACGAAATCAACGGCCCAATGTTCTTTGCGGCTTCTGATAAATTCAACTATATTCTCGACGATCACCGCCATGTTGACGTACTTTGCATTCGCATGAGAAACGTTCCGGCGATAGACGCAACGGGAATCCAGAATCTTGAGAAGATCGCCGAAAGATGCAGAAAATATAATATATCAGTAGTATTCTCTCACGTAAATGAACAGCCTATGCAGGCTATGGAAAAGGCAGGATTTATTGAGAAGATCGGCAGGGAAAATTTCTGTCCTCACATCGACGACGCACTTATCAGAGCTGCCGAACTTGAAAATTCAGCGGCGTCAAAGCGTACAAAACGAAAGGATTAATATGGACGTAATTTTGATAATATGCTCGCTTCTGAATCTCGCTCTTCTCGCATTCCTCATCACACTAATAGTACGTGCTGCCGAAAAAAGCCGTGGATTCGGGAAAAAAGATATTTCCGAAATGAAAAAGCAGCTTGACGTTCTGTCGCGCACAAGCGAAAATCAAAATCGTCTGATAATGGAAATGTCAGTAAAAATGAGCGATTCCATCGTCAGACAGATATCTGTACTCGGCGGCGAATTGAGGAAAACTCAGGAAAATCAGCAGAAACATTCTGTTGAAGTACTTATGAAGATCGAAAATGATATGAAGGAACTCAGCCGCGAAAACCGCGAAGGATTGGAGAAAATACGCACTTCCAACTCCGAAAGCCTTGACAGGATAAATAATACCGTCAACGATAAGCTGCAAAAAACTCTCGACGATAAGATCTCGCGTTCGTTCGAAACCGTAAACAAGCGGCTTGCCGAAGTTTATGAGGGACTTGGCGAAATGAAAAACGTCGCTTCGGGAGTTTCAGATCTAAAAAATGTTCTCTCCAACGTAAAGACGCGCGGAATTATGGGCGAACTTCAATTATCCGCTATTTTAAGCGAAATTCTTGCTCCCGAACAATATGAAGAACAGGCTGCCGTAATAAGCGGAAGCTCCGAACGAGTGGATTTTGCAGTTAAACTCCCCGGCATGAGCGACGGCGAATTCGTCTATCTGCCCATAGATTCGAAATTTCCGGGAGACACATATTCTGCTCTGCTGAACGCCTATGAATCGGGCAGCGCAGATGAACTCAAGAACAGACGCGCGGCTCTTGAAACGGAGATAAAACGCTGCGCCAAAAGTATTCGCGATAAGTACGTAAAACCGCCGTATACCACGGATTTTGCAATCATGTTCCTGCCGTTTGAGGGCTTGTATGCCGAAGTCGTGAATATGGGACTGGTTGAAGTTTTACAGCGTAATTACAAGGTTAATATCGCAGGGCCGTCAAATATGGCGGCAATGCTCAACAGCCTGCAAATGGGATTCCGTACCCTTGCAATTCAGAAAAAAAGCGGTGAGGTCTGGATGGTTCTCGAAGCCGCTAAGAAAGAATTCGAAACTTTTGAAAAAGGGCTTACCGATACGAGAAATCGCCTCCGTCAGGCTGACGAAGAACTTGACAAGCTTATCGGAACGCGTACCCGTGCCATCAATCGTAAACTTAAAACCGTTACCGCCCTTGAATCTTCCGACGAGGCTGTTCGGCTTATTGATTCGTAAAAATATTACAATGAAAAAACTCCCTTGATCGGGAGTTTTTTCATATTTTGCATATATTAATTATTCATGCTTTTTCTTGCGCGTAACTGCAATTGCAGCAGCAGCCGCTCCGAATAATCCAACAGCTGCGCCAACGCCGTGGTCGCCTGTTTTCGGGGAAGTCGATGACTTTGTAGTTGAAGCTGCGGTAGTTTTGGCAGCTGTAGTTGCTTTTGAATTCTTCTTGGTAGAAGTCGCCTTTGAAGCCGTTGTGGTCTTTTTTACAGCAGCGGTCGCAGTCGTATTCTTTGCAGCCGTTGTTGAAGGTGCGACAGCTGTGGTTGTTTCAGGAACTTCAGCAGCATCGAGAGCCGTAAATTCCAGATTTTTATCATTTGCAAATTTTTCGGCGGCAGTACCCTTATAGCCCTGTACCGATTTCAGTCCCGGGAAACCGCTGAACGCATTATCGGATATAGAAGCAATGTTTTTGCCGAACTTTACTTGTGTAACTCCGCTACCCATTGAATAACTCTCCAATCGGACTTCTGTTACATTATCCGTAAAAACAATAGTATTGATATTCATTATGTTGACCTTACTAACGATCTCGGCAAAACGATCAGCCTTATCGGAAGGAATATCGCTTCCGTTCGTGATAACAGCTCCGTCAATCGTCATAACGCCGTTTCCGCATATAATGCTGATGTTGGCAGCTGAATCGTAGAATGAAATCTGACTGCCGTCGTCTGCGATTTTAACCGTGATATTGCCAAAAACTTCTTCACCCGAAGGATTTTCAGGCGTAGTTTCCGTAATATCGGACTTTTCGTCGGCTGCCGTGGTGGTTGATACCTCCTCCGAAGCTACGGGAGCAACAGGGGCTTCCTCGCCCTCGGCAAATGCTGTTGCCACGCTCATAGTTGAACCTATAGCAAGCGCCAGCGCCATTGCGGTAAGTTTGTTTGATGATCTCATAATTATGACCTCCATGATTGTTACGTCTTGTGATGTTGAATAATGATGTTGAATGAAGTTATATTGAGAATATGCCGTGTAGGTTTACCAATTCCCAATATATCTGTTTACATCATAGCATTTATTATAGGATTTGTCAAGTGTATTTCCAAAAATTAAGAATTTGTTCTTATTTTTCATGAACTGTTTTTCGGGAATTTACATATTATAATATGTGAAACTGTCAAAAAGCTTCCTTTTTCAGGGCGGCAAACATGGTTTTTTCACAAGCTGACATCAAGCTAACATATTTGTGAAAAATTTCTCAATGAGGTGATATATATGAAGCACAACAAGCAATATTCACGCGGCAGTCCAAATGGAATCATACTGGAAATGCCCTCTTATACCTACGCGGTAAAGGCGGAAGGGCTGCTGAGATCAAGAGGGATACCCGTCGAAATGATACGGCGCGAGGAAGGCTGCGGCTATGATCTGAGGATTTATTCCGATTCAGCCGCCAATATCCTGACCGACAAGGGTATCCCATATACAAGGAGGAACTCATGATCAGAAATTTCGACAACGCAGCCACAACTTTTCCAAAGCCTGCCGCAGTTAAAAAAGCCGCGATCTATGCAATGGAACACTACACCAGTTCTGGACGGGGAGGTCACCCTCTTGCCGCCGAAACTTCACGGGCAGTATATTCGGCAAGAGTGACCGCTGCGGAATTTTTCGGAGCTGAACCGGAAAATACCATATTCACCATGAACTGTACCCACGGTCTGAATATCGCGATACAGGGGATAATGCGCGGCGGCGGTCATATGATAATAAGCAGTATGGAGCATAATTCGGCTGCGCGCCCTGCTGCAAAACTCGCTGCCGAAAAGAAGATATCGCTCTCCGTTGCTCAGGTTTATCCCGAAGACAATCGCACTATTGAGAGTTTCCGAAGTCTTATCCGCAGCGATACAAAGGCGGTAGTCTGCACGCTTGCAAGCAATGTTACGGGACAGCTTCTTCCGTATCGTGAGATCGCCGAAATATGCCGCCGCAAAAACATCTGCTTTATCGCCGACGGCGCGCAGGCTTGCGGAATAATCGATGTCAAGCTCGATCAAGGGATAAATATTCTCTGTACAGCAGGTCATAAGGGACTTTACGGACTGACGGGAACGGGACTTCTCATTTCCGACGGCAAATTTCCTATCCCGTCGCTTATGCAGGGCGGTACGGGAAACAATTCCCAAAGTCTCATACAGCCCGATCTGCTGCCGGAAAGCCTCGAAAGCGGCACTTCCGGAATAATCGGAATAATGTCGCTGAAAGCCGGCATAGAATTTGTAAGCAGAATTGAGATACCCAGAATATACGCCCACGAGGACAAGATATGCCGCAGCTTTATCTCCACGCTCAGCCGTAATGACAAAATAAAAATTTACCGCGAATCTCCGGCAAATTACGTACCTATTGTTTCATTCAACGCGGACGGCGTCAAATCGGAAGTTCTGGCGGCGGAACTTGCGAAACAGGGATATTGTCTGCGCGCAGGATTCCAATGTGCGGCTCTCGCTCATTCCTCACTCGGTACGAATAACGGCACGGTGAGATTTTCTCCGTCGATTTTCAGCCGTGAAAGCGACGCGGTCATGCTTGCAAACTATATAAATAAAATATTGTGATCTTTACAAAAATCTCACGGCATACTTCGGTATGCCTGCGAGATTTTTATGCATTGCAACGATTATTTATTCAGACACGCTAAAATATGCAAGCTTATGTGAAAAATTCAAGAAAATCGCAAAAAAGGTATTGAAATTATCTGAATTTGTGGTACAATATATATAAGAATACTTTTAAGGAGTGAAAAAATGCCGTCATTTCATGATATAAAATATGCTTTCTTCAGCCTTATGTCCACTATACATTTAAAGGATATAATAGATCTTGCAGTTCTTGCATACATAATTTATCTTCTGCTAAAACTTATACGCGAAACGCGAGCGGGACAGCTCGTTAAAGGAATCCTGCTGCTGGTTGCAGGGTATGCGCTTAGCAGTCTGCTGGAATTTACCGTAATGAAATATATTCTCGGTCATGCACTCGATATCGGTCTTATCGCCATGCTGATAATCTTCCAGCCCGAACTGCGACGCGTTCTGGAACAATTCGGACAAACTAAAATCGGCATAAATCTTATCGGTATAGGCGCGCTTTCAAACGATGTCAAGCAGAAATGGAATATCGCCATCGAAGCTATCTGCGATTCGTGCGTGGAACTTTCCGCAAGCTGTACGGGCGCGCTTATCGTTATTGAGCGAAAAACCAAACTCGGCGAACAGATCGAGACAGGCACGATAATGAACGCTACTCCCAGCAAGGAGGTTTTCGGAAATATTTTTTATCCGAAAACGCCTCTTCACGACGGCGCAGTTATAATGCGCGACGGAATTATCCTTGCAGCCGCCTGCTTCCTGCCTCGTCCCAACAGCGATCTTTCCATTGATAAGGCGCTCGGTTCACGTCACAGAGCCGCTATCGGTATGAGCGAAAATTCCGACGCGGTAGTTATCGTCGTTTCAGAAGAAACGGGTCAGATATCTATCGCGATGAACGGCGTTCTGACCCGCGATTATACGCGCATACGCCTTAAATCAACGCTGGAAAAGGAGATATTCAACGAATCACCGGAAGATGAGGAAAATTCCAGAAAAGTTCTCTCCTCCGTATTTGGAAGGAGGAAGAAAAAATGAAATTTTTAAAAGTATTCCGCGAAAAATACATGACAAGCAATGTTTCGCTTATGGTTTTTTCCATTATCATTGCTGTTATCACATGGCTGTATATCTCCATGACGCAGTACCCGACCGTTCAGAAAACAGTTGAAAATATTCCGCTTTCCGTTGATATTTCAGGCTCTGCGGCAGGTCAGAACGGACTAAGCGTAGTTGACTGCAATGTGAAAAACGTCAAGGTCGAACTTCTGAGCAGCCGTACCGAGGTCGGCTATCTCAGCAACGAAACTCTCGAAGCTTATTTCGACGCCGACAGCGTTTCAACGGCAGGCAAAAAAAATCTCTCTATTAAAATAAGAAGCGAAAACGGCGTAAAATATGAAGTAAAATCCATAACGCCCTCCTCCGCTTCCGTGGAATTCGATAAGATTGAAAGCCGCGAATATCCCGTAACTCCTCTCGCCCCAAACGTTTCGCTCGTTGACGGTAAGGAAATAAATCCCGACGAATTCGTGTGCGATCCCGCTGTGGTGAGAATTACCGGACCTTCTGCAAAGCTTGATAAGATAGACAAAATAAGCGCCGTTACGAACAGCGAACTCAGTTTGTCACAAACTTATGTGATAAATGCTGATGAACTCGTACTCTTCACTGATACAGGTGCTGAGATCGATCAAACGTCACTGAAATTCAGCGACTCCAATTTCTCCATAACTATTCCTGTTCGTACTCAAAAAACTGTAAGTCTGACGGTCTCGATAGTAAATGCTCCCAACAATTTCGATGTTGACAGCGTCAAACTCAAATTATCGGCGGATAAAGTAACTCTCGCCTGCAACAACAGTCAGACGGAGATCCCCGACGAACTTGATCTGGGACTTATCGCCCTGAACGAGATAAAACCGGGATTTTCAAAAACTCTTTCCCTCAGCAAACGGCTTGCGGACAGCGAATTCATTAACGTTTCAAATCTTGAAACGGTCACGGTAACGCTTGACGACGAAGGACTTGATCAGAAGAATCTGACGCTTGATCAGAGCAGAATATCTATCAGCAACGTTCCCGACAGCAGCTATGAATACAGCGTTCTTACGCAGGCTATGGATATTACGGTAGTCGGGCCGAAGGACACTATAAGCGAGATCACCGCCGACGATATTATCGCTGATGTGAACCTGCTGAACATGAATATCAACACAGATCAATTCAACAGCAATGTTGTGTTCTCCTGCCCTTCCTATGACAACGTATGGGTAACCACGGTCTCCAAGGTATCGGTTCAGCGTACTAAGGTTGAACCTGCTTCAACAGCCGCTAATTAGTGCTTATTAATAAATACTCATAAGACTTGAATCTGTCTTATGAGTATTTATTATAACTTTAAAACAGCTTTTTGAACAAAAATAGTTGACGAATGTTTTGAAAAAATATCAATAATTTTATGCGAATTAACAATTTATTAACACATTCCCTATTCCAATATGATATAATGCTATTATAATGTAATATGTTGCCATGTAATTACAGTCTGTAAAATTTTTCCGCCTGTTCTTACATATACTAAATCAGACCTGTTTAATAACCGGAAAAATGCTGAATGACGCAGGATTTTTTGCATCAGGCAAAGCACGTTTTCCGCAAGAATACTGTATGTATTGCAAGGAAAACGGGCAAAGCATTATGCAAAAAAGACAAGTCAGGCAGCGTTTTGGAGGTTATTGGACAGGTCTATTATGAAAGGATGATCTGACATGAAGAAAAACAGAATTACCACAAGAATTCAGGCTGCTGTAATGAGCGCTATGATCGCGGCAGTTTCAGTTCCTGCAATTCTGACCGCAGCGCCTGTTATTGCGGCAGACGACAGCGCCGTATCTGACACGGTCGCTTCAACTAAGGTTGAAAAGGGCTATGAATCCGGAAAAATGAAGCTTCCAACCCTGTAAAGAAAATCTCTCTTATTTTTGAGACAGAACGCGATTGTACCATTTCTTACGGTTTCGGTATCACCACGAGTTCCGGCTGGAAAGAGCATAACGCTAAAGGCGGCTGGGATTCAAAGGGCGAAGGTTTTTCTGTCGAACTGAAAAAAGGCACTAATAAAGTCGATATCGATATTTCCGATCTTACGCTTAAATACGACGCTTATACGGAATTTGAATTCAGACTTTATCACTGCGCTTATTGGGATAACACGGCTAAGGATAATGTCCAGATCTCCGTTATGATGAGCGATTTTCTCTATAACGACGATACCGTCATAACGCCGGATAACCCCGATAACCCTGATAATCCCGACAATCCTGACGATCCCAAAAACGAGAATATCATTCCTGACAACAACAAGCACTCCAACGGTAAAAATTCCGAAAGCGGCAAAAACTGGAGTTTTGTTGACAACGGGGACGGTACTGCAACTATCTCGGCTACTATCGCAAAGCAGATAGACGAGGACGCTCTCGGCAAAGTCGTTCTCACTAAAGGCTATGACGAGGAATACTATGCCGCTCACCCGAGCGATGACGAAAACAAGCCTATGAACAGTCATAAATTCCGCTTCTCCGACTTCGGTCTTACGGATATGGACGGCGTTGTTATCGAATCTCTCACCTGCACTATCGAATCCGACTCTGAAATGGATCAGTTCGTTTACGGCGGCGGTATCAATGTTAAACCCGGCTCGCCTGCCGATACCGAATATGCCAAGCAGATTGCCGGAATTCCCGGAAAGGAACAGGCAGGCTACTGGTACAACGATATGGGCGCAGAGGGCGAAGGCTCTGTTACTGAATTCGAAGAGAAGGGCGTTAAATTCCTGATCACTCCCGGAAACGGCGGAAAACTCTTCGGCGCAGGCTCTTACATTGAAGCTTACTGGGAAGTTCCCGCAGAAGTTCAGCCCCATGTTTCGGATTCTTCCACGGATACTATCTCATTCCAGTACTGGTGGGGAAATGATACCGAGGGCGAAGAGGTTGAAAGCGTTAATCTTACAAACGCCGTTCTCACATACACAAAGACTGTAACAGTTCCCTACACGAATTCGGTTATAACAGCTGTTGATAAAACTATCAGCCACCTCGGTACTGACAAACAGAAAAATCTCGAGATCCCCTACTCGGAACTCGGAATCGACGAGACTAGAGACGTTTACGCTATCCGCTTCGACGTTACGGCTAAGTCCGATATCGGCAAGCTTGTTTATAATGTAGGAACAGGCGTTACGGAAGATGTAAATCCGGATTACTGGTTCCAAGAGTCAGGCAATTATTGTATGCTGGAGGCAGGTTCAAGCGCTGAACTGATGTACATCATGCCTAAAGCTGTTGCAGGTGATAAAGATCACCCCAACGGCGTCAATACCAAGGACGGCAATCTTCAGATCGGTTATTATTACGGCGAAGCTGACGCTATCACGATCAGCAATATTGAGATTTATTATGCTGACGAGCCTACAACAACAACTACTACAACCACCACAAAGGCTACTACTACAACTACAAAGGCTACAACAAAAGCCACAACGACTACGACAAAAGCTACTACTACAACTACCACAAAAGCTACTACAACTACTACCAAGCCTACAACTACAGTAACTACTGCAACTACTACTCCGATTCTCAAGCCTACGCTCTGGGGCGACGCTAACTGCGACGGCAGGGTTGAGATTGCAGACGCTACTCTCATTCTCCAGTATCTCACAAATAAGGACGAATATAAGCTTACCGATTTGGGTATGCTCAACGCTGACTGTGCTAACAACGGCGACGGCGTAACTGCCCTCGATGCTCTCGCTATCCAGAAAATGGACGCAGGCATCTACAAGCAGAGCGAGTTCCCGGTTACTGAATAATGATATAAGCATAAAAAGACTGTCACTTGTGGCAGTCTTTTTGTTGTTATTTCCGATTTTTTAAGATATTCTGTAATATTCTTGCATTTTTGGGAAATTTGTAGTATAATAAAAAGCGATAATGTATAATGCATAATATATATTCAGACAACTGTAGAAAGGGAATTTATGAAAAAAGAGAAAATTTTTGCATCTATTTTTGCCGCCATACTCAGCTTCAGCGCTCCATGCCTGCCGATAAATGCAATTGGAGCAGATGTTTCCGCCGATTCTGTACTGATAACTTTTTCAGACGCTGACGAAAAAACTGAAGATAATGACTTTTTATTAGGCGACGTAGACAACGACCATGTCATCACCCCACGCGACGCTTCATTAGCTTTAAGCGAATATGCGCTTTTTTCCACTACGGGCAAGGGGTCATTTAGCGAAGCTGAAAAAAAGCGTGCCGACGTTGATAATAACAAATGGATAGATCCTGCCGACGCATCTTACATACTCAGTTATTACGCATATCTTTCAACGGGCGGACAGATCTCCATGGAGGAATATATGAAAAATCCTTTCATGCCTCCTATGACTACAACAACTACGACTACCGTTACTACCGCCTCCACAGCAAAGGAAACTAAAACAACGGCTGCACCAAAAACTACATCTGCAACCGACAGTCCCAAAACCACCACTGTCAAACCAAAACCTACTACTACTACTACCAAACCAAAGCCGACTGCCACTACAACCACTACTACCAAACCTAAGCCGACTGCCACCACAACCACTACTACCAAACCTAAGCCGACTGCCACCACAACCACTACTACTCAACCAAAGCCGACTGCCACCACAACCACTACTACTCAACCAAAGCCAACTGCCACCACAACCACTACTGCTCAACCAAAGCCGACTACTACTACAACAACTACCACCACTACAACATCTTCCACAACAACGACTTCATACGCTGACCCCTATAAAGTCGCTTCTATCGACCTCACCCGCACCGAATTGGCGATAAATGTCGGCGAGGGCGCACTTTCCGCTTATGTTACGATGAATCCGCCGACTGCTAAAAATAAGGCGGAAAAATGGACAAGCTCCGACGAAAGTATCGCAATTGTTGACGGTGAGGGCTGGGTTATCGGTAAAAAGGAAGGCACTTGCATAATTACTGTCACAAGCGTTGATAATCCCGAAGTTTCCGCGAAAATCACACTTAAAGTTATAGATAAGACTCATGTTAAAGAAATCAGGCTGAGCAGAGATTCCATGACGGTCAAGGCAGGCGAAGGCGCGCTTTCCGCTTATGTTACAATGCTCCCTGAAACTGCATTGAATAAAAACGAAATCTGGAGTTCCTCCGACGAGAGCGTCGCAATCGTTGACAGCGAAGGCTGGGTTATCGGCAAAAAAGCCGGAACTTGCCAAATCACAGTAAAAAGCGCGGATAATCCCAGTGTTTCGGCAGTTATCAGCGTTACCGTTACAGATGGCAACTCCACCACAGCAACTACCGCGTCCACAGCTTCGAGTACGACTACAACGGCTTCAAGCACGACTGTTTCAACAGATTCAACTACTACGACGACCGAGTCAACAGGCGTGAAAGTTACTGAAATCCGACTCTCAAAGACTGAAATTACCGTTCCTATCGGCGGTACTGATATTTCATGGGTAACAATGCTCCCCTCGGACGCTCAAAATAAGGACGAGATTTGGGTAAGCTCTGATGAATCTATCGCGACTGTAGATAAATACGGCTGGATTCGCGGAATTTCAGTAGGAAAATGCACAGTTACAGTTATCAGCGCCAATAATCCCGATGTCAATGCGAAAATCTCGGTAACTGTTGTAGACAGTATGGAAAATCCCCCGCAACCTGATGTGCTGTTTAGTTCTATCGCTCCAAATCAGCCCGACGGCAATTACATCGCATTCAAAACTCCCCTTCCTGAAAATATTAAAGGCAGATTCGTCATCGATTATATAATCACTGACGACAACGGCATTGTAACTTCCATACAGTCGCCCGTGATACTTCTTCCCGAAATGGAATCGGTTATTACGAATCTTAAAGCGGATACGAATAAATTTACCGCCGTTGGATATATTACGAATCTTACGACAGGCGAGCGCGTTGAACTCGGAAGATACAGCTTCGTGATTTCTCCGAGAGACGCCCAAACGCAAACCGAAAATATCAAAGACGCTTTTGAACGTATAAGCTAAAAAAAATCCCCCGAAAAACCGGGGGATTTTTATTATATAATATTTACTTAATGTTCCAGATATTCTCCGCATAATCCGCAATAGTTCTGTCGGAACTGAATTTTCCGGCATTGCACATATTAAGCCACTGCTTTCTTGCAAATGCCATAGGATCGGCGCTGTAATCAGCATTCGATCTGAGTTTCGCCTCAACGTAGCTTTCAAGATCGCCGAGGAGATAATAATGATCGGGAGAATGCCAGCTTGCACCGTCGAGGAGCGACGTGTACAGCTCGCGGAAATCTCCGCTGCCGCCGTCGGATACGCTGCCGTCAATAAGAGACTGAACGACCGCCTTGATGCGCGGATTTTTAGCAAATATTTTGCGGCTTTCGTATGTGGGAACGATCTTTTCAAGCTCTTCAACACGCGCGCCGAAAATGTAGTTATTCTCCTCGCCCGCTTCCTGAACGATCTCAATATTTGCACCGTCATATGTTCCGAGAGTTACCGCGCCGTTGAGCATAAGCTTCATATTGCCCGTTCCGCTTGCTTCTGTTCCTGCCGTGGAGATCTGCTCCGAAATATCAGCGGCAGCCACAAGCTTTTCAGCATAGGAAACATTGTAATTCTGCACAAAAACAACCTTGATAAAATCCTTTGTTTCGGGATCGGAAGAAACTATTCTGCCAATTTCGTTGATATATTTGATTATAGCCTTTGCGCGGCGATAGCCGGGAGCGGACTTCGCGCCGAAAATAAATGTTGTGGGCGTGAAATTTTTGATGCTCCCATCTTTGATGCCATTATATATCCACAAAATCGAGAACGCATTAAGCAGCTGTCTTTTGTATTCATGAAGGCGCTTTATCTGAATATCGAATATCGAAGAGCTGTTTATATCAACGCCCTCGCGATCGCTGATAAAATCGGAAAGCTGATTCTTTTTCGTCTGCTTGATATCCATAAAACGACGGATTATCACGTCATCATCGGCATATTTCTCCAGTTCCTTCAATCTGCCGAGATCAACAAGCCAGCCGTCATCGCCGAGCAGTTCCGTGATAAGCGCGGACAGCTCCATGTTGCAAAGTCCAAGCCAGCGACGCTGAGTGATTCCGTTGGTCTCGTTGCGGAATCTTTCAGGATAGAGGCTGTACCAATCTGCCAGAACCGTATCTTTGAGAATCTGCGTATGAATTTCCGCAACGCCGTTAATATGGCTCGATGCGTAGCAAGCCATATCAGCCATGTGGATAAGTTCGCCCTTAATTATCTTGATGCGGTCGATCTTGTCTCTCTGTACTCCGGCGGCGTACATCTCTGCGATAAGTTCTTCGTTGATCTGAATGATTATCTCGTAAATACGCGGCAGCAACTCTTCAACAAGTCCTACCCACCATTTTTCGAGAGCCTCCTGCATTACCGTATGATTAGTATAATTGAACACCTTTTTGGCTATTTCAAGAGCCTTTGCGAAAGTATAGCCCTCATTGTCCACAAGCTGACGGATAAGTTCCGGAATTGAAATTACAGGGTGAGTATCGTTAAGCTGAATCGAAATATAATCCGCAAGATTATCAAGAGTTCCGAAACGTGCTTTATGCTTCTTAATAATGTCCGTGAGCGACGCACAGCTAAAGAAATACTGCTGCTTCAGACGAAGCTTCTTGCCCTCGTTAGTATCGTCGTTCGGATAAAGAACGCGCGAAATATCCTCGGCATAGATCTGCTCTTTGGATGCCTCAAGATAATTCTGACGGTTGAATGTGTCAAAATCGAACTCCTTGACAGGTTCAGCCTGCCAAAGACGAAGAGTGCCGATATTATCGGTTTTGCAGCCAAAAACAGGCATATCGTACGGCACAGCCTTCACGGTCTGACCGTTGTAATTTACTAAAACGGTATCTTCATCGCAGCGTTTTGACCAGCAGTCGCCGTATTTCGTCCAGTCATCGATATCCTCTTTCTGGAAACCGTCAACGATGGACTGCTTGAAAAGTCCGTATTTATAGCGGATTCCGTAGCCGTCGAGAGGAAGATCAAGCGAAGCCGCGCTGTCAAGAAAACAAGCCGCAAGACGTCCAAGTCCTCCGTTTCCGAGAGCGGCGTCCTCGATCACTTCCAGATCGGCAAGATCAAGTCCCAGTTCCTTGAACGCTTCATTGACCTCATTATAAATGCCGAGACAGAGCAGATTGTTGTAAACGCCGCGTCCCACGAGAAATTCCATTGAAAGATAAGCCGCGCGGCGCTTTCCGAGATGTTCCTGACGGCTCTTATTCCACTTGTCCGCATACAATTCCATAACGGTATCGCCCAACGCATTATGAAGCTGCTGAGGAGTAGCTTGCTTAATATCAGCAGGCAGTTTTCCTGTAAATTTTTCCATAAAAATAGTCTTATCCATGGTTTTCCCTCCGATTATCTGTTATATATTTTGTTGAGTTTTTTAATTTTCTTTGCCAATTCAGGCGTAAACTGTTCTTCCGCCGTTCTGAACTGCCAATTTATTCCTAAAGTTGACGGCGTATTCATTCTTGCGGAACTCGGACTGTCAAGGAAATCCTGTATCTGCGCAACCGCAACCTCCGCAACGCTTCCCCATGCGGCGCGGACAACAGCCATCGGAATTTCACTCTTTCGCTTGACATTCAGATACTTTTTCGCGAATTTAAGGGATTTTTTATCCATCGACTCCACCCAGCCGTTGAGAGTTTCGTTATCGTGAGTACCCGTATATGCAAAACAATTTGTGGTCGCAAAATTATGCGGAAGATGCTCATTTTCTCCGTCGCTGAATCCGAACTGCAAAACTTTCATACCGGGATAACCGCATTTATCAAGCATTTCCCTGACTTCGGGCGTAATAAATCCCAGATCTTCCGCAATAATATTCAGCTTGCCCAGCTTTTCCTCAGCTAAACGGAAAAGTTCATAATTAGGGCCTTTTTTCCATTCTCCGACAGTAGCGTCATCATTGCCGAATGGAATCGTGTAGTAACTTTCAAATCCGCGGAAGTGATCGATACGAACGATATCGTAAAGCTTCGAAGCCGCTTCGATACGGTCGATCCACCATTTATAACCGGTTTTCTTATGATATTCCCAGTCATAGAGCGGATTTCCCCAAAGCTGACCGGTAGGCGAAAATTCATCGGGCGGACAGCCTGCAACACGAACGGGACGACGCTTGCTGTTGAACCAGAACAGCTTGTGATCAGCCCATGCCTCAACGCTGTCAAGCGCGCAATATATCGGTATATCGCCAACTATCTCGATTCCGTTGTCGTTGGCGTAATTTTTCAGCTCAGTCCATTGGCGATTAAACTCAAACTGCACGAATTTGTAGAATTCTATCTCTTTTTTCAAAGATTTTTTTACCTCGGCAACAGCTTTCGGCTTATGCATTGAAATTGCGTTCTCCCACTCATACCATGGCTTACCGTCGTTCTGAAATTTCAGAGCCATGAACAGCGCATATTCTTCCAGCCAAGATTTGTTTGTCTCGCAAAACTTTTTATATGCAGGAACTCTCGACGGCTTGAATCGCGAAAACGCTATCCGCAAAACGTCGAAACAATGATCATAAATCAGGCTGTAATCGACCCTATCCTTGTCGCTTTCCCAAGTAATATCGGCATAATCGGCTTTTTCAAGAAGTCCGTCGCCCTCAAGTATCTCGTAGTCGATGAAATAGGGGTTGCCTGCATTCACCGAAAACGACTGATACGGCGAATCTCCGTAGCTTGTGGGTGAAAGTGGAAGTATCTGCCAGCATTTTACTCCTGCTTTTTTCAGGAAATCCACAAATGCAAAGGCATGACGTCCCATTTTTCCAATGCCGTATTCGGACGGCAGGCTTGAAATATGGCAAATAATGCAACTTTTACGCATAATAAACTCCTTTAATTAGATTAATTGACATTAAACAATATGCATATTTCACATAAGCTTGGAAATAATAACAGAAATCGGAGGGGATAATTATGAAATATGCACAATATATGTTTACATTCCTTATGGGATATTTTCTGTACGCTTTTGTTGAGGTTGTCAGCAGAGGCTATACCCATTGGACGATGTGTCTGACGGGCGGCGCAGCGCTGACAATGCTTTATTTTATCAGCCGATTGCCGGCAATGACGCTGATAAGATGCTGTATCATCGGCGCAGCTGCGATAACAGCAATCGAATTCGCCGTAGGAATATTTGACAACCTCATTATGCACTGGCACGTATGGGATTATTCCGACCAACCGCTCAACGTTCTCGGTCAGATCTGTCCCCTGTTTACTGTTTTATGGGGAATCCTATGCATACCAGCATTTTTTCTCTGTCAAATGATAAGAAGAAGATTAGATCAATAGCCTTCATTCTTTAATTCGGCAACTATTCCTGCGTAGAATTCGCGAACGTCGAATCCGTCGATATTTTCACGAAAAAGGTCGATCATGTCTCCGTGGCTGATTCCGCGGCGTTTTTTTGCCTGAACAAGCCTGAATCGCCCATGAGCCGCCGAGCCTGTCCACACAAGCCCGTCGTTTGGCCCGTTCAGTTTCTTCATCAGCAAATATCCTGCATTCAGAGGAAATCCCGCTGAAAACGCGTTCTTCATAACAGACATACAGCTTCTGTAGGAAACGTTCGGCGAATCCTCCATGCAGGATTCAAGCTCCGCAACACTTTCGGGGCATAAATCGCGAACGCCTGCCATAAAATCGGGGGCTTTGTCGCCGAGGATTCCGAACATGGAATTATACCGCTTCGCTATCCACACGGCAAGTCCGTCGGGGACTTTTTTCAGCAGATACGAAGCCATTTCGCAGCCCTTATGCGGCGTATTAATCGTTGTGAGAGTCGCAACATATTCGTCAAGTCCGAGCGTGCTTATTGCGTATCTGGCGTCAAGACCGCCTTTTGAATGCGCAATAATATTCACTTTTTCAGCGCCGCTTTCGTGGATTATACGCAGAATTTTCTCACGAAGCTCCGCAGCGCTGTCAGGAATAGACAAAGCCGACTGCTGATTTCCGTAATAAACGCTCGCGCCGTTTCTGGTCAGCGTTGCGGGAACTCTTCCCCAGTAATTCATCAACTGCCAGTCGCGGAAGAAAATCCCGTGAACCATGACGATGGGATATTTAGTTTTGCAGATCTCATTTTCTGCGCGGACGTTTTCAGTTTCAGCTTTATCCGCCTCAAAAATATACTCGCGCTTTGCCTTTCTGTAGAATCGCCATATCAGCACGAGATTTATTACAGGTACCCACCAGAAAATAAGCAGGAAAACGTAATCCACGATCTTGATCTGCTTTGCGCCGATGACCGTCCGCACGAATCCTGCCAGAAATGTGAGAATAATCGCCAAAACGGGCATAACAATCGAGAAAATCTTCGGAAGCGTTCCTGCGTCCGAGAAGCAGAAATACATAACGATTATCACTGTTTCGGGAATCAGAGAAGCGGCTGATATCCAGATAAGGCTTGTGCCGCGCCGAAGCGAACGAAGCCGGAAACCTTTAACAAACCCCTTCACAGGCGTTGGCTCGCTTCGTATAAGATCAATGATAAAAAGCATTGATAATATTATCGTGCCTACTATCTTGACGGCAATGTGAATGTTTAATTCCGTCCACATGGGGATAAGATTATAAAAAACAAGCAAAAAAATAAGATCAAAATATTTGATAATTATCACTTCCCATATCATAAACAATGGCTGTCCCAGAGGTCGGAACAGCCATTGATCAAGAACAGATTTTGGAAGCTGCGTTCATAGAGAAGCTGCATGGGTTTTCAAGCATATTGCACCGAAAAACGTGCAATCCTATTTACGCAGTTCCTGATTAATAATTCTTGTTTGAATCTGCGTTAAAGAACTGATTGCTGCTCTCGGTATAGTAATCGTTAGGCTCGAGAGACATGAAATCGTCGTCCTCCATTTCGGGGAGACGCGCTCCGCAGCGGCCGCAGAACTGGAAACGCTCATTTACTTCAGCGTCGCACTTAGGACAGATCTTATAGCCTCTGATACCGTTAAGTTCGAATCTCATCTTCTTGATTCTTCTGCGGCGAGTGTCGATATCGTCGCACAGAACTTTCAGATTTGCGGGATCTTCGTTGGGATTCTTATAATACTTTTTACCGATATCAGTAAAAATCTCAACGATTCTCTCCTCTTCATATAAAATCTTTCTCTTGAGGTTATTAGCCTCCGAGATACTCTTGGTCTTGTCGCTAACGCCCTTGCTGACGCCGCCGATCTTATCGATTATGCCCATGATGATCACTCCTTATTTTAGTGCAGGGTCGAATTGCTCTGCCTACATAATTTTCATAATTACATTATACAATTTTTTCGCTCATTTGTCAAGTGGAATACAACATAAAGATAAGGCATTAAATAAACTTTTGCAAATTTTCATCATTTTGCATAATTTTAGATTAAATTGCGCTGAATAAATTCCCGAAAATTTGTATACAATGCACAATCAAGCTAAATCATTTTCAGTCAGCGTAATTATACCGTTATCTGTAAGAACCTTTACGGCAGAAGCGTTATCATCAACGCGGATAGCAAAACAGGCTGTATTGTCAAATACTCCCGTAAAGGCGTAAAGGTATTCAAGATTTACATTGTGACTGCCGAGAATATCAAGCACACGGCTGAGCTGTCCCGGAGCGTCGGGGATCGAGATCACAAGAATTTCCGTGACCGTAACTGCGTAGGAAGCGGATTTCAGAACGCTGACCGCCTTGTCGGTATCCTGAACTATCATGCGTAAAATTCCAAAATCGGACGTATCCGCAAGACTGAGCGCGCGCACATTCACGCCGCTTTCCTTGATAAGTTCCATGACGCCCGCAAGCTGAGCGGGCTTATTGTCCACGAAAACCGAGATTTGTTTTGCATTTGCCATAAAAATTCCTCCTTTTGAAATTAGTCATGCAGCTTGCGCTTGTCGATAACGCGTACAGCCTTGCCTTCGCTTCGTGTGATCGACTTGGGGCTGACAAGATGAACCTTAGGATTAATACCAAGCATCGTCTTGATAGCAATTGCAAGCTCCTTCTCCTGAGCCTGCATATCCTTCACCTTGTCGGAGAACTGGTCGGGATTCATCTCAACGCTGATATCAAGAGTATCTGTATTATTCACTCTGTCAACTTCAATGAGATAATTCGGCGTATAGCCCTGCTCGATAAGAACGGTCTCGATCTGCGACGGGAAAACGTTTACGCCGCGGATTATAAGCATATCGTCGCTTCTGCCCATCGGCTTGCTCATCTTTATGAGAGTACGTCCGCAGGAGCATTTTTTGCGGCTGAGAACGCAGAGATCGCGTGTACGGTAGCGGAGAAGCGGAAAAGCTTCTTTTGTAATGCTGGTGAATACAAGCTCGCCGACTTCGCCGTCGGGGAGAATTTCGCCTGTTTCAGGATTGATGATCTCGGGAATGAAGTGATCCTCATTGATGTGCATTCCCGTCTGCTCTGAGCATTCAAACGCAACTCCTGGACCGCTTGTTTCCGTAAGTCCGTAAATATCATAAGCCTTGATTCCGAGAGATTCTTCAATGGAACGGCGCATTTCCTCCGTCCACGGTTCAGCGCCGAAAATTCCTGCTTTCAGCTTTATATCGTCGGTTGTATAGCCCATATCGTGAAGAGTTTCGCCGATATACGCCGCATAAGAAGGCGTACAGCAAAGAATGGTCGCGCCGAGATCGCGCATGAAAGTGATCTGTCTTTCTGTATTTCCGCTGGACATAGGCAGAGTAAGACAGCCGACTTTATGAGAACCGCCGTTAAGACCGGGACCTCCCGTAAAGAGACCGTAGCCGTAGCATACCTGACATACGTCTTCATTAGTTCCGCCTGCCGCAGTTATCGCACGGGCGCAGCAATCTTCCCAGAGGTCGATATCATGCTGAGTATAGAACGCAACTACGCGCTTTCCCGTAGTTCCGCTGGTCGACTGGATTCTTACGCAGTCGCTCAAAGGCTTTGCAAGAAGTCCGTAGGGATAAGCCTCGCGCAGATCGGCTTTCGTAAGAAAAGGCAGTTTGTGAAGATCGTCGACGGACTGGATATCTTCGGGTTTAACGCCCTTTTCGTCCATAAGATCGCGGTAATACTTTACATTCTCGTAAACGTGCTTTACCTGCGCCGTCAGTCTTTCATTCTGAAGCTTGCGCATATCCTCAAGGGACATGGTCTCAATTTCTTCGTTCCAATATTTTCCCATTGGTAACATCTCCTTTATACATTTTTTAATAATATTCTTTGCTGCTTTTCGTTGCTGATACACAAATAGCGATTATCATGAATGTAAAAAACGCTATTAACAGCGTCGCAAGAATTGATTCCGTAAGAACAGCTATTCCGGCAGTGTAGTACAAAAATATAAACGGCTGCATCTTGTAAGCAAACGATAAGTTCAATATTAATCCGAATAAAACGAAAAGAGTAATCATAGCAAAAAGTGTGCCAATAAAAAGCAGTACTTTTGCAGCAGGTGCAGTATGCCCGAAATATGCAAAGTTTGGTGTAATCTTATCGTAAGATATATTACGCTTGCTAAAGGAAAAATTGCTTGTTTTATCTATAGTATACGACTTATCGTCTACCAAATAAACATATGTCAGAATCGACGGCATTTTCGTACGTCTTTTTTCATACAATAATGCCGCTGAAGTCTGCACATACTTTTCAGAGTAACTTTTCTGTATCATAACGCCCGTAAATATTGATAATGCCGAAATAAGCGCAAGAATTACAGTTATTATTGCTTTTTTCACAAACATCACCCAAGTTCGTACTCATCGCTCAGGTTCGTACTCTGCTCAGTGATCATACACTTCTGCCGAGTTCAAACGCCTTCCTGTTTATGTCAAGGAATTGCGGTTTAACGCACTTTTCAAGCGCCTTCTGCCAAAGTTCCTCCGGGAAATCCATATACTTGGACAAAACGCCCATCAGCACAACGTTGGAAGCCTTTGAAGTACCTGCCTGCTCCGCCAATGAAAGAGCGTCGGCAGCTGCTATGTCAACGCCGGCAGCCTTTATCTTTTCCGCAAGATCTTCGGGATAATCAGCCGCTCCCGTAATTACGGGCATGGGGTCGATCTGCTGAGTTGAAGTTACAAGAAGTCCGCCTTTTTTCAGATAAGGCAGCGATCTTGCGGCTTCGAGCATCTCGAACGATACCACGATATCGGCTTCGCCCTTTTCGATTATCGGAGAATAAACTTTATCGCCGTATTTAACGTAAGTAACGACGCTTCCGCCGCGCTGGCTCATACCATGAACTTCGCTGACTTTAACGTCATATCCGCTGTCGAGAAGCACGCTTCCCAGCAGTCTTGAAGCGAGCAGCGAACCCTGTCCGCCAACTCCGACTATCATTATTGATTTAGTTTCCATATGTATCAATACCTTTCATAAAGAATAAATTATCTTCTCTTGAAGAGTATGGCAAATCCGCCAAGCAGACCGAAAAGTTCCGCCTTTATCAATCCCCAGATATACTCGCCTTTGAGATCGAACAGCTCGAAAATTTCTCCTAAATGTAAGAAGCATCTGAAGAATGTAAATTCGCCTATTCCCTCTTCGGCGAGTAAGCTTGAAAGTTCCCATGCATATTCAATGCGCACGGCAAAGAAAATTGCCAGCAGGAATACGACAGCGCATATCGCCATTCCCAGAACCATAGGCGGATTGCCTTTTTTCGTCATAAATCCGAATCCGAAAACCGAGCCTGCCGCAATGAGGATTCC
>DETO01000070.1:0-22842 GCA_002362135.1 Ruminococcus sp. UBA3286 | reverse complement strand
ATTCCCGGAATTGCGCCGACTACCGCGCCAAGCAGTCCTTTCAGCAGAGTTATAACTACAGACTCGCTGCTGAACGATGAGCCGTAATTGTTGTAATCGCCGTAATTGTATGCAGAATTCGGATCGTTGTATCCGTTATTGTTAAAATTATTCATATAAACCTCTTTTCAAAATGTCAGTTGTTTTTAAAATTCACCCTTATTTTTTCGCACCGACGCTATCAGGAATTCCCGATAATTGCGCCGAGTTTGCACTGTTCCATGCAGATTCCGCAGCCTACGCACTGCGTGTGATCGATAACAGCCTTGCCTTCCTTGATTGAGATTGCAGGGCAGCCCAGCTTCATGCACTGCTTACAGCCCACGCATTTATCTGCGTCAACCTTGAAAGGCGGATTATGCTTAACATATTTAAGCAATGCACACGGACGGCGTGAAATAATAACGCTCGCCTCGTCGGCAGCCAGTTCTTCCTTGATCGCCGCTTCCGTCTCCGCAAGCTTGTACGGATCAACGACCCGAACGCGCTTGATACCGATAGCACGGCAAAGCTGCTCCAGATCGACAGCCGCGGCAGGATCGCCCTTGAGATTCTTACCTGTAGTCGGATTCTGCTGATGACCCGTCATACCGGTTATGGAGTTGTCGAGAATGATAACAGTTGAATTTGAATTGTTATAAGCAATATTGACAAGACCTGTCATTCCGCTGTGCATAAAAGTAGAATCGCCGATAACAGCTACTGTCTTATGCTCGGATTCGCTGCCGCGCACCTTATTGAAACCGTGCAGAGCCGAGATCGAAGCGCCCATGCAGATAGTCGTGTCAACGGCATTCAACGGAGCAGCCGCGCCAAGAGTATAGCAGCCGATATCGCCCGAAACCGTAATATCAAGCTTTTTCAGGCAGTAGAAAAGTCCGCGGTGTGGACAGCCTGCACACATAACGGGAGGACGAACAGGAATCTCCTCTTCAAGAGCAGTACACTCGTTTTCAGTTCCGAGAATGGCTTTTCTGATCTGCGCGCTGCTTATCTCGCCGATATTTCCGAATATCGACTTACCCTCAACATTGCTGACGCCGATATTTTTGCAATGAGATTCGATAATTCCATCGAGTTCTTCAACAACGATTATACGCTTATATTCGGCGCAGAAATCGCGGATAAGCTTTTCGGGAAGCGGATTTACGATACCAAGCTTCAGAACCGCGGCGCTGTCTCCGAGAGCTTCTTTAACATACTGATAAGCCGCACCGTTAGTGATTATGCCCAGTTCCTTGCTGTCGGTATTCTCAATACGGTTAAGCGAAGATGTTTCCGCATACTCTGTAAGCTTTTTCGTGCGCTCCTCAACAAATACGTGGCGACCCTTTGCAAATGCAGGCATCATAACGTATTTACGGGGATTTTTGGTGTATTCTTTCAATTCGCGCTCGATACGCGCCTCGGTATCGACAATGCTCTGAGAATGAGCGACGCGGGTTGACATACGCACAATAACGGGAGTATCAAACTGCTCGGAAATATCGTAGGCAATCTTTACGAAATCGCGGCATTCTGCGGAATCCGAGGGTTCAAGCATCGGAACTTTCGAAGCGATCGCATGATGACGGCTGTCCTGCTCATTCTGAGAAGAATGCATACCCTGATCGTCGGCAACTGCAATTACCATTCCGCCGTTTACGCCCGTATAAGCGGCAGTATACAGCGGATCGGCAGCCACGTTAAGTCCGACGTGCTTCATGCCGCAAAAGCTTCTCGCGCCTGCAATGCTTGCGCCAAGAGCAGCCTCCATAGCGACTTTTTCATTCGGAGCCCATTCAGCGTAGACTTCGTCATATTTCGCGACCTCTTCGGTTATTTCGGTTGAAGGCGTACCCGGATAACTCGAAACGAGCTTACATCCGGCTTCATAAAGTCCGCGGGCAAAAGCTTCGTTGCCCAACATTAATTTCTTCATTTATCTTATTCCTTTCATATAAATTTACTTAACAAATATTCAGCCACTCCGTCGGAAGCATTGCTGCCTATGATGATATCGGCAGCCTTTTTTACGTCGGGATGCGCATTTTCAACGGCTATTTTAACATCAGCCTGACTGAACATACTGAGATCGTTTAAATTATCGCCAAAAGCGACGACGCGTTCAAATCCGTATTTTTCGCGGAGAAAACGAATTCCGTTCGCCTTTGACGCCTCCGCCGAAAATGTTTCCAGATACCAATCTTTGCTGTAATTATCCTCGTAAAAAGCGTAGTCAGTATTTTCAAGTTCAGCCGCCCTGTTTTTAACAGGAAGCAGTTTTTCGTGATCTCCCGTAGAATTTATGTAAATCTGCGTTCCGTCGAGACAATCGAGAACATCGCCGCACTTAATAAACGGCTGCTCAAATTTTCCCCTGCGCTCGGCAATATACGCCTGCATTATTTCGTTGTCAGCATAATCATAACAGGTACATAGCTTTCCGTCAACAAATTTAAACACAAAACATCGTATGCCGTTCTCGTGAAATGCGCGGATAAGCTTTTCCGCCGTATCTGTCGGTATATAGGCATTTTTCACATATTCTCCGCAGGCAAGATCATAAACGCTCGCACCGTTGTTGAGAATGCACGGCACATTGATATGCAGCGCTTTCGTCAGCGGTTTTGCGGAATATATCGTCCTCGCCGTGGCAAAAGTGAAATTCATTCCCTCGCCGATAAGCCGATTCAGAATTTCCACAGTACGCCCTGAAAGCTTTCCCGTCGGGTCGAACAGCGTTCCGTCAAGATCCGAGATATAAAGAGTTTTTGTCAAAATTCCCCCTCCTATATGCATTAGACTGCCTATTAAATTATAACATATAAACTTCAAAAAGTGAATATTTTTTTGAATCATTAAAAATATTTGTACATAGTTACAAAAATCATTGCACTTTCATGTGTAAACTAACCAACTCAAAGGGTTCAATAATTTCACTATCAATCGGAGTTGTGGAAATATTTTCTATTATTTCCACAAAATTATGTTGAAAACTACGTTGAAAGAGTTGAAAACCAACAAAATTATAATGTGCTATTGACATATTCAATTAAGCGTTGTATAATAAAGTCGGCAGCTGCAATACCGTATGATTATGCGGCAATGCAAAATAAAATTGCCAAGAAGAGTAAAAATGCGTTCGTAAAGTGTCAGTCGAACGGGGAGTTGTCGGCTGAACGAAAGACTTATCGTCTGCGGTTCGCATTTTGCATCCCGCTTCATAAGACATCTTAACCGAGTTATAGTCAATGACTCCTTTATCTATGTCATTATGATGTGGAAAAGGAGGTTTTTTTATGATCACAAGCAAAAACAATTCAGCCGTCGGAAACATAAAACTTTTCGGCAACGTCCGCGTTATGACCGTCGCAGGACTTTTTATCGCGATGAGCATAGTTCTCGGAAAATTTCTCGCCATTAACATCGGCACAAGCATTCGAATCAGCTTCGAAAATCTACCCGTTCTCATGGCAGGAATATTTTTCGGGCCATTCGTCGGCGGCGCTGTCGGACTGGGCGCAGATATTATCGGCAGCATTCTCAAAGGCTACGACATCAACCCGATAATTGCCCTCGGAGCGGCTTCAATCGGCATTTTTTCAGGACTTTCGTCAATGCTCATCTCACGCACCCGCGCTAAAACCACATCAATTGTCAATATTATCGTTTCAGTTTTCAGCGCCCACATAATCGGCTCCATGATCATCAAATCAATCGGCATGATCGTATATTTCCACACGCCAATTGAGGTCATCGCCCTGAGAGTTCCACTGTATATCGGCATCGGACTGCTCGAATTCTTCGTAATTTTCCTGCTGCTGAAAAACAAGGCTTTCGTCTCATATATTGAACGAATGAATCATAGGTGACGCAATGAATGCACGAGAATACTTAAAGATCGCCGCTCTGCGCGGCAGCAAACTCGGTCTCGAACGAGTTACAGAACTTTGCAGAAAATCAGGCGATCCGCAGGAAAAACTCAGAATTATTCATGTTGCGGGAACGAACGGAAAAGGCTCATTCTGCGCCATGCTTTCGGGAATTCTCAGTCATTCCGGTTATACTGTAGGCGGATTTTCCTCGCCTGCCCTGACCGATGTGACGGAAAGCCTGACAATAAACGGAGTTCCGATCTCCGACTGCGAATTTGAAAAAATCATGGCGGAGATCATTCCATACTGCGAGGAAATGGACGATAAGCCCACAGAATTTGAAGTTCTGACAGCGGCGGCGTATCTCTATTTCTACAAAAGCGGCTGCGACATTGCCGTAGTCGAATGCGGAATGGGCGGCGATTCTGATTCCACTAATGTAATAAGTTCACCTGTTTTGTCTGTCATAACCAATGTTGCGGCAGATCACACAGCATTTCTCGGCGACACGATAGAAAAAATTGCCCGTCACAAGGCAGGCATAATCAAGCCGCACAGACCTGTTCTATACGGCGGAAACAATAGTGCGGCTCTGGAAATTATTCGCGAAACATCGGCAAAAAATAGCTCTCCCCTGACTGTTTCGGACATGAGCCGAATTAATTATTCGCACTCCGATCTTTTCGGAACTGAAATGGATTTTAGCGGATTCGGAAGACTGAAAACGCCCCTAAGCGGCACTTATCAGCAATATAATATGGCAAACGTGATGACAGCGGTGGAAATTCTCCGCGGCGAAGGGTTTGATATTCCGCAAAGCAGCGTAGTATCGGGACTTTCCGCAGTTAGTCATCATGGCAGATTCGAAATAATGAACCGCGATCCTATCGTAATATTTGACGGCGCGCATAACCCTGACGGAATAATATGTGCCGCAGAAAGCATTAAAAATTATTTTAACTCGAAAGTAGTTCTGCTGATAGGCGTAATGGCTGATAAGGAATACCGGCTTTATCCCGAAATACTGGGAAAATTCACGGAACGCGCATTTACTGTTATTCCTGATAATCCGCGCGCTCTTGACAGCGAAAAACTGAAAAATGCGTTCACTGAAAAGGGAATTCCGGCTGAATCCTACCCCAATGTATCCGAGGGAACGCTCGCCGCATTCAAGTTCGCTTCCGAAAACGGACTTCCGCTTATCGCGCTGGGTTCACTTTATATGTACCGCGAATTCAGCCAAATATATCGTGAAAATCTTCGCGGATAAATCGATGATATGCAATATGGCAGCCTTCAATGCACGGCTCGGCAGTCAGGCAGTAAACGTATTCGTCGGGAATCCCGTCAGCGAAATACACCAGACAGTCGAACTCCTCGCCGTCACCGTCTTCAATCGCGATATTCTCGGAATATCTCCGAAAAACGGCAATTGCATCATCAATTGAACGGCAATGATTTCTGACGGTTTCAATCAGTTCGGTTATGAATCCGTAGTTATCGTTCAAACTATTAACATAAGCCGTACCCTTTGCAGATACGGTAAAGCAATATCCGTCCTTGATTGGACGGATATTTATTTTATCAAGTTTTTTCTCGGAATATCGGCAAAATTCCGCAAGATCACTCTCGCTGAATTTGCCGCCCAAAATATTCGCAAGTGAAGTGTTCATATAGTTCAGGCTCATCGGGCGATCGTCCCAGCCAAGTTTTATCTGCGCTTCCTTAATATTATCGATGAGATTTTTTTCAAGACGTGCAAAATTCATAATTTCTCCTTTATTCAGAGGCAGTCGGCACAGCAGGTGCGCTGTAATCCTTGAAGCAGACGTTCAGATCGACTGAACCTGTAATTCCGGGAATTGTTCCCGTGCTGCTGTACTGCCACATATCATATTCATAATAAAATGTAGGCGATGCAGTGTATTCTGCAAGCCAGAATTCATAATCCTTTACGCGCGGCAAATCGAGTTTATGAGTAGCTGTCGAGGCATTCTGATAGAGCATCGGCGTATAGCCTGCCGACTTCACTCTTTCGCAGAACGCAACGCAGCAATCCGCCAGTTTTTCCACAGTCATCGAGTCTGTTCGGGCATGATCTTCGTATATCAATTCCCAGTCGAAAACCACGGGATATGTAATATCATAGGCTGAGATCGCGTCCAGAACGGCGTCCGCCTCCTCAATTGCTTCGGCTTCGGTAGTTGCCTGCGAGAAGAAGTAAACTCCCACGTCAAGTCCTGCTTCGGAAGCTCCTGACAAATTATCATAAAGCATAGTATCCATCGTCAATATTCCGTCTCCGTAAGTACGGTATCCGGCTCTGATCATGACGAATTCAATACCTGCCGATTTGACCTGTTCCCAGTCGATTACGCCCTGATGTTCGGAAATATCAATACCGACGATCGACGGTATATCTGGATTTCCGCTATATTTTACAAATCCGTTCGCGTCTGCCGCAAACCCTGACGGATCAAGGCTGCTTGCGGGAACGTCGCTGAAAACGGGAATAAATGTCTCACCCATAGTGCTGTTATGCATGAGAATTTTCTTGCCGTCAAGCTGATAAAAAGTTTCTTCCTTTTCAATAACGGCGCGGGTGCGCACCTGCGGATCGGCATTTGCTGCGATAGAGCCTGAATTACGAACGAAAAAGAATGCGATAACAGTTATGAGACCAAGTATCACGATGGCTTCGAGAACCGCCGCCGCTTTCAGCAGATTTGTTGTATTGAACTTCAAAATTTTGTCCTCCATGATGTTAAAAGTCATAGCATTTACGCACTTCTTTTCGGCAAATTATGCGTAGATGCTACTTTAATAATAACATAAATCTTGTCGTTTGTAAACAGGTTTTGCAAAAAATTTGCAAATATACAGATTTTTCGCCGAATTTTAACTCATAATTTTTACTTTGCAAATTTCCACACGGTGGTGGAAAATTTTCAGCACATCAATGTGAAGTCCGTCGCGCTCGATGAACGTCTTTGTGCCGTCTTTTGGAATTTCCCCTAATTCTGCGATAACATAGCCGCCGAAAGTATCGTATTTTTCAGCTTCCAGTTCAATTTCCAGCTCCTCGCAAAGCTCGCCGATAGTCGTCGTTCCGGGAACTATCCACGTATCTCCGCCAATTTTTTTCAGTTTAAGTTCAGGTTCGTCAAGCTCGTCGTCGTCGAAATCACCCACAAGCTGCTCAACAAGATCAGTCACGGTAATTATTCCCGTCATTCCGCCGTATTCGTCAGCCACAACCGCGAAATGATCTGCGCCCTTCTTCTTCATCTGCGCAAACAGATTATCGGCTTTCATAGTCTCATGAACGAAAAACGGCTCTTTGACCGCATTTTTCATGATGTTTTCTCGGCTTTTATTTTCAAGACGGAAATAATCCTTGGCATTCAGAATTCCGATTATCTCGTCAACGCTTTCGCCGCATATGGGAAATCTGGAGTGTCGCGTGCGGTGAATAGTTTCCTCCCATTTTTCTACGGGATCTTCATTCCATATCACGGAAACGTCGGTACGATGGGTACAGATCTGTTCCGCAGTCATATCGTCAAATGCGAAAATATTCTTGATTATGCGGTTTTCCGTTTCATCGATAGTCCCCTTTTCCGCGCCTGCATCAGACATTTTCAATATTTCTTCCTCGGCGTCGGGATCACCTGAAGAATCAGGATTTACGCCCATTATTCGCAAAACTGCGCCTGCGGAAACATTCAGCAGCCATACCATAGGAGCGAAGATAACTCGTATCATATTGACAGCTCCCGATAATTTCATTGCAAGCCGCTCCGGATCTTTCATCGCCGCCCTTTTAGGAACGAGTTCGCCGAAAACTATGGTGACGAAAGCAAGCACAGCCGTTACACAAATCAGCGCAAACGGACGCACGATCTCTTCCGAAACGGGCAAAGACGCTTTCATGACAATCTGCACCACAGGTTCGGCAAAATAATCGGCTGCAAATGCCGCCGCGATAAATCCCGACAGCGTCACGGCAGTCTGAATCGCCGCCAAGCCTTTATGGGAATTATCCAGCAACTTTTTCAGCGATTCATATTTTTCAGGTTCTTCGCCGGCTATTTTTTCAAGCTTATTGGGATTTACCGATATTATGGCAATTTCCGCACAGGCGAAGAGAGCGTTAAGCATTATAAGTATCACAAGCAGAATTATCTGCGGTATCATGAAAAAACCTCCGTAAATATAATTGAGAACCTGTATTCATAGGAAAGATGTACGGATTTTCTATGAATACAGATTATGAGTATAAGCAACTTCGAAAAGGCATAGCCTGAATCACTGAAAAATCAGCGCAGACCATGCCTTTCATAACCTGTTTTCATTTTTTTCTCGAACTTCAATTCCGAAGATTTTCGGGAATTACACCCATCGGGCGTACTGTCCATTAAAAAATTCACCTCACAGTAGAATAGTTATTGCTATTATTATATAACATTATGCCGATAATGTCAATAGTCTGCAAAATATTTTCATATATCGCTCAGCTTCGGCTTTTTCTTCTTTTTGAAAGGTTTTGCAATAAGTATGATTCCCCAGCCGATAACTGCCGCGGTCACCAGAAATATTTCAATTGCTTTTTTGCTGAATCTCTTCAAATCGCCGCCTCCGATCATTACTAATTTTCCTAATTCTACCACTTATCCGATAAAAAAGCAAGATGAAAATTGTAATCGAAGCAATGACAAATGTCACTATTTCAGGCAGGATAATTCAACGCTTACTATTTCGGGAAAATTAAAAATTCTTACAGGGATAATGCTGTTTCCCAAACCGCGGCTGATTATCATCTCCATACCGCCGCTTTTATGTTTTCCCTCGGTATATTCGGGGAAAAATCCCTGATCAGGCGCGACTATTCCACCGATAAACGGCAGTCGGAACTGTCCTCCGTGAGCGTGTCCCGTCAACGCAAGATCAACGTTCGCCGCGGAATACTCCTCGATATACTGCGGTTCGTGAGCAAGCAGAACATTAAACTCGTCATCGTCAAGCTGCATATTTTTCAGCGTATTTCCATCAAGGCAAAGATCGTCAAGCCCTATCAGTGAAAAATGACCGCCGTCTTTTTCAATATCTACCCGTTCATTGTCAAGAATAACAACACCTGATTTCCGAATCCCTGCAAGCAGCTCTTCAAATTCGCCGTTCTCAAGCCAATGCTCGTGATTTCCCGTGACATAATAAGTAGGAGCGATATCAGCTGCGCCCTCCGCAAATTCGAGCGCCTTATCAATATTCGTATGGTTGGAATCTACAATATCCCCCGTTATCACAATAATATCCGGTTCAAGAGCGGCTGTTTTTTTCAGCAGTCTGCACTGATTTTTGCCGAATCTCTTATTGTGAAGATCGGATATCTGCACGATTGTGAATCCGTCAAGTTGCTTGGGGATTTCAGCGGAAGAGCAGGAATAACGCGAAATTGTCAGCATATTATTCTGCCAAACGCAGAAAATAAATACTGCCGCAGCCATGACACCCAGTATTATCAGCCGCTTTTTCTTCATTTTGAGGAAGCCTTTCCGGAACAGCAGCAGCCTGCGGCACACCAGAATATCGGCGCAAATGCTGTACTGCTACAACAAATCAGGAAAATCAGCGCGCCTGCCGCCGTTACCGAAAGTACGAACATAGACTGCCATTTTCTGCCCGATCTGAAACTTTTAAATCCTGCCGCAAGAATCGCGATAACAGCGATGATAAGCGCGATAGCCGAGGGTATTCCACGAGTTGCCGCCGTATAAAGATATTCGTTGTAATCCTTGTCAAACGTTCCCTTATTTTCGATGATTATATCGCTGACAGCAGCATTCTCTCCTGCCGACCCCGATGTGTACAGCTGAGGAAATACAAGCTGTTCAGGGCCTGTTCCGACAAGCGGATTTGCGCTTATAATATCGATCGTCTTTCGGTTGAGAGTATAATAAACGTCAAACGTATCGTCAATGTCAACGAGGTTGAGATCGGGTTCGCCGCTTGCGGAAAGTCGGTAATATGAATCCGCAAACCAGAGAATTCTGCCATCATACAGACGATACTGACTAATATTGCCGATAACGCCTGCCTGAACTATAATAATCGAGATCACCGCCGGAATGATCACGGAGAGAACCGCAAGGAGGTTGATTTTCGGCTTTTTATTGGCAAAAATTACAATTGCCGCCGCTATCACGGAGATAACCGCACCGCAGATTCCGATGAAAGAATACGTGAACATTATGGTGAAAGCGAAAATACAGGCTGCGATAATGCAGACGATCTTATATGATTTTTTCGCCGCAAGAATCGCTCCTGTCAGCGCGGCAATGAGGGAAAATGTCAGCAGTACTGCCAGAAACAGCGGTGACTGCGAAAATCCAACAGCCGCGTTCGCCTGAATTTCCATGGAGATCATGCGGTAATCGTTGAATTTACTTGTAAAAACCTGTATCAACGCTGCAACAGAGTTCAGTATTCCCGTGCCTATCAAGCCAATGATGAGGATTTTTGCCGATTTTTCAAGCTTTATCGACGCTCCAGTCACGAAAAAGCAGAAGTAGAATATCAGCGTAAGAATCCCCTCTCCTCTGCCGTTGAAGCCGTAAAATGATATTCCCTTATCGTAGGAGCAGATGAGCGAGATCATACTCCAAACAAGTGCGAATCCAAGAGCGCAAACGGGAATCAGCGCGCTTTTTCTTATAAATTTTTTCAGCGCGCCTATAAGTGCAAGGATCATGGCAATAACGCCCGCTATCGTCAATCCTGCCGACGTTACCCCATGAAGAGGCTCGCGCGAGATCACCGGTACAGCCGCGGCAACAGAGGTTGCAAAGCAAGCCGCGATCAGTCCGAATGCGGCGATCTTCGAATATTTCTCCTCCGTCATATTAAGTATAAAATTGGTTTTTTCAGATGAATTGAACAGCTGTTTCGCCATGATTTTTTTCCTTCCTCAGAATTGATTTATTCATTTTCTTTTAATTGCAACGCTGTATCCCGAACCCTCCGTAAACTCCACATTCACCGATATATTGGGATCTATCGTCATTTTTCCGTTATCGTCGTACCACTTGAATCCGTCAGCCGAACTGTCCACGATGCCGCCTGTGTAAAAATTCTGCGAATCGTCTGTTCCCTCGCCGACCAGCCGTATAAACCGCCTGCCGTTATTATTGTCGGTCTCGTCGTCATTTCCGCTTGAATATTTGAACGTATTATAGAAAGCGTCGCCCGTAACTTCGGCGCTTACATGATAAATCCTCACGCCTTCCCCGACGGCTCTCCACCATTCATCTTTCAGCGCAGCATTATTTCCCTTTAATTCGGCAAATTCTATTATAAAAAACTCGGAATTATAGTTATCGTCTATCTTTCCTCGCGGAATTATTACGCAATTAGAATTTCCCGAAACGGAAGAATTGAGTTTAAACGTTCGGCTTGTGTCATTTTCGCCGAAAATCTGCACCTGTTCGGGAGTATACCAGCCCAGCATCAGCTTCGAAGCCGCTCCGAAATCGCAGTTCGCGTCGTCCATCAGTTCAAAACCTGCCGCGCCGTGCAATCCCTGAAAATCATCAACTCCGTAAAGATAATAGTCGGGAAGTCCCATGCAATGCCCTATTTCATGAAGATATGTACTGTTAAAGCCTTTATAGTCGGTCGCGGAAATTATCTCGGCATTTCCCACGATAACATGACCGATATCCATTCCGTCAGCCCTGTTGTGCGAATCACCGCCGAATTGCCCCGCAGCCGGCCACCAGTTATCCCCGCCTGCCGCTTCGGGAACATTTATGAGTATCGCGTCAACAATTTTATCACCGTTTCCGTCAAACTTTGAAAAATCAACGCTTTCATCCATTTCGGCGATTATCTCATTGACAAGGTCGATATGCCATACGTCGCCCTCATAGCTTGATTTGTTATTTTTCGCGGTATATCGGTAAACTTCGCCGTCCAGCTTCATCGCTCCTTTGGACGAACGGTCGTAGAACGCGCTCATGCTTTCAAAGGGGTAATTGCTGTTTTTCGTATTTTCATCGCCGAACGCTATCTTCTTTATCTCGTCGCATTCCGGCATATAATTATAAGTGCAGTCGGGGAAATCCACGTAGAATACGAGAATTTTCGCATCTCCCTGAGACGGCAGCGAACCGTAAAGATCACGTACGGGAGGGGAAATGAATTTCGCGGCGGTCGTGGTGGTTTCACCCGACGACGTTGCAGCAGCCGCAGTTGTAGTTTCCGACTCTGCAAACCATTCGCGGACAGGGATAAAATTCCCCGAAATTATCTGCTGACGCATAATTACAAGATCGTAAATATCGACAACGCCATTCTGATCAATATCGGCAGTATCAAGGAATTTTTTAGCGAGAGACGCTTCATTTTCGCCTATACCGATATATTTTCCTTTAACATTGTAACCGTTATCGGAATTGAGCGGTGTATCGGAAAGAAGATGCTTCGTCAGCAAAACGGCGTCCGCAACGTTGACCACGCCGTCGTGATTCAGATCGCCAAGCATACCGATCTGTTTCCACGCCGCAAAAACATTGAGCGTTACGGAAGCTGTAGCCGTCAACGCCGCCGCGGCTGCTGATATAATAAATCGTTTGAATGCTTTATTCATAAAATCACCCCTGAAAATGTAGAAATTTCAGAATTTTTATTCATAGGTTGTTCGCAGAACCCATGAATAAAAGTTCTCAAATAAAAAACTGCGGACGAATACCGTCCGCAGTAAGCCGCTATTTTGCGTAGTCAGTAACTCTGCTTTCACGAATAAGATTGACTTTGATCTGTCCGGGATAATCCATCTCCGTCTCGATCTGCTGCGCAATCTGTCTTGCAACCAACACCATTTTCTCGTCGTTGATGACCTCGGGAACAACCATGATCCTGACTTCTCTGCCTGCCTGAACAGCAAAGCATTTTTCAACGCCGTCATAGGAGTTGCAGATCTCCTCAAGCTTCTGCAAACGCTTGATGTAACTTTCGTAGTTTTCGCTTCGTGCGGCAGGTCTTGCTGCGGATATTGCATCAGCAGCCTGAACAATGCAGGCAATTACCGTTTTCGGTTCAACGTCGTTATGATGAGCTTCAACAGCATGGATAACAACAGGGCTTTCGTTATACTTTTTACATACATCCACACCGATCTGAACGTGCGAACCCTCGATCTCAGAAGTGAGAGCCTTGCCGATATCGTGGAGAAGTCCTGCGCGTCTTGCCATATTGGCGTCAACGCCAAGTTCGGAAGCAAGAACGCCGCTGAGTTTGGCAACTTCGATAGAATGATCGAGAACGTTCTGTCTGTAGCTTGTACGGAATTTCAAACGACCGAGAAGCTTGATAAGTTCATGGTTGATACCGTGAACATTCGTCTCGATAACAGCTCTTTCGCCCTCTTGCTTGATTCTGTATTCAACCTCGCGGCGAGCCTTATCGACCATTTCCTCGATACGGGTCGGGTGGATTCTTCCGTCTGCAATAAGTTTTTCAAGAGCAAGTCTTGCAACCTCGCGGCGGATCTGATCAAAACACGAAAGCGTGATAGCTTCCGGTGTATCGTCAATGATAAGATCAACGCCCGTAAGTGTTTCGAGGGTTCTTATGTTGCGTCCCTCGCGTCCGATAATACGTCCCTTCATTTCGTCATTAGGCAGCGGAACTACAGATACGGCAGCCTCCGAGACCTGATCGGCGGCAACCTTTGCTATAGCAAGAGAAATCTGGCTTCTTGCCTTTTCGTTGCATTCATCTTTGAGCTGCTGCTCATAAGCTGCTATCTTAACAGCCTTTTCGTGTACAAGATCGTCCTCAAGCTTTGAAAGTATGTATTCTTTAGCCTGATCCTTGGTAAATTCCGAGATTCTCTCAAGAATATCCATCTGAGACTTTTTGATCTGCTCAGCTTCCTTGAGTTTTTCTTCCGCGCTCTTTATTTTCTGACCGAGAGCATCCTCTTTTTTCTCAAGGTTATCGGTTTTCTTATCGAGATTTTCCTCCTTCTGCTGCATACGTCTTTCCTGACGCGACAGCTCTGCTCTGCGATCCTTGATCTCCTTATCAGCCTCGCTGCGAAGCTTATGTATCTCGTCCTTCGCTTCGATAAGCGCGCCTTTTCTCTTGCTATCGGCATCTCTTTCCGCGTCGCCGATAATGCGCGCCGCCTGCTGTTCGGCAGAACCGACTATAGATTCCGCTTCTCGCTTACGCTGTTCAATGCCTGCGCCCACGCCTTTTTTATACGCGATAAAAGCGCCAATCCCTGCGCCGGCTATAAGGGCAACAAGTATCAATACTGCTGTTATAACAGGATTCATCACAGTGCATTACCTCCTTTTCGTAAATATAAGTTTAATCGTACAACTTAACTACTTCTCAGGCGGTAAATGCCGCATTATTTTATTCATTTGTAATATATATTGACGGTAAGCCATACTCCGCAGCTTCCCGAAACTTCGGACAAAACGTCCCGATCATGTTTATATATCATCGCAGCTGAAAACTGTTCGCCGCGAAATGATTTAAAACAAGGCTGCAATTACTGCCAAAAAGCAATTTTGGCAAATACGTCCGAAATCCGAACATGAACCGCGAACATATATGCAATAATATTATTATACACTTTTCCGACCTCAATGTCAATAGATTTTTCAGCATTTATTACAAATCCTGAAATTTTTTTGGCACAACTAAATTTATAAAAATAGTTGAAATTTTATTTCATGTGTGGTATAATTAAAAAAGATAGGCTTTTCAGCCTGATATACTTGGTTGTCTGTTTGCCGTAAAACAGTCCCGTATTTGCGGAATGGAGTTTTTATGTTCAGCATTGAAATGTTCTCGCTTATTGCTTCCCAGGAAGTAGAAAAACCAAATCTTTTCCCATTTCCATTCAATATGCACCTTATTTTTTCTGCACTCGCTCTCGTATTTTTCATTTACAGGTTCATCACGCAGAAAAAGCCTTTCCAGTTGATTCTGGCAATCGCTATACCGCTTTCCATGACCATCTGGATCTCCGAAAACCGAACATGGTTCTACACTCTCGGTCTTATCGAGCTTATTCTTCTTGTGATAGCTTTCGTCACATCGCTTATTTTCAAGGATAAAACGCCTGCCGAAGAGAATTCTTCCGCCGACGAAGCTGCCGAGGGTAATGCGGAATCATGAAAATAGCTGTACTCGACTGGGATACCATGACCTGCAAAAACGATATTTCTCCGCAGGCTCTTGAAAAATTCGGCGAAATCTCGCTGTTTCCAATGACTTCACCCGAAGAGACAGCCGCCCGTATCGGAGACGCGGAGATAGTTCTCTGCAATAAAGTCAGAATCACGCGCGAAATCATGGAAAGCTGCCCGAATATACGATATATCGGGCTTTTCGCAACCGGATTCAATAATGTGGACGTTGATTTTGCAAAAGAAAAAGGCATAACGGTCTGCAACGCCGGTCAGTATTCCACAAACGCCGTCGCACAGCAGGTTTTTGCCTATATTCTCGATCATTGCAGCCGTATAAGGCAATACGACGCCGCAGTTAAAAACGGCGAATGGGAAACTTCCCCATGCTTTTCATATTTTCCAATCCCAACGGCTGAGATTGCAGGAAAAACTCTCTCCATAGTCGGCTTCGGAGCTATCGGCAGAAAAACAGCCGAGATCGCCGCGGCATTCGGTATGCACATTATAATAAGTACAAGAACGCAGCCGAAAAACTGCCCCTACGAGACCGCCGACATTACAGAAGCTGCAAAAAAGGCGGATTTTCTCACGTTTCACTGCCCTCTGACTGATCAGACCAAGGGCATCGTCAACGCCGCGCTTCTGAACGTTATGAAGCCGTCGGCGGTACTTATAAATACTTCTCGCGGGCCCGTTGTGAATGAACGTGACCTCGCCGACGCGCTCAACAGCGGTAAAATCGCCGCCGCATATCTCGATGTGCTTGCGGAAGAGCCGATGAATCCAGAAACGCCGCTGAAATTCGCCAAAAATTGCCTTATCACGCCTCATACGGCATGGGCTGCATATGAAACAAGGCTTCGCCTGTTTGACATCGTCTGCGAAAATATCAAGGCATGGCAAAACGGCAAACCCCAAAATAAAGTCAATTAATTCAAGGAAGTATTATTTATGAGAAACATTTCCGATAAAAAACGCATCGTCATAAAACTCGGAACTTCAACTCTTGCCCATTCTACGGGCAAACTGAACATACGCAGAATGAGAAATCTCGTCCGCACCATCTCCGATCTCCACAACTCCGGCAAAGAGATAATTATGGTCTCTTCCGGTGCGGTCGGTCTCGGTACGGGCAAACTCGGACTTTCCCGAAAGCCCAAGGATACTAAGCTGAAACAGGCGGTCGCTGCCGTCGGTCAGTGCGAACTCATGCACGTTTATGACGATATGTTTGAAAAATACAGCGTGACTGTCGCGCAAATTCTTTTAACGAAAACTATAATCAATAACCCAAGCCATTGCGAGAATTTCAAAAATACTATCGAAACTCTCGTGGAAATGGGCGTTATTCCGATCGTAAACGAAAACGATACCATAGCTATCGACGAGCTGGAACTTGAGATCGGCGAAAACGACTCCCTGTCCGCTCTGGTAGCTTCGCTGTCGGGCGCTGATCTGCTGCTTATTCTCTCCGATATAGACGGACTTTATACCGACGATCCGCATACAAATTCCGAAGCTGAACCGATATCCGTCGTTGAGGAGATCACCCCCGAAATAGAAACTCTTGCGGGCGGCGCAGGCTCGGAACTGGGAACAGGCGGAATGTCCACCAAAATCAATGCCGCCAAAATCGCTTCCGAAGCAGGTATCGACATGGTTATCATGAATGGCAAAGATCCTGAACTGCTCTATGACCTTTTCGAGGATAAAGAGATCGGTACTATATTTCTTGCGAAAAATTAATTTACGAGGTGAAATATATGAGTTACGTATTACAATTAGGCGTCAACGCAAAAGCAGCCGAATCCGCTATAGCCGGCGCTTCCACAAATGTCAAGAACGCGGCTCTCGCTGCTGTTGCAAAGGCGCTTGTTGAAAATTCCGCGCTGATCATTGAAGAAAATTCCAAAGATCTGAAACTCGCCGATGAAAACGGTATGTCAAAGGCGATGCAGGATCGCCTGAAACTCGATGAAAGTCGAATTTCCGGCATGGTGAAGAGTATTGAAGAACTTATCGCTCTGAACGACCCTGTAGGACAAGTCACGGACGGATTTGTCCGCCCCAATGGTCTGCGTATCACCAAAACTCGCGTTCCTCTGGGCGTTATCGGAATCATTTTTGAATCGCGCCCCAACGTTACTGTTGACGCTGCCGCGCTTTGTCTGAAAGCAGGCAATGCAGTGATTCTCAAAGGCGGTAAGGAGGCTATCAACTCCAATATTTGTCTCGGCAAAATTATGCGTCAGGCTCTCGAAAGCGTCGGTCTGCCTGCCGATATAGTTCAAGTTGTCGAGACTACTTCGCGCAAAATAACAAACGAACTGATGAAGCTGAACGGTTATATCGACGTTCTTATCCCACGCGGCAGCGCGCGGCTTATTCAGGCTGTCGTTAATACTGCGACCGTTCCCGTAATCGAAACAGGCGCAGGAAACTGCCATGTTTATGTAGATTCTTCCGCCGATATCGAAATGGCTGCGGACATTACGGATAATGCCAAAACCCAGCGTCCCTCGGTTTGCAACGCTATCGAGAGCCTGCTTGTTCACAAAGACGCTGCGGAGAAATTTCTCCCCGTTATCGCCGAACGTTTCAAGTCACACAACGTGAAGATATACGGCTGCGACAGAACTATAGCTATTCTCGGTGATTCCGTTGAAAAAGCTACCGAAACCGAGTACGCAACGGAATTCAACGACTATATTATCGCCGTGAAAGTTGTCGATTCAATAGACGAAGCTATCGCACATATCAGAAAATACAGCACGCGGCATTCCGAGTGTATAGTTACAAAATCCCTTGACGCGGCGAGAAAATTCCAGAAAGAAGTTGACGCTGCTGCCGTTTATGTGAACGCTTCGACGCGCTTTACTGACGGAGGAGAGTTCGGATTGGGCGCGGAGATCGGAATTTCCACTCAAAAACTCCATGCAAGGGGCCCTATGGGACTTATGGAACTGACAACTGTAAAGTATTTGATCGACGGAAACGGTCAAATCAGATAACTTTATATAAAGGAGATTTTTATGGCTATCAGAAAAGATCTTGATGATATGCTCAACAATCTGACGAACGCTAAACGTTCCGACGAATCCCGAAAAACTACTTCCGAGCCATCTAAGAAAGTTTACAACAGTAAAATCGATAATATGTCGGTGGACGATCTGCTCAGCACTCTGACCACGCCGAAACCTGCTAAAGAGCCTAAGCCGAATCACAAAAAGAAAATTGTGATTTCAGGCGAGCTGCCCGACTATGAAGCCTTACGTGCGAAGGAAAAAGCCGCCGAAGAGGCTGAAAAGAAGGCTGCCGAAGAGGCTGAAAGAAAGCGTATTGAAGCCGAGAAAAAGGCTGCTGAAGAGGCCGAAAGAAAGCGCATTGAAGCCGAGAAAAAGGCTGCTGAAGAAGCTGAAAGAAAACGCATCGAAGCCGAGAAAAAGGCTATTGAAGAAGCTGAAAGAAAGCGCATCGAAGCCGAGAAAAAGGCTATCGAAGAAGCCGAAAGAAAGCGCATCGAAGCCGAGAAAAAGGCTATCGAAGAAGCCGAAAGAAAGCGCATTGAAGCCGAGAAAAAGGCTGCTGAAGAAGCTGAAAGAAAACGCATTGAAGCTGAGAAAAAGGCTATCGAAGAAGCCGAAAGAAAACGCGTCGAAGCCGAGAAGAAAGCTGCTGAGGAAATCGAAACTGCTGAAGAAATTTTTGACAATTCAGTTATTGAGACGATTCGTCAGGATTCCGAAAATTCAGAATCCGAACCGATAGAATCCGATTTCAACAATACAGCGGAAGAAATTTTCGAAGAAGATTCCGAAGAGGAAGATGTTCCCGAAAAATCCGGTAAAAAGAAGAAATCTGCAAAATCCGAATCTTCCGACGAGATAGATGAAAATTCCGAATCCAAGGAGAAGAACAGCGGAAAACTCACTTCCACCCTTGAAAAAATTCTCGATGAAGACCCGGAAGCTATTATCGAACGCCGCAGCGAAAAAACTGAATCCGACAACGAAACACCTAAAAGCGGCAGGCTGAAAAAGGGATTTTACGCGGTATTCGGTGTTATTTTCGCGGCTTTGGCGTGTGTTGGTCTGATAACTGTAATTGCCAAGGGTATCAATATGTTCGACAGTTACACTTCAGGCGACAGTAAAAAAGAGGGCTTTGAAAGCGTTATCTATCCCGCCGTCATTATGGATATTGAATCCTTTAACGATCCAACGGAGCTGCCCTCAGATCAGGTCATTACAGCCGCTATCTGGTCTATGATCATGACCGACGGCGTTCTTGAAAATTATGAAATGACTTTCGATGTGGTGAAGATTCCTGCTATTGACGTGGAATCTTATGCTGTCAAGCTGTTCGGCGATAATCTTCCTCCCCTTACTCATACGACTGTCGGCCCTGCGGATAATCGTTTCTACTACAACGAGGAGTCGAAGTCCTACAACGTGCCTGTCGAGCCGATCACCTTTACATACTCGCCTGAGATAAAATCAGCAACCAAGAGCGGCAACGATTACACGGTGACTGTCGATTACATTGACGAACGCCCTGAATGGCTGCCGAAGGTTTCCTCCAAATCTGTGGAATTCAGACTGACCGAAACAAATGGCAGCTATCAGATCAAGGGAATGAAAATCATTTCCGCGACTACAAATTCCATTTAAAGACCGATTTTACGCGCCCCGTGCATTCAATGTGCGGGGCGAAAAATTTTTTGGATTTTTTTCAAAAAAGGCTTGACAAATGAAAAATAATGTGGTATAATATTAAAGCAGTCAGGAAATGACTAATGCGAGTGTGCTGGAATAGGCAGACAGGCACGTTTGAGGGGCGTGTGTTGAAAGACGTATGGGTTCAAGTCCCATTACTCGCACCATCTCCTTACCTTAAATGGTAAGGAGATTTTTTATGCCCTTTTGCAATCATCAACCACCAATTCTCACATAACAACAATAAAAAAAGCTGCCGAATCGCTCGGCAGCTTTTTGCAATTATTATTTCAAATTATTCAGTTACAGGGAAATCAGCCTGCTTGTAAATGCCAGCATCCATCTTCTGAATTGCGAGAGCATCGAGAGCAGTTACGCCGTCGCCGTTGTTAGCGCAGTCAGCGTTCTTCATACCCTTATCAGTAAGCTTATATTCGTCCTTATTTGTGAGGTACTGGAGAATGAGAGTAGCATCAGCGATCTCAACCTTACCGTCAACGTTAGCGTCGCCCCAAAGGATACCATCATCTGAAGGATCTGTAGGACCTTCAGGATCATAACCGTCAGGAAGAGGCTTAACATCGGGATACAAGAGAGCCATAGTACCTGTTGTCATAAGAGCGTCGCCCATATGCCAGAATCTGTGGAGCTTGTATGTGTAAGTATCTGTAGCGCCTGTCTCGTCATAAACTTTCTTACACTCCTGATACATAGGATCATCAGCGTAGGACTTACGAATGTCGCTGAATGTAACGCCGGGCTTAAGAGGTGAACCGTCAGGCATTGTTCCATCATAGTAATCCGGAATGAAAACTTCCTGCTCAAATACTCTCTTAAGGCTTCCGTTATGATCCTCGTAAGCGATACCGATATCATCACGACCGGCATTCCACTGAGCGCTCATGAGTCTGTTAGCGAGGAAGAGAGCCTTTTCGCCGCGCTCTGTGCCATTCGGATTCTGAGAAGCGGCAGCGTCAACCTTATTAGCAGCAGCGTAGAAGATAAGAGTATTACAGAGTGAGGATACGCATCCGATATCTCCCTGACCATAGCCTGTGATCGTGCAGGTAAGTCCGCTGTTAGCGTTCTCATCGTATGAGCCGTTCCATGAAGCAGGCGAACCGCTCCAGTCAAGGTTTGAAGGAATAGCGTAAGCCATTTCTGTGCCGTCTTCAGCTGTGTAGTTGAACTTTGTATTTTCAAGGAACCAGTCAATCCATCTGCTAAGAAGCTTCTCAAGAGCGTCTTCAAGCGTAAGACCGCCGTAAAGCTGACCTTCAGAAGCGTCGCCCTTAGTCTTTACATAGTAGTAAAGTTCAGCAAGACGCTGTGTAGACCATACCTGGTTACCGATCCAGTGGTTTGAACCCGGGTCAGCGTATACAGGATGCTCAACGTAAGCCATATCATAGAATGTGGAGTTAACATCGTTAGTGATGTCGCCGCCTGTTCTTGATGTATGCTCATACTTACCGTTAGGTGAGTTTGTGCATCCGCCTGCGAACGGACCGTTAGCAGACTGAAGCCAGAGGTACATTTCGATCTGTCTCTGGAGAGACTTAACATAGTCCTGAGTAGCGTTCTTGGACTTCATACCGCTGTTGATGTTTGCATCATATGCAAGAGCATAAGCAGCAAGAGGGTTCTGGTAGAACTGATGCGAGTGTGAGCAGCCGATCTGCCAAGCCCACTGATATTCGCCCCATGAAGCGTCGAGCTGTCCGCCCCATGATGTATACCAAGACATGAGGAAGTGCTGTGAATCGAGACCCGAAGACTGAGTAGCGATACCCTGCTTGCCTTCCTGCCAGCAGCCGATAGCCTTGTAGTACTTATCGAACATATCGTTACGGCACTGGTCACCCATCTTACCTGCGAGGGCAGAAACTTCGCCGCAGTCAAGACCGAACTGGTTAGCAAAGTAAACAGCCTGAATAGCACGATCTTCTGCATCGGGAGCGTTTGTGAAAGCATACTGCTTCGGAACTTTATCCTTACCATTGAAAATAGCCTTGATACCGTTCTGGTCGTCGCCGCTTCCTTCCATACCATATTTCAGTTCTTCAAGACAAGGCTGAGGAACAGTTTCGAAACAGGATTCCTGCTCGCCGCGCTGGAATGTATTAATAAATGTAAGCTTTGTGCTGTCGGCATTGTAAGAACCGTTGTCTCTGGAACCGCCGAAGCCATACCAGTCGTCAACGTCAGCAAGCCAGTGCATAAGGTAGTAACCGTTGTCGCTGCCGTAAGCGGACTTCATATCATTGTAGATCGGGTTGATAGCGTCAACACCGTTCTGTTCTGTAGGATATTCGCTGGGGTCAGCGCCCTCTTCAGCGGTATCAGCCTTAAGTTTGTCCTGCTTCCAGATAGTGTCATACTTAATCTTGCCTGCGCCGTATGCGTTCTTTGACCAGCCGGGGATAAGAGCTTCCATAGTCTTCCAGCCCTTCTGGAAATCGCCCGTAGAACCGTCGATAACGCCTTTCTGAACGAGAACGTCATGCATAGCAGTTACCCATGAGATATAGGACATAGCCTCGGAAGTTGTCTCGTGACCGTAGTCGGGAGCTTCTACAACGAGAGTTTCAACAGCGTGGTAAGGCACGCCGAAAGTACCGGAACCGTTGTTTTTCTTTGCAAGGTAGCCGTTTTCCTGACCATTAGTGATAACGTCGTCGTAAAGTGATTCGAACATCTTGGCATATGACTCGTTAGCGCCGCCTTCTGTTGCCTGCGGTGTTGCAGCAGATGCAAATGAAGGAACGATAGCTGTAGCTGACATAGCAGCAGCGAGAACGCCGGCAGCCAATGCCTTATTCTTCTTGCTTATCATTTTTTTAACCCCTCTCAATAAATATAATTTTGGTTTTAAAAATGGTTTACCTGCCCTGACATCAGAGCAGAACGTATACGAAAATACTTCGTATGCTGCGTGTGCATTTACGGAAACAACACGCAATTCTCAAACTATTTTCTTAATTTATTATAAAATAAATTTCAGCCGATGTCAACACCTTG
>DETO01000113.1:3739-4996 GCA_002362135.1 Ruminococcus sp. UBA3286 | reverse complement strand
CCGGCTTAAACTCAGGAACCGGATTTTGATTCTGCTGCGGAATCGGTTCCGGTTTAACTTCGGGGACAGACTCTTGCTCAAGATTTACTTCGGGTTCAGACTGCGGATTTGGTTCGGATTCAACCCTTGGCATCGGCGGCGGAGTCATATTCACGGGGGCAGGCTTGAAACCTGCGATCGGCGGAATAAGCGGCTTAGGTTTGAAATCCGAAACACGCATATAATCATCATCAGAATCATCAGGCGAGATCAAAACAGTACCTTTATCCTTCGGCAAATATTCAGGTTCAGGAGATTCCTGCTGCGACGGCATACTCAACAACTCCGTACCGCGCTCTTCCGATGAAATGAAATTTCTGTAATTTGGCTGCTGATTTGACATTGGCGGAATATTTTCCTGCACAGTGGGTTCTTCATCTATAAGCATCGTGCGATCGTTATCTCCGACAGGCTGCGGCATTTCCATATTCTGCTGATACTGCATTGGTTTTGCAGCCGCCTGATGCTGATATTGATTTTGGTATTGATTCTGATACTGCTGGTAATTCTGCAAATTCTGCTGATTTGGCATCATAACATCACGAAGAATTATAGAAGCATTCTGATCTCTTTCAACAAGAAAGCGCATAAAAGCGTCCAGCGAGAAAAATTTCTGCTTACTGCAAAAATCAACGAATTCGTAATAATAACCGCAATTTTCCTGCGGACTTGGTTTTGCAGCATTAACGATAGCTTTTATAAATCCGAGTATATCCGCATAAGACCGAACCGAGACCATAGGTATATACAGGAACTTCAACTCGTGATTCTGCGGATTGACAAATATGTACCGCATATCAAGAATTATATTATTTGGCGGAATATTACGCTGCTGAAGCCTTCCTATAACCGCGACGATTTGCGAAATAAGAAAGTAAAAATGAGATCTTTGTATAATATTGCCTAAATACTGCGCAAGAGGAATAGACCGCGGAGCAACGCACTCTATCACGTTTTTATTGAATATACCGCCGTTTTTGATCTGTGGAGTGAAAATTCCCTTAACAGGATACTGAGCGATCATCATAATATCTTTTTCTGAAAGGATTTCATTTTTTTCAATGCTCACGCGCACTATAGTTTGATTTCCCTGCTGTTTTATCTTGAATTTCAATTGTTTTACCTCCATTACACATAAAGTTTATCATCTTTACTTTACCATATTTTAAAGAAAAAGTCAATCCTTTATATAAAAAATCAGAACTTGTCTGCAAAGGG
>DETO01000113.1:3335-3473 GCA_002362135.1 Ruminococcus sp. UBA3286 | reverse complement strand
CTGCAAAGAAATTATGCGAATATCATCAAACATAATTTTCACGTGATAAGTTCTGAATACAGCGCTAAGCAAAAATGACTGAATAGACCTGTTCTAAAACTATAGAATTGCCGAATGACACAAAAAAGACAAGTCAGG
>DETO01000113.1:0-3093 GCA_002362135.1 Ruminococcus sp. UBA3286 | reverse complement strand
AATTTTCCACAGGAATACTGTATGCATTTCAAGGAAAATTGACAAAGCATGACACAAAAAAGACAAGTCAGGCGGCGCTTAGGAGGTTTTAGAACAGGTCTAATAAGCTCTTATCCCATTTGAGCAGCTTTTATATGCTTTTTTGAAAGTTTAGCTTTTTTATTTTCAGAATGCGCTCCGATATAATGACGGAAAGCCAGATAATTCATTATCAGCGCGCCTACCCATGCCGCCGCCTGAGCATATGCGGTTGAATTGAATCCCAATGAATCTATAAATAATACTACAACAAGTATTCTTATCGCCATTTCCAGAATTCCGGAAATCATTGGAATAGTAGGGCGTCCCATTCCCTGAACTCCGCTGCGGAATACGAAGAGAAAATCAACCGCAAAAAGCATGATTCCGCATATTGGCAGATATTCCGACGCAAGCGCCACGGGTTCTTCGCCGTTCATCATTAGCAATGAAAGCTGTCTCGGGAAAAATACCATACAAGCTCCGAGTGTGACATACGATATTGCAGCAATTGCAAAACATACTTTAAGTCCGGAACGAATTCTGCCGTATTCCTTTGCTCCGTAATTTTGGCTGGTGAATGACGACATAGTGAATCCGGCTGTGCAGGCAGGCTGCATAAACAGATTTATGTATTTGCTGCAAGCGGAATATGCCGACGTATATGCAACCCCAAGTCCGTTGATAAAGTATTGCAAAACGATACAGCCAATAGCGGTTATGGAATTCATCAGAGCCATCGGTATTCCATTGGCAATAAGTTTTCCGCAAAAACTTCCGCATTCCTTGTAATCGGCTTTTGTGAATCGAATGCTTTCGATAGTGCGCAGTTTTGCAAAACATACGACAGTAGAAACCGCCTGCGAAAATACGGTTGCAACGGCAGCGCCTTCAACGCCTGTTTTGAAGCCGAATATAAAAACGAAATCAAGAACAACGTTTATGACCGACGAGATTATTATTGCGTAAAACGGCGTTTTGCTGTCTCCAAGTGCGCGAAGGATACCGGACGTAAGATTATACGAAAGCGTTACTGCAAGTCCGCCGAAAATAACGTAGCCGTATTTCAGGCTATCGTCAAGGATAAGCGGATCAGTCTGCATAACGTCCATAAGAAATCTCAAAGTTGCCATGCTTATTACAGTCAGCAATATCGAGAATATTATAAATAATTTTACGGTAGCGGCAACGCTCTTGCGAAGCTTTGCGTAATCCTTTGAGCCGAAATTCTGAGCGATTATTATTGAAAATCCATTCGCAAGACCCATTGCAAATCCGAATATCAGAAACGTCAGCGACGACATATTTCCAACGGCGGCAAGTTTATCGTCGCCAAGTCCTTTCCCGACTATCGCGGTATCTGCTACAGTATATATCTGCTGAAGCATATTTGTAAGAAGCATCGGGAAGAAAAATCCCAGTATAACGGGCGTAATTTTACCTTTGGTCAAATCGGTAGTTTTTGACATAACAGCCACCTCCTGAAAAAATAACCCCATGTTTTGAAGTCACATTTATTATAGCCAAAGCGATTATGAATTTCTTTCAAAAGTATTGCTTTTATTTCAAAAACATGATATAATTTTTAAAACAATACAGTATAAAGATATGATATAGTCTCAAGGAGATGATAATGATATGGATACAGAGCGAGATCTGAATTACAGATTGTTTCTTCATAAAAGCAACGGCTTTGAAAGAACGTCAATACGCCTTGAATACGAGCGGTATGCGGATATCCGCGAAGGCAGGGTCGAACAAGTAAAAAAGAATCTTGCCGCGATAAAAATGGATTATCTCGCAGGTAAGGGCAATCTTTCCGACGATCCCGTCAGAAATATCCGCTATCATGTAATAATCGCTGCGGCATTGATCGCGCGCGCCTGCATTGACGGTGGAATGTCTCACGACGAAGCGTATACTTTGAGCGATATTTATATCCAGCGAGCTGACATTTGCAATAAAAGCGAACTTCTTATTAATTTGCTTGAGGAAATGAACCTCGATTTCACTGAGCGCATGAAAAATATCAAAAAAGGCCGTGCAGAATCGATTCATGTACGAAAATGCATTAACTATATTTACGATAATCTTAACGAGAAACTGACTTCCACCGAACTGGCGAAAATCATTGGACTTAATGAAACTTATTTTTCGCGGCTTTTCCGCAAGGAAACAGGACAGACCGTCAATGAATTCGTTCACGCGGCAAGGATCGGAGTTGCGGAAGATTTACTGAAATATTCCGATTTTTCATATGCCGAGATTGCGCTTTCTCTCGGATTTTCATCTCAAAGCGCATTTATAACGCTTTTCAAGAAATTAAAAGGAGTTACACCAAAAAAATACCGTGATTCGTTCGGCGGATAAAATTCAAGGCAGTATTGCAAGTTTTTATGCAATACTGCCTGTTTTTTACTTAATGATTCTTCCCTGCTCCATCTGATCCATGATTTGCAGTCGAATCTGTCAAGAATTCCGAATCCGATATACTGACCGCCGCTTTTTCCGTGACCGCGGTGATCGACTATAAGACAGTCATATCCGAGTTTGTGGAAGAATACCGCGGCCGAGGCGCAATTGCTTATTCCGGTTCCCGTGTACCCATGATTGCAGATCACCAGTTTATCGCTTGGAGTTTCCGACGGAAAATAGTCGGCGTGAAGGGGAATACCGTCGCGCGCTTCTATCGTGATATGCTCCAATTCCTGCGCCTGAAGCCATTCGCGGTTGGGAACCATGAATTTTTTATATTTCTCCCATTTATCCATATCCGCCATTTCGCTGAGATCAACTTTGAGACCGTCCTGTCGAGGTATCGTGCTGTCGAAAAGCTTTTTCGCTCCCAGCACGCAGGCTATGCTTCCGGCAGAAGCTATCCCAAACAATGCCAACCCGAGTTTCTTCATCATGCCGCCGTCCTTTCAATTATAGGAACTTATATTCATTGACCTTTAGTCGAATAAAGCAAAACTTCGCTTTATGATTATATTTGACTGTAAGTCAGAAGTATATTCACATTATTTCTAATATAATTAGCTATATTATTTTGACTGTTGGTCAATTTCTTACAGC
>DETO01000132.1:1184-3058 GCA_002362135.1 Ruminococcus sp. UBA3286 | reverse complement strand
TATGATCGAAATAAAACCCTGAGAAGAAAAACATCTTCCCAGGGTTAATTTGTTATAATCTTTTATTTTAGTTTTGCGACCAACGCCTTAAATGCGTCGCCTCGTTCTTCGAAATTCTTGAAAATTCCGTAACTTGCTGCGGCAGGTGACATCACACAACTTTTTCCGGAAGGGGTGATCTTCGCTGCAAGCGAGACTGCTTCCTCCAGATGCGGAACGTAATAAATTCGCGATATATCATTGAATTTTGCGGATTGAATCATATCATAAACACGCTTTCCGGAAGCTTCCATGCAAATCACATTCACGTCGCTGTCGTTGAGGAACTCCACCAAAGATGTGTAATCGATTCCGCGATCCATGCCTCCAATTAAAATCGTTCCTGCATTCGGAACACTTTTGATCGCCTCGATCGCTGTAGCGCAGGCAGTCGAGATCGAATCGTCATACCAGCGTACGCCGTTTATCTCATCAACGAATTCAAGGCGATGTGCCAGTGGATTAAAGCTGAACAGCGCACTTTCGAATTCTTTCATCGTCACGAAAGGCGCAGTAATGAAGCGCGCAACTGCGATATTGTAATGGTTATGAACGCCGAGAAGCTTGATTTTATTTGACGGAATTATATAAGTGTCGCCGTTCGTGTTATTGTCGACTATACCGTTGCTGACAAAAATGTCGGCAGTCGAATCCTCTGCGGAAATCGTATGCACATAGCTGTTACACAAGGCAGGCTTGATTGAGCTTTCAACAAGCAAACAGTCCCCTTCTTCCTGATGGGTGAAAATATTATTTTTCGCCCTGCGGTAAGCCTTCATAGTACCGTAGTGATCAAGATGCTCTTCAAAAAGGTTGAGATAAACAGCGCAAGCAGGAGAAACCTTCATGTATTCAAGCTGGTGGCATGAAAGTTCACATACAACAATAGTACTCTCCGTCATTTTTTCAACAATGTTAAATACCGGTATACCAATATTTCCTGCTATCAAACACTCCTTGCCGCTTTCTTTTAGAATATGATATATCAGAGAAGTGACGGTGCTTTTGCCCTTTGTACCTGTAATTCCGATTATCTGCTCGCGATAAACCTCGAAAAATACCTGTGTTTCAGAAGTTATGACGCATTTCAGTTCTTTTGGCGATCTTTCAAGAACGATTCCGGGACTCTTGAACACCAAATCAAAATCGTCGAGCGATTTCTGATAATCATTGCCGCAAATCAAATTTACGGAATCAGGGAGAGCGTTAAGCACACGATCAACGCTGCTGAGATCGGCAATTGTAATCGCTGACGGAGTGCAGTATTTCGCGATAATTTCATAGGTAGCCCTGCCCTCTCGCCCAAATCCGAGAATGCAGATTTTTTTTTCGGCGGTGTAGCTTTTTATGTGATCGATAAATCTTTTCAAAGGAGCCTCTCCATTTCTTTAATTAATATATTTTTAAATTCCACAGGCAGCAGATTTTTTTCGCTGAATCCACGGCAGTATTTTTCGTTCCGTTCAGCCAAACTTTCTGAATCGTACAAACCTTGTTCCAGATATTTCTCAAAAAGCAGCGGAAGTTCGCCATTTTCAGCAAGAATACGCTGTATTGCAAGCGAAACTGCCAAATTCACTTCATCGATACTTCCTACGCATTCAAAAGGTTTATGCTCCGAACGCCCGATCAGCTCCATAAAATAATTCTCCATATCGGGCGAATTCAGTAGATCTCTTCCAAAAATTTCAGTTAGTTCATCAAGGCTGAGGAACGGCGAGAGTATCAGGCAAACAAAGAGACACTTCGGGCAGTTTCCGCACCAGATGTCAGGGTTGAATTTGCTGCCGAGATTACAGCTGCGGAAAATCGGCAGGTATTTTTTATGGCTCACG
>DETO01000132.1:0-884 GCA_002362135.1 Ruminococcus sp. UBA3286 | reverse complement strand
CGCAAGCGGGCGAAGAAAACTGAAATAGCTGATGCCGGTGTCGAGATATTTTGCTTCGTAGGTATGAAAATCCTGTTCAAATTCAAAGCTTTTAGAATACTGATGGTTAACATTTTTACCGATAACAGTACTTTCATTCGCGCTGTCCTCATTGGAAAGCACAATGAAGTTTAATCTATTGATATACGCGGTAATTTCAGCCGAAAATGCGACAATCGCGGAAAATGGCGTATGTCCGTTAAGATAGCCTTTGCTGTTGAGTTCAACCAGCGAGCGGTCGAATTTCCGCTTTGCAGTTATCAGCGTTTCGTCGGAAAGACCGGCAGTCCGCACGGTTTCAATGATTGAATTACGTTTGTTTATGGCGTAACATCGGCATTTAACGCCTGCCGAGGTCAAGATTTCAAGAGTGAGAGCGGAATCTTTGCCGCCGCCGATCGGAACGAGTGCGCCGCTGAGTTCTTCACGAACAACAGTCTGAGAATTTTCAAATCTGCCAACGGGCTGAATATCAACAAAGTCCGATATTTCGGCGTTTATTCCATTTACGTAGAAGAATTCGCCCAGACCCATGAACCAGAGTTTTTTCCACCATTTTACCTGATCGTCGTTTAACTCGCCGCATTCCACCCGTACGACAGGAGAGCAAGTCGCTTTCCAGTAGCTGACCGCCTCCGCCATTCCGAGGGAAAACGCCAATTTTTCGAACGTGAGATCGCCTTTTACCGAGAAATCCCGCGGTTTCGGGAAACTCCATGACGGGCAGAATTTAGTTAAACCTACGATCTCAAATTCGTATTCGACGTCAATTGAATACTCCGTCTCAATAATCTTATATGATGCGTATTTAAATTTGGAGAATTCTTCACGATAATTTTCAAATT
>DETO01000092.1:3515-4057 GCA_002362135.1 Ruminococcus sp. UBA3286 | reverse complement strand
GTGTTAGTATTGTGATAATTTTACAAACGGAAATAATATTTTGTAACTAAGTAGTAATAAATTTCTGTAAAATTGTAACTATTTACATTTTCTCAGGCTGATCGATCTTGAGAATGGTAAGCACATTTCTCAGAACCTGCCTTACAATTACCGAAAGGAGAATGCGCGCATTCATAAGTTCGGGAGTTTCGGCGTTTTTTACGCTGCATCCGTCGTAGAATCGGTGGAAAAGCGTAGCCAGATCAACTGCGTATTTCGTCATTTTGGCAGGATCGTAATTTTTCGCCGCGATCTCGATTTCATGAGGAAGCGAAGCAATATGACGGATAAGCTCGATCTCGCGCGGATTGTCAAGAAGCGTAAAATCAGCGCTTTCGGGAATTCCAACGCCTTCCGAAGCAAGATTCGAGATAAGGCTGCAAATCCTCGCATGAGCGTACTGCACGTAAAATACGGGATTCTGGGAAGAATGTTCAACTGCAAGATCAAGGTCGAACTCAAACTGAGAATTTGCTTCGCGGAGATTGAAATAAAATCTTGCC
>DETO01000092.1:2449-3233 GCA_002362135.1 Ruminococcus sp. UBA3286 | reverse complement strand
GAGATTGAAATAAAATCTTGCCGCGTCTATCGGTATCTCGTCAAGGAGAGTAACGAGCGTGATCGCCTTTCCGCTGCGCTTTGAAAGCTTGACAGTCTCGCCGTTTCTCACAAGTCTTACCATCTGCATGAGAACTACGTCTAGTTTTGAAGCGTCAACTCCGAGAGCTGTGAGAGCCGCTTTAAGGCGCGGTACATAGCCGTGGTGATCTGCGCCGAGAACATTGATAGCCTTATCGAAACCGCGCGTTACAAGTTTGTCGTAATGGTACGCGATATCGGGAACTATATAAGTATACAGCCCGTTGCTGCGGCGCAGTACGAAATCCTTATCCATACCGTAATCGGTAGCCTTGAACCAGACCGCGCCGTCCTGCTCGTAAGCGTGTCCCGAAGCAAGAAGCTTGTCTACGATAGCCTTTGTTTCATTTTTTTCGTGAACGGTACTCTCTCTGAACCAGTTATCGTATACGATCCTGTATTTTTTCAGATCGCGTTCCAGTCCTGCTATATTAATAGGAAGGGCGTAGCCTACCAGAGCATTTCTGCGTTCCTGTTCAGGAGCGGAAGCAAGCTTGCTGCCGTTTATGTCATAATAATTTTTGGCGTGTTCGATAATATCCATGCCGAGATAAACGTCCTCCGGCATTTCAAATTCCATACCTTCTCCGCTGAGATTGTAGATATACTGGAAAAGCTGCTCGTTATCGTCGTATTTTTCCATCGCAGCTTTACCTGCTTCGCTGCAAAGCTGCATAAAGCGGAGATCTAAGGATTTGCCGAAC
>DETO01000092.1:0-2165 GCA_002362135.1 Ruminococcus sp. UBA3286 | reverse complement strand
AATTTGATTTCCTGCGTCGTTTACGTAGAATTCTCTTTCGGCATGATAGCCTGCCCAGTCGAGAACGCTTGCAAGACAGTCTCCGATAGCGCCGCCGCGCGCGTTTCCGATGTGCATCGGGCCTGTTGGATTGGCGGAAACGAATTCAACGAGAACTCGCTTGCCTTTTCCAAAATCGGTTCTGCCGAAATCATCTTTTTCCGCAAGAACATTTTCGGCAACGTCTGCGAACCATTTTTTGTTGAGGAAAAAATTCATAAACCCGGGACCCGCAATTTCCACGCGTTCGAATACCGAGCCGTCAAGATCGATCTTTTCAATAATAAGCTCGGCAATTTTTCTCGGTGGCATTTTAAATGCGCGCGCGCATACCATAGCCGTATTTGCGGCAAAGTCGCCGTGAGATTTGTCTGCCGGTATCTCGACTGTGAAATCGGGAAGAATATCGGCAGGAGCAGTTCCCTCGGCAACTAATTTTCCAAGAGCCTCCGTGATAAGTTCGCGAAGCTGCAACGATGCGGATTTAATAAGATCTGCCATTTGTAAAATCCTTTCTCATAGCCTGTGATCGTTATTTCGATCAGGCTTGATTTATAGTCATAATTATTTCATTATCGGAAAGATAAGAAGAGTTCAGGTCAAGGGTATATTTAAGATATAGCCTGCCGGTTTCCGAAAGTTCGTTGCTGATAGCGTGAGTATATACGCCGATCTGCATATTTCCGAAGGGCGTACCGTACTGACAGAAGTGCTTTTTTCCTATTTCAAGGGATAAAACGGAATTTGCCGTTCCCTCGCGGACTATTGATGCCGAACTGCTGCCATCCACGGTAATGGTAGTAATTGAACCTTCAAAACCTGTAGCGGGCGTATCCTCATAGAAAATGACGTCCCGTCCGCCTGATTTTGAGATAGTAGCTTTTGTAAGCAGCTCGGATTCGTTTTTTTCGCCGTTCTGCCACTGAATGCTTGTCAGGGAAATCATAACGTTATTTTTCAAATCAATCTCCTCTTTAATAGGTTTTTTCGGCATTTTCCATAGCCTGTTCCAGAAGCTTATCGACCAGATATCCCATATCCATGCCGAGATGAGCCATAAGCTGCGGATAAACGCTGTTAAGGCGCATACCGGGAGCAGTGATGACCTTGTTCAGCAGGAGCGTGCCGTCCTCGGCAAGAAAGAATTCAACTCTTGCAAGCCCCTTGCAGCCGAGCGCCTTGAATGCCTTCAGCGCCGTTTCGCGTATCATATTATGCATCTTATCAGAAAGATCGGCAGGAACGCAGAAATCGTCGGCTGGATCTTTTCTTGCCTCCGTTGGGTCGTAATTTTTATTTGTGGGGAGAATTTCGCCTACGTACGAAGCAAAAGGCGCGTCGTAGCCGAATACCGCCACTTCAAGTTTTCTGCCCTTTACATATTTTTCAACAACGACCTTGTTATCGTTGGAAAATGCAATTTTTACAGCGGTTATAAGTTCACCGAGATTTTCGGCAACGCTTGTTCCTGCACTGCAACCGCTGTTTGCAGGCTTGACGGCGAGCGGAAATTCAAGCAGGCGCGAGATTTCCTCGCATTTTTCGTCGATCCTGTTAAGATCGCTCTGACCGATAAGTTTCCAGTCGGCAGTCTTGATTCCGTAATCGTCAAGAACCATGTGCGTATGGGATTTATCCATACATGAAGCAGAAGCGAGCAGTCCGCAGCCGACATATGGGATACCGGACATATCGAGGAGTCCCTGAATAGTGCCGTCCGCGCCTCTTTTGCCCTGTAGTACGGGAAATGCTACGTCGATCTTTCTGAAAGAGACTTCGCCGTTTTCTATGATCATAATGCCGCGGTGAAGAGGGTCGGGGGATAGGATAGCGGAGGTGCAGTCGGGATTTGATTCCCAGCTTCCGTCGGCGATCTCCGAGGGGTCTCCCGGGAAATACAGCCAGCGTCCCTTACGGGTTATACCGATTGAGATCACCTCGTATGAAGCGCGTGGAATATTGCGTATTACCTCTGCGGCGGAAGCAAGTGAAAGCTCATGTTCCTGCGATGTGCCGCCAAAAATGACAGCAGCTTTGATTTTTGCCATAACTATCTCCTTTATCGTATAATACCTGTTCAGAATTTGTTTTCAATCATATTTTATTTTATCACATTTCACAAAAAA
>DETO01000061.1 GCA_002362135.1 Ruminococcus sp. UBA3286 | reverse complement strand
CTGAAACAACAGCAACAGGTGATGGCTCTTCAACAACTGCAAGCACAGAAACAACAGGCAGCACTGAAAGCTCCACTTCTACTTCTACAGATGACATTGGCAACACATATAAGAATGACACAGTAGTAAGCGTAAACGCTGATACAACGAATGGATTCTACCTCAGCATTGATGAAGAATTCAATAAGGATCAGGTTACTTCACTTACATACTCGATCAACAAGTCGCTCATCACGATCAATCCTGACGGTGAGATCATCGACGAAAAGGTTCTTGAAGCCGGTGAGCCTGTTGATATTACAGATATGTTCGAGTTCAACGCAACTCCCGGAGAGGTTTACACCAAGGACAACAGCACATTCCTCTACAATGTAGAACTTGTGGCTAAGCAGACTATTGTAGCTGCTGACGGTACGATTGTTGCTAATGAAGGCGATGTAATTACTGCCATAAAGGGTACAGAGGAACAGGGTGCAAACATTACAGTTCCTGTATATGTAGGCGTTAAGGGCGATAGCAACCTTGATAATACAATAGATCCTTCGGATTCTTCTTATACACTTACATGGTATGCGAAGATTGCTACGCTTGGCGAAGGTCAGTCATCTGCTGATTTACAATTCTCCACAAGCCCTCTTGTTGAGTCACCTCATGACATTCTTGATGAATTTGCTTGCTTCCTCTGCGATGTAAACAACGATCTTGATCCTGACAATTTCAAGACTTCTAAGCCGGATCGTGAATTCAGCCCTGCTGAGTCGTCTTACATTCTTAGAGCTTACTCAGAAGCTGCTACAGGTGCAAAACTTGACAGAGCAACTTGGAACAAAGTTTTAGGCTATTAATTTAAACTGACATTAACTAAAAACACAATGAATGTTATGCCTGCCGTCAGGTGAGGCGGTAGGCAATACATAAATACAATTTATCTGAAAGGAAATTATTAAAATGAAAAAGAATACTCTTAAAAAAGTGTTTTCTGCACTTTCATTGACAGCTGTAGCTGCTTCAGCAGTATCTCTTAGTGCATTTGCTGCTCCTTCTGATTACACAGCAGTAGAGATTGCTAATTCTGCAGTTAAGCCAAAGATCACAACAACTAAGCTTGTTGTTGATAAGGATCAGGCTGGTCAGGATGTTAATGTAACTCTTGATGTTGCTGGTGCAGAGGGAAAATACTGCAATACAGGTATCCGCATTTACTACAGCGATCGTCTTACACTTAAAATAAAGGGAAATGGTAAGGCAGCTGTAGCTGATGGTCCTGCAATTGCCGATCTTGGTACTAAGACAAATAAGGTTGACGATTCCTGCACAAGAGAAGGTTTCGATAGCTGGTTCATGACAACAGGCGGCGAAGGTGACTACGGTGTAGACGGTACAATGTGGACTCTTACATTCACAATTCCTGCTGATGCTAAGGAAGGTGAAGTATTCCCGCTTGATATCCTTTATCAGTCTGTTGGTGAAACAAAGGATGCTTTCTTTGATTATAGTAGATCTGATGCAGGTATGCTCATGGAAGCTTATGCATTCACACAGGGTATCTACAGCAATGAGAATCCTACTTTCGCAGCAAGTGCTGAAGATATAGCTAAGTGTGCTGCTCTTGCTGATCTCGATCCCACATATGATGGTTACATCGCTATCGCTGGCGCTCCTGCTACAACAACTACTACAACTGTTGCAACAACTACAACAACAGTTGCTACAACAACTACTACAAAGGCTCCTGATACAACAACAAAGGCTGCTGATACAACAACTAAGGCTCCTGGTACAACAACTAAGGTTGCTGGTACAACAACTAAGAAGGCTGCCGGTACAACAACTAAGAAGGGTGGCACAACTACAAAGCCTGCAACTACTACAGGTAAGAAGGATAGCTCACCTAAGACAGGTGTTGCTGGTGTAGGCGTTGCTGCTGCTGGTCTTGCTGTTGCAATCGGTACTGCATTCGTTCTCAGAAAGAAGGAAGACTAATTAATTAGTCCTGATTTCTAAAGAATAATCAAAGGCTCTCCGAATGGAGAGCCTTTTTGTGCTTATTTAGGGTGAAAAATTGCGATTTATATTCCCCAGCCGTCGATATTTCCGCGCTGTATTGCTCCGAAAATTCGGCCTTTGAATCCGTGATCGCGGTGTTCGTATTCGGCGATGAATTCCTTCGTTTTTTGCCGATTTGTATGGCCGTCGGCAGGGCAGGCGGATTTAACAACTTCAATTCTGCTCGTTCGGACAGCACGGCGAATCTCGCGCTCCTTACAGTAGATCATCGGGCGAATTACGGTTAGATTTTTGTCATCAAGGAGCGTTTTCGGCGAATAACAGCCAATTCGCCCCTCATTAAAAAGATTCATGATAAAAGTTTCAACAGTATCGTCGAAATTATGCCCAAGAGCGACCTTGTTGCAGGAAAAATCCGACGCAGCCCCATGAATTGCACCACGGCGCATTCGAGCGCATAGGCTGCACGGATTTTTTTCATGACGAATGTCGAAAACAACCTCGCCGATGTGGGTCGAAATCACGTGATATGGGATTTCAAGGTCGCTGCAAATTTTCGCAGGAATGGAATAATCGCCTGATTTTCCACCAAATTGCGGATCAATCGTGATTCCGACGATATTGTAATCGATACCGATGAAACTCCGAAGCTGAGCAAGCCCTTTCAGAAGAATTAGGCTATCTTTGCCGCCCGAAATTCCGACAGCGATTCGGTCGCCATTCTCGATCATTTTGTACTGCTGTATTGCCTTTCGCATATTTCCAAGTATTTTCTGCATAAAAATCTCCCGAATTAGTGGCGTTTGAAAATTCATGCACGCCAATTATTGTATTATAATTATACAACAAATCCGAAAATTTTTCAATTAGATATTGCAAAAAATGAAAAAATAAGCTATAATATAAGTTAGAGTTTTTATGCAGCGCCGTGTAATCATTGGCGACGACTTTATGAAAGGACAGATTTTATGACAACTGAGATGCGAAATTTGCTCATGCTTTTTGGCGGAATTATTGTGATTCTTTTGGCAGTAATTATTCTGTTCGGCGGAAAAAGCCCTTTTATGAAACTGATGAATTTTTTCCTTGAACCGACTGACAGCAGCGCGAATGATCTTGGGAAAAAATCCAAAAAGAACGCGCAAAAAAGCACATCTGAGCCTATCGTCGAGATGGCGACTTTAGTCCGCAAAAGCGACGATCGTTTGAGGATTATCGAAAGCGACGGACAAGTTAAAATGATCGACGAATATTATGAGCTTCAATTTATGACGCGCAAGGGTCAAAAACTGAAGATTCAATGCTCGCGGGACGCATACGACAAAATTCCCTTCAACGAGCAGGGGTCGCTTACATATAAACGCGATACGCTTGTAAAATTTAAATACTATGAAGCGACGATCTTTAATGATTGATCGCTATGAATTCGGGTGATAATATGGTAAATTTTGGTAATGATTGGGACAACATTCTGCAGGGTGAATTTGACAAGGAGTATTATCTTGCGCTGCGGCAGAAACTCATTACTGAGTACAAAACGCAGCGGATTTTTCCGGGAATGTACGACATTTTTAATGCAATGAAGCTGACTTCCTATGATGATGTGAAGTGTGTGATAATCGGGCAGGATCCCTATCATGGCGAGGGACAGGCACACGGGCTGAGTTTTTCGGTTCGCAGAGGAATTGCTCCGCCTCCTTCGTTAGTAAACATTTTTAAGGAAATCAAGGAGGACGTAGGAATTGACAATACCGGAAAGCACGGCGAGCTTACGAAATGGGCGGAAAGCGGAGTTTTGCTGTTGAATTCCGTTTTAACGGTCAGGGCGAATCAGCCGCGCAGTCACCGCGGAATGGGCTGGGAGCAGTTTACCACGGACGTTATCAAGGTTCTGAATGAGCGCGAAAAGCCGATGGTTTTCATGCTTTGGGGTGCGGACGCCAAGTCAAAGCAGGCTTTTATTACGAACCCGGCTCATCTGGTGCTGAAATCCGCGCACCCAAGTCCGCTTTCGGCATATAACGGGTTTTTTGGCTGCAAGCATTTTTCGCAGGCGAATGAATTCCTGACTACGCACGGCATGAGCGCGATCGACTGGTCAATCGATTAATGGAGGTCAACATGAAGATAAAAGACATATTTGCAAAAAAGACGGTTTTCTCTTTTGAGGTGTTTCCTCCGAAAAATAACAGCGCAATAGATGTAATCTACCACACGCTTGATGATCTGGGCGATCTTAAGCCTGATTTTATCAGCGTTACGTTCAGCGCAGGCGGAAGCGGAAATAGTGGGCTTGCGCTTGATATTGCCGCGAAAATCCGCGAAAAGGGGATAACTCCCGTACTTCATTTGCCTTGCATAAATTATACGAAAGAGCAGATAGATGAAACACTTGAACTTGCAAAAGCGCAGGGAATCGAAAATATCCTTGCGCTGCGCGGCGATATAAATCCCGATATTACGCCTGTTGAGGATTTCAAGCACGCCAGCGATCTTATTACATATCTGAAGCGGAAAGGCAATTTTGATATCGCGGGCGCATGTTATCCGGAGGGTCACCCTGACAGCGACACGCTTGAGGAAGATATTGAAAATTTAAAGATAAAGGTTGACGCGGGCGCCGATCATCTTATTACGCAGTTATTTTTTGACAACGAGTATTTCTATAAATTTCGTGAAATGACGGCTGCAAAGGGGATAAATGTTCCGATTGAAGCAGGAATAATGCCCGTGGTAAATAAAAAGCAGATTGAGCGAATGGTCACGACTTGCGGCGCGAGCCTGCCGAGAAAATTCGTTAAGATCATGCAGAAATACGAGAATAATCCCGAAGCTCTTCGCGACGCCGGAATTGCTTATGCGATCAATCAGATAGTCGATCTGGCTGCCAACGATGTTGACGGAATCCATCTGTATACCATGAATAATGCCTATGTTGCGCGGAAAATCAGCGAGGCTGTTACGGGAATAATCGAAGTATGATAAAGCTTTCTGAAATTTCAAGAGAAGAAGCGGCGCGATATATGGGTGTTCGCGGTGTGCCTGATGAGAACGTCACTCGGCTGCTTGATAAATATGAGCCAATCGTTCGTGAAAATCTCCGCCCTGCTTACGTGTATCGTCAGGGAAATGTGGAGCGAACGGAAAATGAGTTGAAAATTTGCGGAGTTTCGCTTCTGGGGAATGATATCCGGCGGCATCTTGAGGGCTGCGAAAGGGCTATAATTCTCGGCGCGACCGTATCTTCGGAAGCCGACAAGCTGATCAGGCAGACTTCAGTCACGGATATGGCTGCGGCATTGGCGGTGGACGCTCTTTGCAGCGCGGCGATAGAACAGGTTTGCAACGCTGCGGAGGAGGAGATCTTCACGGCGGTGGACGCTGCCTACAGGACGTGGCGATTCAGCCCCGGATATGGCGATCTTCCCATTTCTCACCAGAAGGAACTGCTTTTTGCCCTTAATGCTCAGCGGCGTATCGGTTTGACAGTTACGGATAGTTTCCTGCTTATACCGTCAAAATCTGTCACGGCGATCATCGGTATTTGTGATTTCGCTCCCGTACATACCCCACAAGGCTGCAAAGCCTGCCGTATGCGGGAGAATTGCGCGTTCAGAAAAAGCGGAGGAAGAGTATGTTCATCATGATTTTGAAAAAAGGCAAGTTTTGTTACCGTGATTCCTTAAAATGAGTATTGACAATTAGTATGAAAAAATGCTATAATATAATAAATGGGATTGTTAAGTCAGTGCTGTGTAAATACTGTTTATGAGACGGTTTGAGCGTTGACGGAAAATGAGCGAAAATTAAATAAGGAGTTTGATCATGAAAAAAACCATGGCTTTTATTTCTGCCTTGCTTGTGGCGGCGGCAGCGTTTTCTCTTACAGCCTGCGGTGATAAAGAATCATCCTCTTCCAATCCTTATGCTGACGTTGATATTGACGCTTCCCTTCGCAAAGAGATCAGAACGAATGTTGCAAATTCGGAACTGCTTGAAGATACGGAACTTGAGAACAAAACTATCAAGTGGCTTTCCGACTGGGATATAAACCCCGATTCTTCGGGCAAAAACAAGCCTACGGAGCTTGTTGCCTTTGAGGAAAAGTACGGCGGCAAGATCGAGTGGATACAATGTACATATGAAAACAGGTACGAAAAACTCGCCGAAACTATAAACAGCGGCGAGGGCGTTGATTTTTTCTATGCAGGAAATATGGACGCTTTCCCCAAAGGTGCGGTTCGCGGAATGTTCGCGCCCGTGGACGATTATATTGATTTCAGTTCTCCTGTATGGGAGGACGTTGAGGAAGTCAATGACAGTCTTATGTGGGACGGCAAGCATTACTGTACAGTCGTTCAGACTACGGGCGATAAGGTCGGTTGCGTTTACAATAAAAAAACTGTTCAGGAGGCAGGTCTGGAAGATCCTGCTGAACTTTATGCGAGAGGCGAGTGGACATGGGATACGTTCCAGAGTATGCTTCTGAGTTTTGTGGACGTTGAAAAACAGCATTATGGCATTGACGGCTGGTGGTTCGAATTCGGACTTATGGCTACTACAGGGGTTGCTCCCGTAACTATCGACGGCGGAAATCTTGTGAATAATATAGGCGATCCCGCGATGGAGCGCGTTCAGGATTTCCTCTATGATCTGAATACGACCGGCTGTATCGCTATAGGCGTAGGCGATTATGGCTGGGAAGCGCACCCCGAATATATAGGCGAGGGAAAAATGCTATTCTATCCTGTCGGCTTGTATACATTTTATGCGGAATCTTCGCAGTGGAAGAAGCAGTTCGGCGACGACGCATTCTTCGTTCCTATGCCGAAAGATCCCGAAGCGGACGATTATTATGTTCCAGTTGGAATGGAAGGTTATATGTTCGTAAAGGGCGGCGCAAATCCGGAGGGTGTTGCGAAATTTCTGGAATGCAAGCGATTTACGCTTCTTGACGAGGGAACTAAGGCTATTGCCGATAAGCAGTTCCGCGAGGATTACGGCTGGACTGACGAAATGGTTGAAATGCAGCGTGAGATGCAGGAACTTGCAGATGAAAATCCGTTTCTTGATCTTTCGGTAGGCGTATCGACGGACTGCGGAGAACTTCTCGACAACAGTCTAAGGCAGACTGCGCGCGGCGTTCCGTGGAATGAGACTTATGACGCAGTTAATGCTGCGCTTGATAAGTATCTTGAAGAAGTAAATGAAAATAAGGCAGACGATCCTGCCTAAAATATAAATTGCGGTGGATTCCGCTGAAAGGAGGGTGTGAATTATGCCAACAGCTCTTGTTACCGGAGGTTGCGGTCTTATTGGAAAGCATATTTGTTCCGGGCTTTTGAAAAAAGGGTATAAAGTCGTTGCTGCCGATGTTGAGGAAAGCAATTATAATACGGGAAAGCTGAACTATGATTTTGTTGAATGCAAGCCTTCCGATAAAAATACTTTAGCCGATATTTTTGAAAATTACGAGATTAACGTTCTGATTCATGCCGCTTGTACTGTAGATAACGATTTAGGCCCGATAATTACAGAAAAGGAAATGAACGAATCAAAGCAATGCGACAAGTTTATTTATAGATATGCCATGACTACGGAAAGCGTTGAAAAAGTTGTTCTTATAAGTACGGATCAGGTTTACGATTTTCCGAAAACCCGCGAGCCGATTCGTGAGGACGCCGATATTAAGACGAATACCAATTATGCCGTGATGAAATATGAGGCGGAAAAGGCTTTGATAGCTGAAATGAAGCATCATAAAAATATTATGGTGTGCATTACGAGAGTAGCGCCCGTATATTCATTTAACTTTGTAGATAATCTTGTGGCGAAGATAACCGACCCTAAGGACGGTACGAAATTCGTATCGGGACAGGGTCAGTATGGATTCCAGTTCTGCTGCGTTCATAATCTGGTGGATTTCATTCTGTGCTTTGTAAAAAATGCCGATGATATGCAGTATGCAGGCATTTATAACGTAAGCGACAAGCTTCTGACCACGGCGGCTGATATTATCAGTTTCATGCGTGAGAATCACTCCCTCGGAACGGTATTGCAGCGTTCGGGCGGCGGCACGATGTCGAAGATAAAGGGGCTTTTCGGCGGAAATAAAGAGGAAAAGACCAATTATCGCTATCTGGATATGAATAAGCTGGAAAACAACAATATGCTTGACAACACAAGGGCGTCGAAACTTGCGAATTTCCGCTGGGATATTCACAATACAAAATAAACAAAAAATTCCCTCGGTCAAAACCGAGGGAATTTTCTATGTGGACAGTTTTTTATTCGACCACTACGTAATTATCCGCCGCATTTTCCTTTGTGGCGTATTCGGTAACGTTCAGTACCTTCACTTTAAGAGGGCGCGTACCCATGTTGATCTCTATCACGTCGCCGACCTTAACGTCATAAGAAGCCCGTGCGACTTTTCCGTTTACGACGATCTTTTCAGCGTCGCAGGCGTCGTTTGCAACGGTTCTGCGCTTGATAAGACGTGTGACTTTTAAATATTTATCCAGTCTCATGGGAAATATATCCTTTCCAAGAAAAGGGTTGCCGTAATTCAGAGTCAGGCTGCCTGACAATAGCAAGAATTTTAACTTACTTGTTTACAGCTTCCTTGAGAGCCTTGCCGGCCTTGAAAGCGGGAGCCTTGCTGGGAGGGCATACCATAGTTTCTTTAGTTCTGGGGTTGATGCAGGTCTTTTCGCCGCGTTCACGAACTTCAAATGTACCGAAGCCTGTAATAGAAACCTTATCTCCGTTTACGAGAGCCTCTTCAATAGCTGCAAGTGTAGCTTCGAGAGCGGAAGCAGCGTCCTTCTTTGTGCAGTTTGCTTTATCTGCAATTGAATTAATAAGTTCAGTTTTAGTCATTTTTGTTTTCCTCCGTATTTATTATTGCCTTCGCCTTTTCCCAGTAAACGTCAAGCTTTTCGATGGGAAGAGTTTTCATGTCAATATCATCCGCCTTTACAAGCTGTTCGGTAACTGAAAAACGCTTGATGAATTTTTCCGTAGCGGATTTAAGAGCGGATTCTGCGTCGATTCCGAGATGACGGGCTGCGTTTACGCAAGAAAACAGCAGATTGCCCATTTCCTCTTCTATTTCAGCCTGATTGCCGCCTGCTACGGCTCTATCCAACTCGGCTTTTTCATTGACAATGCAGGACATGGCATCCTTGGTGCAGCGGAAATCCATACCGGCGCGCATAGCCCTCTTGCCCACTTTCTGAGCGCGCATGAGAGCGGGAAGCGTCTTTGCAACGCTTGTGAGGGTGTCGGTATAAGTTTCCTGCCCCTTGGTCTCCATTTTGATAGAATCCCAATTTTTAAGGACTTCATCGGTAGTATCTGCCGTAACTTCGCCGAAAACATGAGGGTGACGAACAATAAGCTTTTTGCATACCTCGTCGCACACGTCGTCGAAATTGAAAGCGGACTTCTCTTCTTCGATGCGGGTGTGGAAAACGATCTGAAGCAGAACGTCTCCCAGTTCCTCGCGAAGCAGAGCCGTATCTTTAAGTTCGATCGCTTCGATAACTTCGCAGGTTTCCTCAAGGAAATCCTTTTTAATGGATTCGTGAGTCTGCTCCATATCCCAGGGGCAGCCGCCTTCGCCGCGGAGAAGTTTAACTATATCGAGAAGATCTCCGATAGAATAGCGATCTTTCTGCTGATATTCAACCATAGGAAAAAGCACTCCTTCTATAATACCCTAAAATGCGGCAAATTGCAACATTTTTTTGAATTTTCGTTGTTTTTTGTACAATAAATGATTCATTAACAATTATATTTGTACAGTTTTATTAATAGACTCTCCTCTATTGCAAACCAGAACGATCCGGCAGCAAAAATTCCGTCTGTCAAGATTGCCTATAGATTAGTATCATACCTTATCGACAAATCCGACTTTATGATAAACCTTTGAAACGATACGCTGAGAATAGCGAAGCGCCTTTTCCGCGCCGGCAGCGCAGCATTCTTTGAGATAAGCCTTGTCTTTGGAAAGACGTGCGAATTCAGTGCGCACGGGTTCGAGATGATCGGCGACCGCCTCTCCTACGGCAAGCTTGAAATCGCCGTAACCCTTTCCTGCAAATTCAGATTCGATAGCGGCATAATCCTTGCCGGTGACCGTCGAGTAGATAGTCATAAGATTATTTATTCCGTCCTTGCCCTCGCGGTAAACAACTTCAGCCTCGCTGTCTGTGACTGCGCGCTTGAATTTGCGGATTATGGTATCCTTATCGTCAAGAATGAGAATAACGGCATTGGGGTTATCATCGGATTTTGACATCTTCTTCGTAGGCTCTTGAAGCGACATTATCCTTGCGCCCTTTTCGGGAATATAGGGTTCGGGAACTGTAAAGAAATCGCCGTAACGCTGATTAAAACGCTGCGCAATATTTCTTGCAAGCTCCAGATGCTGCTTCTGATCCGCGCCCACGGGAACGAGATCGGCGTTGTAAGCGAGGATATCCGCAGCCATAAGCGAAGGATATGTAAAAAGTCCGGCGTTTATATCGTCGGGGTGACGCTTGCTCTTGTCCTTGAACTGCGTCATTCTGGAAAGTTCGCCGAACTGCGTATTGCAGCAGAGAATCCAGTTAAGCTCCGCATGAGTTTTTACATGGCTTTGGATAAAGAGTATGGATTTTTCAACATCTATTCCGCAAGCCATGAGAAGAGCGTAGGAATCAAGCGTATTCCGGCGCAGTTTTGCGGGATCCTGACGAACAGTAATAGCGTGCATATCAACAACGCAGTAAACGCAGTTGTACTCGTCCTGAAGAGGGCCCCAGTTTCTTACCGCGCCGAGATAGTTGCCGAGGGTGAATGTGCCTGTTGGCTGAATGCCGCTGAAAATAAGCTTTTTATCGTTCATTTGCCGTGATACTCCTTACTTTGCAGCATTTGCCGCGTCTTTGAGCTGGCAGCTTCTGAGTTCGTTGAGAACTTTCTGATAAAGCACATAAATGCTGCGCATTTCTGGTTCAGTTTCGGGAATTACACCGGGCTGGAGAGCAGTTTTATAAACTCCGCCCTTTGTAAGCAGGAAAATATTCTGCGTTCTGCCCTGCGGAATATCGAAATGAGTCGTTTTTTCGCATTTGGGAAGAAGTATGCCTGCGTTTGCAACGAGAGTGTGAGCAGCCTGAACGAGAGTTCTGTACTTCTGCGACGCGCCTGTATATTCGTTTCCGTTGTTGAAGTAAAGATTAGCCGCGCCGTTGATGAAGCAAACCATAGTTGTGAGGATATTATTGGGCATGGGAATATCGATCACCATACCGAAAACGTCGTTTTTCTTGAAATTTCCCTGAAAGAAAGAGATAGGGAAATTGAGAGCCTGATTTCTTGTCATCAGGTATTTCTGTGTAACGGGATATCTGCCTGTAACTGCCATATTGATTTTCCTTTCTTATTCGACCTGTTTTCCTGATTATGAACGCAGGTCTTGTGATTAATCGAGTATGTCTCTCGTCATTTTCGCGAGAATTTCCATGCCCTTTTCGATATTTTCATTGGTCGGAGTTGAATAATTCAGTCTGAACGAATGGCTTACTTCGTTTTCATCGATCGAGAAAGAATTTCCCGGAACTACGGCGATCTTGTATTTCTGAACCGCCTTGTTGCAGAATTCGTTCATGTCGCAGCTGTCGGGAAGCGTACACCATACGAACAAGCCGCCCTGCGGTCTGATATAACTTACCTGCTTTGAGAAGCCTTCGTCGATATAGCTGCACATAAGGTCGCTTTTCTTCTTGTAGATTGCGCGGAGTTTATTGAAATGCGCTTCGCGGTCAACAGTAGTGATAAAGCGGTGCGAAACTACCTGCGCCCAGATATTGGAGTGAACGTCCGATACCTGCTTGCATACGATCATTTTCTGGATTATCGGAGCGGGGGCGGAAACGAATCCCGTGCGGAATCCCGACGATATCAGCTTTGAAAACGTGCTTGAATAAATTACTCTGCCCTCTGTATCAAGACTTTTTATCGAGGGGATATTTTCGCCTGCAAATCGAAGTTCACCATACGGATCGTCTTCAAGGATAATAAAGTCGTAGCGGCAGGCGAGTTCATAGACAGCCTTGCGCTTTTCAAAGGACATGGTGCGTCCCGTAGGATTCTGGAAATTGGGGATAAGGTAAAGAACCTTCACATTGGGCTGCTTTTTGAGGGCGTCCTCCAGTTTTTCAATATTAATGCCGTCGTCCTCCATATCTACGCCGACAAGATTGACATTGTAAGAGCGGAAAGCGTTCAGCGAGCCGATAAAGCTTGGAGATTCGCAAAGCAGCGTATCGCCTTCGTTGAGCAGTACTTTGCATGAAAGCTCGTTTGCCTGCTGACCGCCCGACGTAACGATAAGCTCGTCGAATTCAGGGTGGAAGCAGTTTTTGCTGCCGAGCCATTCTTTCAGAAAATCGCGCAGGGGAGTATATCCCTCGGTAATACTGTACTGTAAAGCAAGAATAGGGTCATTGCGAAGAAGGTCGTCGGAAATTTCAGCAATGCGTTCTGTAGGGAACGCTTCCGGCGCAGGATTTCCGGCGGCAAATGAAATGACCTCCGGGTCGCTTGTAAACTTGAGGATTTCTCTTATTGCAGAAGCCTGCAAGCCGGCGACCTTATTGGAAAATTTATATTCCATTTTAAATACCAGCCTTTCTTAGTTAAAGCAATTGACCGAAAATCTGGTTTTTTCGATCGTCATTCTATATTATAGCACATATTTTTATTTTCTGCAACATATTATTAAAAAAAAACACGGAAATCCATTTTTACTTGTACTGTATTATACAAGAAACCCTGACTTCTTGTTTTCCTTGAAAAAATGTTACACTATTGAATTCGGCTCTTATATTTTCATATCCCATTTTGGGATATGAAAATATGAAATTTCGGGTTTCAAAAGGGTGAAGCACCCTTTTGCAGGGGGTGCAGGGGGACAGCGTCCCCTTGCATAATGCAGCACAAGTAAGCAATGGACTTCCACTATAAGACGGTGATAAATTGAAAAAGCAAAATTTTTTAAAAGGCTCTGTAATACTTATGATATCGGCAGCGGTGGCTAAGGTACTGGGGGCGCTGTTTAAAATTCCGCTGACCAACATTCTGGGCGGTGTTGGAATGAGTTATTTCAGCTGCGCGTACAGTTTATTCATGCCGATATACGCGCTGACGGTAACGGGATTATCCTCCGCCGTGGCAAGAATGACCGCAAAAAGCGCGGCATTGGGTATGTACTCGAACATAAAAAGAATACGCCGAACGGCTCTGCTGCTTTTTTCGGCGGTCGGAGCTGTCGGCAGCTTTGTGATATTTTTTCTTGCGCAGCCTTTCAGCAGAATGTCCGTGGGAAATTCCGAGGCTGCCCTTGCGGTAATGATGATCGCGCCGTCTGTTCTGTTCGGCTGTATAACGGCAGTTGAGCGCGGATATTACGAGGGAATGAGCAATATGTATCCTACCGCGCTTTCTCAGGCGGCAGAGGGAGTTGTGAAAGTTGCGGCAGGATTATGGCTGTGCGGATATGTAAATTCCCACGGCAGAGAGATAATGGCTTATTTCCCGTATGTTACCGATATACGGGCGATCGCCGCCGCCGCAGGAATACTCGGCGTTACGCTTTCATCGGCAGGAGCGGCGTTGTTTTTCGGGATAATCAGCATTTTCCGCAGGAATCACCAAAAGGGCGAAGATCTGCTTCTTACCCGTCGGGAAATTGCAGGCGAGCTTGCCTCGACAGCGCTGCCGGTGGGAATAAGTTCCGTGGTGACTAATCTGACCGCGCTTATTGATATGTGGACGATAATGGGCTGTATATCGTATTTCGGCTGCCGTGATAACGTTCCGCTTGGAATTGAAGAAAGTGATATTCCGAAATTTATTTACGGTTCTTTTGCGGGAATCGCCCTGACGGTATTCAATCTTGTGCCGTCGGTAACGAATATGCTGGGAAAAGGGATACTCCCCGAAATTACCGAAGCATGGGCGAAAGGCGACCGAACAGCCCTACAGAAAGGAACTGTGCAGGCATTACTGACGGCGGCGGTTATTTCCGTGCCGGCTGCGATCGGACTGGGAGTGCTTTCGCCGCAGATACTTCATATGCTGTTTGAGCGGCAAAGCGACGAAGCGGAGTTATGCATAAATTCCCTGCGCCTGCTTATGCCGGGAATGATCTGTCTGTGCGTATCGTATCCGATATTCAGTATGCTTCAGGGAATCGGCAAGGCTGATGTTCCGCTGAAAATAATGCTGCTCGGCACGGTGATAAAGCTTGCGGGAAATCTGATATTTATCCCGATAATGGGCGTTGACGGCGCGGCAGTTTCAACGTCGCTGTGCTATGGCGTAATACTTGCAGTATCGCTGCTGACATATTTAAGGGCGGCAAAAATCTCAATTTCTCCCGCGCCGTTTGCTTCGGTTGTTTATGCAGGGGTATTATGCGGAGCAGGCGCGTATCTCGGAGCGGATATCTGCGGCAGATACGGCTGCGGAAATATTGTTTCCGCAGCATGGGCTGTGACAATAGGCGGAGCGTTATATATTGCGTCGCTGTATTTGCTGTCGGTTAAAAAATACGGATTATGGGCAAAAAGACGTACCGCCGCATAGATTATTTGTCATTTTAGTTCAATGATCTTATCGGCAATTTTTTCGCAGAAAACCTCGTCATGCTCCACAAATATCATAGACGGCTTTCCCGAAAGTATCATATTTTCGATCTGGACGCGTGAAATTATATCTATATAATTCAAAGGTTCGTCCCAGATGTAAAGATGCGCTTTTTCGCAAAGACTTCCTGCTATCAGAACTTTTTTCTTTTGACCTGCGCTGTATTTTTCGATATTCTGCTCAAAGTGTTCGCGTGAAAAATCCAGCTTGCGGAGAATGGCTAAAAACAGGGAGATATCTATCCCCAGCGATTCCGCGTATTCTTTCAGCGAACCGTGCAGATGATCGGTATTCTGCGGAACATATGAAATTTTCAGCTGTCCGTTTTTGATGATATTTCCGCTGTATTCGATGCTTTCGCCGCAGATAAGTTTCAGAATGCTGGATTTTCCGCAGCCGTTTCCGCCTTTTAATGCAACGCATTCGCCCTGCCCGACAGTAAGATCAACATTGCTGCAAACGATTTTTTCACCGTATCTTAGAGAAACATTCTCCAGTTGAATAAGCTGTTTCGCATGAAAATCAAGAGTGCCGATTTTTAGTTCTGCGGACTGCTCAACGTTGCGGAGAAGCTGTTCCTTTTCGGTAATGGCTCTTTCGCGCCTCTCGGATATTGCAGCGGAGCGGGACATGAGTTTTTTTGCTTTTGCGGCTTCATAAGGACGTCTGCTGATGTTTTTCTCAACTTTGGTCGGATCAAAGCCGATTTTCGATTTTTCCGCCCTGTCAGACCAGTCGGCAGCTCGTTTTGCCGCATTTTCAAGACGTTTTATATCTTTTTTCAGCTTTTCATTCCGTGAGATTTCAAAGTTGTCGCGCATGTCCTTATTTCGCTGCCAATCGGAATAATTTCCCTTTTGTATCTCCAGACCGCAGCGGTTTATCGAAAGAATATGATCGGTGCAGGCGTCAAGAAATTTTCTGTCGTGGGATATGACGATAAAACCTTTTTTGCGGCTGAGATATTCGCCGAGAATCCGTCTTCCGTCACTATCCAGGTGATTTGTAGGTTCGTCAATTAACAGAAATGAATTGCGGCGCAGAAACAATCCCACCAGCAGAGCCTTGACCTGTTCTCCGCCCGAAAGTGTGCAGAATTGCCGATAATCCGTATCAGAATCCATTTTTAGCAGCGACATTTCGCGGTAAATTTCCCAATCCTCGGCTTCCGCGGCGATTTCCCTTATCACATCGATGGTGAACATTTTGGGATCTGCGGCGGCATAGGGAAAATACTCGAATTCAACTGTCGAAGAGATCGAGCCGCTGCCTGACAATTCGCCCGTAAGAAGCTTCATCAGAGTGGTTTTACCTCTGCCGTTGCGCCCTACAAGTCCGAGTTTCCAGTCCGTATCAAGCCGAATATTTACATTTTCAAAAACATTTTCGGAGCTGCCCTCATAAGAAAAAGTAAGCCCCGATATATTGATCAACGACATAAAATTACCTCCTTGTATTAAAACAGCCGCAGGATCACAAGGCAGATTTTCATGAATATCCATGAAAACTGCCGTCGCGCTCCGCGGCTGCAAAGAGCCTGTTTAATATCTCACTGCGCACGTTTTTTGGCAAATTTTGACGATGTCTGAGTTAAAAATCCTTGACAGGCGATAGCCTGCCTGCGGATTTTTGCCTTGTCCTCGTCAAAATTATGCTCAAAAATCCGCACACATCGAGATATTAAACGGGTTCTAAAGGCATAATTATGCCGTATACAAGCAAAAAGAGCGTATCGATCCTGCAATCAAGCATAGCGTTTAAAGAAAGTCAGACTCGTAAATCCACAACAAAAAAGCCCTGATACTGAACAGGAGCAGTCATGATTTTTGGGTGTGATATTTCTTAAAAACGCTTCAAAGCATAGAAATAACTATGCTTTTTTGATATAAACAGGATTACTTACGCATCTTTTCACCTCAAATCTTATAATTTTTTACATTATATCACGTTTGATCTGATTTGTCAAGTATTTGAGTTAATAATAAAAAAACCTTCTGTACAGCAAAATATACAGAAGGATTTTCATGCGTTTTTATTTGAAATTAGCCTCGGTAACGGGAACTTTTACAACAGTGGATTTATCGCTGCCCACATCAAGAGTGGGGAAAAAGCATACCGTAAAATCCTTAACGCCATCGTCGACAAGGAATCCGCCGACAATACCGCTGAAAGTACCTTTGTTGGGTATCGTGAAAGGGTTGTTTGAATAATTTTCAACGCTTTTTACGCCATAAAGCTGCGTTCTGATGTCAAAATGAACCTCGCTGCCGTCGTTCATAAGCAGATAGAAATTATTGAGCGCGCTCATTTCGTATTCTTTTGCAGCATTATTCTGAATTGTGACGTCAAGGTAAATAAAATGTCTGCCGTTCTCATCAACATTGCCGGAATCGATTATTCTGTTAAGTGTGAAAACAGTATCGTTTTCGTCAGCTCCTTCTTCGGGAGCAGCGGAAACTTCATTTTCGGCGATTCCTTCAAGTTTGCCGTCTGTTGCAATTACAGCGTTGCTGTCGTGGGAGATGAATTCGCTTCCGCCGGAAGAGGAGGAATTTTCGTCAGAACAGCCGACAGCAGCCGTAAAAGTCATTGCGGCAGCAAGAAGAAGCGGTATAAATTTATATTTTTTCATAATAATTAAGCCTCCGAATCAATAAGGTCTGGCAGCTTTTGAAAATCTGTTTCCGAAAGAAAAATCAGATAAGGACAACTGCCTATAGTGATTATATCACATTTGAATTCGTTTTGTCAATATATTATAAAAATTTCACATAGAGATCATACACGGCTGAGTTTTTGTTGCTAAAACGTGAAAATATATGTTGACACTTTCCTGTGAAAATTAATCTTGAAATACGTGAATTTTTGTTGTATAATAAATCACGGTAAAAATGATCAAAGAAAGGACAAAATATGATGAAAAAAAGCGCATTGGCTGCTGCAATGGCGGTACTTTTAACTTTTACCTCCTGCGGTATTAGCGGTATGATCGGAGAAAGTGAGTCGTCTGAAAGCGAATCTTCGGAGACTGCAACGTCTGCAACAGAGGAAGCAACCGAAGCTGAAGAGAGTTCTGAAGATGATACTGAAGAGACAACAGAAGAAACTTCTGAAGTATCCTCAGAGGAGACGACCGAAAACGAGGAGATCAAGCCTACAGAAGCTGAGGAATTCACTCCCGTGGACGGTTTAAGTGAAAATTATGCCGATCTTGACAAAAGATGTTTTGCATATGACGGTAAGATTTATACGCTTGGCGAAAGCACATTGCAGGATTTTATCGACGGAGGAGTTCCTATTGATGAGAACGAGTTAAACAACAGCGGCAATAATGTAAATAAAAATCATGGTACAAGCACTTATAATGTTGACATCAATGATTTCACACACATACAGCTTGAGTTTATAAATACTACCGATTCGAATATTACCGAGGCTGAATGCCTTCTTTCATATGTAAGATGGTATACAATATACGTTCCCAAGCCTGATTTAGAGGATAGCCGTAATCAAGAGATAATTGATAATATCAATGATTCCGCAAAGCACGTCTGCTTCTCTTTCCCGCTGACTCTTACCAAGGATCAGCTTCTGGAAAATAACAGCAATACAACAGAGGAAACCGATACCAACTATGTTAGGTATGAAGTCGATTCTGAGGTTTATATGGGTTCGAGCGGTTATAACTTCCAGTTCAACCAAGAAACAAATCAGCTTAAAGAAGTAAGCATCGATTGGCTTCCTTAAGAGACTTTAAGACAACACCGCACAGACCTTGTGCGGTGTTGTTTATATGAAAAAAGGCTGCCTTTTCAGGCAGCCTTGATTATGTGTATGAATTATTCAGCAGAAGGAGCGCCAACAGGGCAAACACCAGCGCAAGCGCCGCACTCAACACAAGCGTCAGCGTCGATAACGTACTTGCCGTCGCCTTCGGAAATTGCGCTTACAGGGCATTCAGCTTCGCAAGCTCCGCAGCTTACACACTCGTCAGAAATTACATATGCCATAATTTAAGTACCTCCATAGAGAATTTTTTAGGATAAAATCCTGTTAATGTTAGTGTATCATATTTACAAATAAAAAT
>DETO01000028.1 GCA_002362135.1 Ruminococcus sp. UBA3286 | reverse complement strand
ATGATATAATATAAAGATAAGAAACGCAGTTTTTTGTTGAATTCCTGTGTTGTGTTTAAGGAGATGATATTTTGAACGACGAATCATTGACTTCGGAAACTACCGCTCCTGCGGTTGCTGAGGTTATACAGGAACAGGTCGATAAGGCTTCAAGTTTTTTTACTGATGTGAAAGATTATTTTTTAGGCATTTTACCGCTGCTTGCGATTGCTGTGACAGTTCTCGTGATCGGTATTTTGCTTTCACGTCTTATTTCTAAAATAATTTCACAAACCATGAAACGCTCAAATGTTGATAATGCCGCACGAAGTTTCATCGTTTCGTTTATCCGGATAGTGCTGTATGTGATCGTAATTATAATGGCGCTGTCTGTTTTGAATGTTCCGATGTCATCGGTGATAACCGTTCTCGGCGCGGCAGGACTTGCTGTCAGTCTTGCTCTGCAAAATTGCCTTACAAATTTATGCGGCGGCTTTATAATTCTTTTTTCAAAGCCGTTTATTGCAGGCGATACTGTTGAACTTGACGGGACTGTGGGAATCGTGCAGACTATCGGAATTCTCTACACCAAGCTGAAAACTTTTGACGGCAAATCGGTTCTCATGCCTAACGGAAAAGTTACGGAATCAAAACTGATAAATTACACCGAAACCCCGACCCGCCGCATCGATATGACTTTTGAAATAAGTTACGAATCTGATTTCAACAAGGCTCGTCAACTGATTCTTTCAGCCGTTTCTGAAAGTCCTATGATTCTTCAGGAACCGGCTCCGATAGTGAGAATGAGCGGTCATAAAGAAAGTTCTATTGCTATAGATGTACTGGTTTGGGTTGAGAATGACAATTTTATGGAAGTTAAATATATGCTTAACGAAACTGTCAAGCGGCTTTTCGATAAGGGCGGAATAGAAATACCATTCCATCAGCTTGACGTACATCTACATAAATAAGGTGAAACATGGCAGAAAATAATACTCGGAAAACTGTGTCAAACAGCGGAAAGTATGCATTCAGGCGATTTTGTGCGCTGGCTGTTTTCGCGTTTGGCCTATGGTATTTCAACAATTATTCACTGAAAACAACTTATGCGTCCGTTTCTTCCGAGAAGATCACACAGCCCGTCAGACTGACGATTTTAAGCGATCTTCATGCCCATGAAGGCAGCATCAGCAATAACAGGATCATGAAAAAGATAAAGGATTCTGAGCCTGATGCGGTTTTTGTACTTGGCGATATGTACAGCCGCAAAACTTCCGAAAATGAGATAGATATAGCGGTCGAGCTGATAACCGATATTGCCTCAGAAGGCTATAATACGTACTTTGTGTCGGGCGATCATGATACGTCCGCAAGCTATATCGCATCGCTTGCAGCAGGCGGAGTTCATGTTATGAATTATATCAGCGAATATGCGGAAATCAATGGCAGCAGATTTAAAATAATGGGTATCGACAATGTTTATTATACTGATACGTTTGATCTGAACAACGTTTTTGCTACTGATTATAACTGCTTTAATATTTTGCTTGCTCATATTCCGAATTTTCAGAAATTTGCGCAGTTTGGCGCAGATCTTACTTTGTGCGCGGACACTCATGGTGGAATGGTTCAGCTGCCATTCGGACTGGGAACTGCCTACGACACTTTCAGCGGAACATGGTTTCCGGAACAGCGCACAGACGGCGACGTTTATGACAAAGGAATGTTCAATTATGACGGCGGCGCAATGTTTATAACATCAGGAATCGGCGATTCACCTTATCCCGTACGGCTTTTTAATCGTCCTGAGATAGTTTCGCTGGAAATTTTGCCAAAGGAGGCGACCGGAAATGAATATTGATATTGCAGTTATCGGCGGCGGAGCTTCCGGGCTTGCGGCTGCTATATCGGCGAAGGAGATTGCTCCGGCGGCAAATGTAATGGTGATCGAAAAGCTTCCGAGGGTTGGAAAGAAGATCATCGCGTCGGGAAACGGAAAATGCAATCTCAGCAATGTGAATATTTCTGAGTATAATTATCATGGTTCTCTGAACGCCGTGAAGGTGATTTCCGCCGTTCCTGATTATAAGGAGTTTTTTACCGAAAAATTGGGAATTCTCTGCACGATTGGCAGCGAGGGAAAAGAGGGCGGCGTGTATCCGCGCAGCAACAGTTCTTCGACAGTTTTGAATGCATTGCGGCTTAGATCAAGCAAACTTGGGGTCGATGAATTATGCAGCTGTGATATAAATGAGATAATACCGAAAAAAAGCGGATTTATTCTGCGTTCGACGGATAATGAAATTTTCTGCCGCCGCGTAATTATTGCGGCAGGGGGCTATGCTGCGCCATCTTTCGGAACAGACGGCTCTATCATGCGTATCATGAAGGGAATGGGATATAAAATTTCCAAAATATGCCCTGCCGTCGCACCTTTAAAGGTCGATCCAAACGATATCAGGGGCTTGAAGGGAGTTCGTGTAAAAGGCGAAATTTCGGCATACAGCGGCAATAAACTTCTGCGCACGGAAAAGGGAGAACTGCAATTTAATGAAAATAATATTTCGGGAATATGCGTATTCAATCTTGCATATCTTTTCAGCGAATACGAGGGCAGCTTAAAACTTCGTGCAGATCTGCTTCCTGAAATTTCACCGCAAAAGCTGTTCGGCTATCTTATGACTTTGCGGAGAGAGCGCGGAGAACTGCCGATAGAGGAATTTTTGACGGGTGCGTTTGTAAAAAATCTTGCTGTTTATCTTGTGAAGCGTTCTCTTGATAGGAGCATTTCAAATTCTGTCTCGTCTCTTACCAAGCAGGAGATTTTGGCTATATGCGGTAATATCAAGGGGCTTGAATTTAAAGTTTGCGGTTGTTCTTCATGGCAGCACGCTCAGGCTACTATGGGCGGGATTCATAATTCATGCGTAGATGAAAATTTACAGTCGAAACTTCATAAGGGCTTGTATTTTTGCGGCGAAATACTTGATGTTGCAGGCGATTGCGGCGGATATAATTTGCAATGGGCTTGGTCGTCGGGAATAATGGCAGGTAAAAACTGCGGAAAGGGATTACCGAATGATAAGATTAAATAAT
>DETO01000090.1 GCA_002362135.1 Ruminococcus sp. UBA3286 | reverse complement strand
ATATAACATTTAGAAGCATACTTATGCATACAAATTCCAAATGTTAATTTTTTGTAAACTTTTCTTAATAATCAATGTTTTTTGGTTTAAAAAGCCTTGAAAAACACCCTATTATGAAAGGAGCTGTTAAAAATGGCTGATAAGAAAAGTTTTATTCTATATTTTGACAATAAGACGCAATTTGATATGCTGTCGGACGCTCAAGCAGGCAGACTGATAAAGGGGATATACGAATTTGCATGCAATGGCGTAACACCACAGTTTGATGATGGAATGGTGCAGATGGCGTTCTCGTTTATTTCTTCGGCGATTGCTCGCGATAGTGAAAAGTACGAAGAAAGATGCCGCAAAAACAAAGAGATCGCTGCAAAGAGAATTGAACGTCAGCGAAATATCGCAAAAGAGAACGAGCGTGTACGAACGTTGACGAACGTGACCGATAATGATAGTGATAATGTTAATGAAAATGACAATTATAATGAAAAGGGAAATGATAATGAGAGTGAGACTGATAGTGTAAGTTATAATGAGCAAACTGCAAACGGCAATGCAAGCGTTCGGAAAAATCCTCTCTCTCCCTCTGAAAGCGTCAAAAAAACAATTGATATCTATCATCAAATATGCAGCAATTTTTCCCGAATTACAGCCATAACTCCCGAAAGAGCAAGAGCTGTTGAAAGTTTGCTGTCGAGGTATTCAGAGGCGGAAATAAAAACAACGTTCGAGAAAGCGAGTAAGTCAGATTTCCTGAACGGCGTCAATCAGCGAAGTTGGAAAGCGAACTTTGACTGGCTGATTAACGAATCGAATTTCCTGAAAGTATTGGAGGGAAACTACGACAACAGAGAGATATTAGACGATTCAAGTGCAAGTGACGGATTTTATGCTGATAAATATGCCGGTCTTGTCAATAATTTCTGAAAAATCAGTACATAATAATCCGGTTATGTGTATGATATTACATCAGTTTCAGCACAGTTAAAGAAAAAATTGCCAAATTAATCGGCAGATTCGCCATTATTTTTGTCAAAGTTAATTCGTTCATCTTCAACTACAAGAGGACGATGTATCATGCGTGTATTTATGCTCATGATGTACTCGCCGACGAATCCAATGAAAAACAGCTGCAATGAGCCGAGAAACATTGAACCGAGCAGCATCGGAATCATACCCGCAGCAAATCTGTCCCAGTAAATCAGTTTCAGAACGAGGTAGACCAGCGCCGCGAGAAAGCTTAGCCCAGCACAGATAAATCCTAAGAAAGTGGCTATTCTAAGCCCAATTTTGGTGTATGAGGTAAAGCTTAGCATGGCGGCGTCATACAGGGAATACCAGTTATTTTTGGTCTTGCCGGCACGTCTTTTCTGCTGCTCGTAGGGAATTTCCTTGCGTTGAGGGCCGAGTTCGGCAACGATTCCGCGCAGGAACGGCGTAGGGTCGTCCAGATTACGCAGAACGTCAATAAACGAGCGGTCGTAAAGCCCAAATCCCGTGAAGTGTTCGATCTGTTCAACCGAAGAAAGCTTCTTGATAAGCTTATAGTAGATCGTGCGTAAACAACGCATTATCGGGTTTTCTCGGCTCGAAGTCTTAATTCCGCAGACGATTTTGAAGCCATTTTCCCACTCCTCAACAAAGCGTGGAATCAGATCAACAGGATCCTGAAAATCAGCGCAGATCAGTATGGTGCAATCGCCGCTGCTCTGGCACAATCCATAGTAAGGGGAGTTGAACTGACCGAAATTCTTGCAATTGAAAATGGCTTTAATTCGCGGATTTTCACTACAAAGACCGCGCAGGAGAATACGAGTTTGATCAGTAGAGTAATTGTCAATAAATATTATTTCATAGTCGTAATTCGGCAACTTATTTGTAAGAACATCGATTATCGCTTCGCTGAGCGGAACGACATTTTCCTGCTCGTTGTACGTTGGAATTACAATGCTGATTTTCTTCATTTAGTCAATCCTTTCAACAAAAGTGAGATGCCTTCCTCAAATAAAATTTTCGGCGTAAAATAGCGCTGCATGAGACTTGTATCAGGCTTCAGTTCAACTGCGCCCGTACTTGGAAACGGAATCTCGCCGAATTTTAGTTCCGACTCCGAATTAAGTATTGTGCGCATTTTTATGATGTAGTCACGAAGCGGATTTGACGTAATATCGGCAATATTTACGATTCCGTGGAATCCGCGAACAGCGATTTCGACAATTGCTTCGGCAGCGTCGCAAACATTCATAAAATTCCACATTTGAGTGCATGGCGAAAGGGGAACAGGCTCGTTATTCATCATTTTTCGTAAAGCGACGTTTATCAGACTACCGTCGAAATCAAACTCGCCATACAGACTGAAAATTCTCGCCCAGATAAGACGAATTCCATTTTCAGAAGAAAAATCCTGCGAAAATTCGAGAAATTTCGCCTTTGCCTTTCCGTATTCGCAAGTTGGAGCGCAGGTTGCCGATTCGCTTCCAATCGCGGAATTTGTGCCTAATTCTGCCTGCGACCCCGAAGTAACAAAAAATTCACAATTAATCTTGGCAGCTGTTTTAAGCGCAGAAATTGAATTCATTAAATTTTTTCTCTGGATTTCCTGATCATTTCTGGCTGCGCCTCGGATTCCCTCCCATGCCAAATGGAAGAATCCGTCGCAATACCTGACAATACCAGAAATTTGCGAAATATCGGCAATATCCAACTCTATCGCGTGAAAATTTTCATGTTCAGGCAGGCGGCTTGCATTAGGAGAATTCGGGCGAATTACGCCGAAAATCGTCCAGCCGCGGCGAAGCAGCTCATCAATCAGGTGAACGCCGAGAAATCCCGACGCACCGCTGACAACGGCGCGCATTATAATTCGTCGAGCTGTCGGTACAACTCGCGGTCGATTGGCGGCTCTTGATCTTGAATCGGCTTATTTACGGCAAGTTTCGGGAAAACATAGGTAGTATTCGGCAAAACAAATTCAATGAATTCCGTAGAATCGTCGCAAAACATACTACCGTCTATTTGACTGACATCATCGATACGCTTGTATGGAATTCCAAAGGCAGCCGCAATTTTTTCGAAATTTGGCGTAGAATAGCCGCCTGATTCCATTGTTTGGACGAATCTCGAATCAAAATACATCTCCTGAAAATGACGTATCA
>DETO01000141.1 GCA_002362135.1 Ruminococcus sp. UBA3286 | reverse complement strand
CATAATGCCGCACAAGTAAAAATTGATTTGCATAAAACAGGAGGTGGAGAATGGCTGATGAAAAGAAATCGGGCGGATTAGAGCCGAAAGTATTCTGGCGGTATGTTAAGCTTACCGCGGCTGTGGCGGCATTCGCCATGCTTACATATATGAAGCTTTCCGGCAGCTATCTGCTGATATTCGGCGGCATATTCAGCTGTTTTTCAATTGGCTTCGGTTTAGCTGCCGCGGTTCTTGCCATAAAGCTTGCGGCTGTTCTGACTAAAAATAAAGGGCATTTTTCCTATGATCACGGACTTCTTGCAGCGGCGATGGTACTGGGGATTATCTGCACCATAAATTGCGCCGCCGAAGATATAAAGCGCACGAATTTCCATGAAGCCTGCGTTCTGGAAAACGGCGCGACGCTGTATTTGTGCGAATATTCCGAAACTGACGGTCTTACGGATATAAAGCATACGTACCTGACTGTCTATCGTACAACGGGACGGATAGTCAAAAAACTCGGAACTATCGATGAAACAGGATTCGGATACGGCTGTCTGGAAGAGAAAGCTTATTCGTATTCGTTTGATAAATCGACAAATGTTCTCACTCTTGTGATCAATGCAAATGAAGAATCTCTTATTTATGCTATAGAAACTTAGGAGGATAAAATGGAAAAGAAAAAAGTAGGCAATATCAAATTTGTCGAAGGCGGAGTCTGCGCCGCAAAGGGATTTAAGGCAAACGGAATCCAGTGCGGTCTTGCTCATAAGCCTCTTACGGATGATAAAGACGCAGCTGCAAACGTTATCCCTGCGGCTAAGAAAAAGAACGATCTTGCGCTTATCGTTTCGGATAAGGAATGCGCGGCGGCTGCTGTTTATACTACGAATAAAGTCAAGGGCGCGCCTATTCTCGTGACTAAAAAGCATATATCCGACGGCAAGGCTCGCGCTGTTATCGTGAATTCCGTCAATGCCAATACCTGCAACCCCGACGGCGTTGAAAAGGCTGAAAAAATGTGCGTTCTTGCCGCGGAACAGCTGGGGATAGCTCCCGAAGATATGATAGTGGCTTCAACAGGCGTTATCGGTCAGGTTCTGCCTATCGAGCCTATTGCAAACGGCATGAAAGAACTTGTGGACGGGCTTTCCTATGAGGGCAACAGCGCGGCTCTGGAAGCTATCATGACCACGGATACAATGCCGAAAGAGATAGCCGTTGAATTCGAAATTGGCGGAAAAACCTGCACCATGGGCGGAATGCTCAAGGGCAGCGGAATGATACACCCGAATATGGCTACTACGCTGACGTTTATTACTACCGACGCGGATATTTCGGCTGAACTGATACAGCGCGCTTTAAGCGGCTGCGTTAAAGTAACGCTTAATATGGCGAGCGTTGACGGCGATACATCAACAAACGACATGGTATGCATAATGGCGAACGGAATGGCTGAAAATAAGCCTGTTGTACACGAGGACGCGGATTATCAGGCGTTTGAGAATGCGCTTTACAATATAATGATGAATCTTGCGCGCATGATGGCGCGTGACGGCGAGGGCGCTACAAAGCTTGTGGAATGCGCGGTAAACGGCGCTGACAGCGACAAAACGGCTCAGATAGTTGCAAAATCCGTTATCTGTTCCAGCCTTTTCAAGTCCATGATCTTTGGCGAGGACGCAAATGCAGGCAGAATTTACTGCGCAATAGGATATGCCGACGCTGAATTCGATATTTCGCAGGTGGACGTTGACATGGCTTCAAAGGGAGGAAGCATTGCTCTCGGAAGAAAGGGCTGCGTTGTGGAATTTTCCGAGGAAACTGCCAAGAAAGTTCTTGAAGAGGACGAGATAACCATAATTATAAATATGGGCGGCGGAGCAGGCTCAGCTGTAGCATGGGGCTGCGATCTCACATATGATTATGTTAAAATAAACGGCGATTACAGAAGCTGATAAGGAGAATTCATAAAATGGAAAATATTACAAATACGGAGAAATCGCAGATACTTATTGACGCGCTCCCATATATCCAGAAATATTCCGATAAGATAGTCGTTGTAAAATACGGCGGCAACGCGATGACCAACAAAGAGCTGAAAGACGCGGTAATGACGGATATCGTACTCCTTTCGCTTGTGGGCGTAAAAGTTGTGCTGGTACACGGCGGCGGTCCGGAGATAAACGATATGCTCAAAAGGCTGAATATCGAGAGCAAATTCATCAACGGTCTGCGCTATACGGACGAAGCGGCGATAGACGTTGTGAAAATGGTTCTTGCCGGCAAGGTCAATAAGGAACTGGTTCAGCTTCTTGCGCAGCATAAGGGCAGCGCAGTCGGTCTTTGCGGAATAGACGGCGAAATGCTTACCGCCAAAAAGAAAACTACCGAAGACGGACAGGATCTCGGATTTGTCGGCGAAATTACAAAAGTAAATCCCAAGCCTATCCTCGACGCGCTCGATAACGGAAATATTCCCGTTATCGCTACGGTTGCGACCGATTCCGAGGGCAATACGTATAATATTAATGCCGATACTGCGGCGGCTATGATAGCGGCTGAACTGGGCGCGGAGCGGCTTATCCTCATGACCGATATTGCAGGTCTGCTCCGTGATAAGGATGATGTTTCCACGCTTATCCCGAAAGTGAATGTCAGCGAAGTTCCTTATCTGAAAATGCAGGGAATAGTTTCGGGCGGCATGATACCAAAGATCGACTGCTGCGTTGAGGCTGTACGCCGCGGAGTTGAGGGCGCGGTCATCATTGACGGAAGAGTTCCGCATTCTATTTTGATAGAGATACTTTCCAACGAGGGTATCGGCACTCAGTTTGTTTGATGTGTTAGAATATAATACGGGTTTACAAAAAGTTTACAAAAATGATTGACATAAATGTTGATTTTGAGTGCCGTACGGAGTTATAATTATATGTGCGAAAGAACTCATTAATTCTTTAATTTGGTGTATTTAGGTGATTTGTTATGAATACAATGGAAAAATTCGATAAATATGTTATGCATTCTTACGGAAGGTATCCCCTTGTTATGGAAAAGGGCGAGGGCAGAGCCTGCGCTGATGAAAATAATAAGCAATATATCGACTTCGGCAGCGGAATAGGCACGAATTCCCTCGGCTTCTGCGATGAAGCATGGGCGGACGCCGTTTGCGCTCAGGTACGTACGCTCCAGCATAATTCCAATTATTACTATACCGCGGTTCAGGCTGATTTCGCCGCCGCTTTGTGCGAGACGACAGGCTATGAGAAAGTCTTTTTCTGCAACAGCGGCGCGGAAGCCAATGAATGCGCTATAAAGGCGGCAAGAAAATACAGTTTTGATAAATACGGAAAGGGCAGACATACGATAATCACCCTTGAAAATTCTTTCCACGGCAGGACGATGGCAACCCTTTCCGCTACGGGACAGGACGTTTTTCATAATTATTTCTTCCCGTTCCTTGAGGGCTTTGTAAATGTCAGGGCTAATGATATCGACGATCTGAAATCTAAGCTGAACGACGGCGTATGCGCGGTCATGATAGAGTATATTCAGGGCGAGGGCGGCGTTAATTCCCTTGAAAGCGGATTTGTGGATGCGATATATGAATTGTGCGCCGAAAGAGATATTCTCGTGATAGCCGACGAAGTCCAGACGGGCGTTGGACGTACCGGAAAATTCCTTGCCGGGGAATATTATGGAAAAAAGGCCGATATTACCACGCTTGCGAAGGGAATTGCAGGCGGAATACCGATGGGAGCTTGTCTGTTCGGCGAAAAAGTCGGCGAAGTGTTTACTCCCGGTACTCACGGCTCTACGTTCGGCGGAAATCCTATAGCCTGCGCAGGCGGAAATGCAGTTATCGAAAGAGTTACATCAGAGGGATTCCTCGATGAAGTTGCCAAAAAAGCGGAACATATCGCTGAACGCCTCGGAAAATGCAGCGAAGTTGTTTCTGTAAGCGGAAAGGGTCTGATGATAGGCATCGAGCTGAAATCTAAAACCGCCGCGGACGTTGCTAAAAAAGCGCTGGAGCGTGGTTTGCTTGTGCTGACCGCAAAAACTAAGGTGAGACTGCTGCCGCCGCTTACAATTACAATGGAGGAGATCGACAGAGGTCTTGACATTCTTATTGCTATACTGGAGGGTTGAACATGGAGCTAATGATAACAATTAAGGGCAATAAATATACGGTGCAGGACAAAAAGGCGTCGAGACTCCTTTATACTGTAAAGAAAAAAGGCTTCGGAGCAGGTCGCTATCTGCTTCTTGACGCGAGCAACTATCAGCTTTATTCCCTTATCCAGACGGCGGAGGATCGCAAGCCCACGTTTATCGTGAGCCATAATGACGTTACTATCATGGATCTTGCCTGCAAATCCCTTTTCCTTGACCCGACTATAACAGTTGACGGAAAGGACATCTCCGGACATGAGATACACTTTTCCATTGCAAGCAAGGATCATAAGGATTTTGAACTTCTCCGCGAGGGAGTTGTTGTCGGCTCTATAAAAACAAAGCTGCTGGTGAATAATGAATTGCAGTACGAAGTTGAAATTGAAGATAAGCTTTTTGATGATTATATACCGCTTTTTGCAGTAGCGGTCGATCTCACATTCGGAGATATAAACAGAAATATGTGATGCCGTTCATACATCGGTATCAGTTCGAAAGGATATTGATAAACATGAAACACTTACTTAAAATGCTCGATCTCAGCACGGAAGAGATCACGGAAATACTCGATCTGGCAGATCAGCTTAAATATGAACTGAAGCATGGAATTCCTCACCCGCACCTCAAGGGCAAAACTCTGGGAATGATCTTCCAGAAGGCTTCCACACGTACGCGTGTTTCCTTTGAAACGGGTATGTATCAGCTGGGCGGATATCCGCTGTTCCTGTCGTCCAACGATCTTCAGATAGGAAGAGGCGAGCCTGTACAGGATACCGCAAGAGTTCTTTCGCGCTATCTCAGCGGAATCATGATACGTACATTCGAGCAGAAGGAAGTTGAAGATCTTGCGGAATACGGCAGCATTCCGATAATCAACGGTCTGACCGATTTCTGCCATCCTTGTCAGGTTCTTGCCGATCTTATGACTATCCGCGAATTCAAGGGCAAGCTTGAAGGGCTGAAAATGTGCTTCATCGGCGACGGAAACAATATGGCGAACTCCCTTATCGTTGGTTGCCTGAAAATGGGCATGGCTGTTTCCGTAGCTTGTCCCGACGATTATCAGCCGCCCAAGGAAATCCTTGATTTTGCGGCAGGATATGACTGCTTTGAGCTGACGAATTCACCCGAACAGGCTGCTAAGGACGCAGATGTGCTTATCACGGACGTATGGGCTTCCATGGGACAGGAGGGCGAAGCCGAAAAGCGCAGAAAGGCGTTTGCAGGCTATCAGATCAACGACGGTCTCATGAGTGTTGCAAAGGCTGACGCTATGGTTCTTCATTGTCTCCCTGCTCACCGCGAGGAGGAGATCACGGAGAAGGTTTTCGAGGCTCATGCAAAGGAAATTTTCGAAGAAGCTGAAAACAGACTTCATGCTCAGAAGGCTGTAATGGTTAAATTAATGGCATAATTAATCGGAAAGGGGGAATTAAATTCCCCCTTTGTTATAATGTTATGATTTGATAACAGGAGGGAAGTTAATATGAGGCGAATTATAACAGCGCTGACGGCGGTTCTTATCGCGGTATTGCCGATGATGACTCCGCATATCACGGCAAACTGCGCAAGAGCGGTAGGAGACGCTGACGGCGACGGCGATATAACTCCGGCAGACGCGTCGTTTGTATTGTCATATTACGCGGAACTTGCCACGGGAATCGACGAATACTGGGACGACGCGGATATGAACTGCGGCGACATAGATCTTGACCAAACTATTACGCCGCGTGACGCTTCGTCGGTACTGCAATACTATTCCTATCTCTCAACGATCCCGAACGGCGAGGAGATAGTTGAAATTCGCGAATATCTGGGATTTTCGTCCAACGGCAATTTAAATCCGCCTGATATCGGCGAACCGGGAACTATAAGATATATAATAAATACCGCAAAGCTTACTCCTCGCGACAGTTATCCTTTGTATAATATAAAGGGCGATAATAAATACGGCGGAACGCCTTACAAGGTCACGTCATATACTGTATCGGAGAATGATAAAAAGATAATGGATAAATTCGCGGCGGAGCATTTTACCGATAATATGACGAATTACGATAAGCTTGAATATACGTGGAAATGGCTTCACAGCAATGTTACATACGCCGACGGTTCGCAGGGCTGGAATACATACAGCGAAATAGTCAGCGACAGTTTTGCGAAAGCTTGTTTTGAGAAAAAATTGGGGCAGTGCATACAGTATAACGGCGCGCTGGCGGAAATGCTGGCGTATATGGGTTATGACGTTTATCTGTTGGAGATGTGGAATTCGAATAATTTTACAAATCAGCATTTCCGCGCGGAGATAGCTGTTGACGGCGTTCATTACTCGATCGAGGTCGGCAATACCAAAGACGGAGACTACTGGATGTGGCTGTTTGACGAGAGCGAAGCCTTATATCACGGAGAGGCTGACGAGTAATCCGATTTATTCTAAAACCATTTGAAAAGGGGCGTTTATGAAGGAATTTGATTTTGAAAAAACCGCTGTACGCGTTTCGGTGGTGAGCATCATCGGAAACGCTGTATTGTCGGCTTTTAAGGTTCTGGCAGGCGTGATAGCGCATTCCGGCGCTATGATAAGCGACGGCGTGCATTCCGCGTCCGACGTGTTCAGCAGCATTATTGTGATAATAGGGGTCAAACTTTCCGCGAAAAAATCCGACAAGGAACACCCCTATGGGCATGAGCGCATGGAGTGCGTGGCGGCGATAATTCTGGCGGTGGTGCTGTTGGTAACGGGGCTGTTTATAGGCGATTCCGCCCTCGGCAAGCTGATAAGCGGCAACTATGATTCTTTGGAGATACCGGGGATTCTCGCCCTTGTAGCGGCGGTTGTCTCGATCATTGTCAAGGAGGGAATGTTCTGGTATACGCGCTATTATGCGAAGCTTCTGGATTCGGGAGCGGTAATGGCGGACGCGTGGCATCATCGCAGCGACGCGCTGTCATCGGTGGGCGCGCTGATAGGCATTGCGGGCGCGCGAATGGGTATGCCCGTGCTTGACCCTGTAGCCACGTTTGTGATTTGTCTGTTTATTCTCAAGGCGGCATACGATATTTTCAAGGACGCCGTTGATAAAATGGTCGATCATTCCTGCGATGACAAAACCGAATCGCAGATTCGCGAGTGTGTTCTTGCGCAGGAGGGAATCCGCGGAATAGATATGATGCATACAAGAATATTTGGAAATAAAATATATGTAGATATAGAAATTCTTGTTGACGGAAGTAAGACTTTGTATGAGGGTCATGCTATCGCGGAGAAAGTACACAGTGAAATTGAGGGGAAATTCCCGAAAGTCAAGCATATAATGGTACACGTGAATCCGGATAATCAGGAGGAAGTATGGAAAGAATAATAGTAGGAGTTGTAGCTGCCGTTATAGCGGCGGCTGCTCTTGTGTATTTTGTTAAACTGTTGGCGCTTTACGTCGGCGGCGAGCGAAAAACAGCGGAAGTCGTGGCGGTTCGCGAGCCAAAGCAGAAAGTATTTGTGCATCGGCTTCGTTTTGAACATGGCGGCGAAATTGTGGAACATGACGATAAAACGGGCTATTCTCAGCCGTTTTCGGTAGGCGATGAGCAGGAGATCATATGCAGCAAGAGGCACGCGGATAAATTTGAGTATGCAGTCGCTTTGAAACGAAATATGGTGGTAAACCTTGTTTTAGCGGCGATGTCAGTTCTGATAGTGCTGCGTTTTGCGTTTTTTGTGACGGATTAGGCTGAAAGATGGCGATTTTCAGGTGATTTTTTGCTTATTGTGAAATATTGCTAATTTTTTGGTGAAAATCTTGAAAAAACTTTAGTTGACAACCCGCCAAAAAA
>DETO01000045.1 GCA_002362135.1 Ruminococcus sp. UBA3286 | reverse complement strand
AGACAGACGGAATTTATGCGCGGAAGATTTGTGTGGTTTGGAATAGATGGGAGTATAAGAGCCGATTGAAGAACCTGTGAGAAATTCACGTTATTGGCAACTGCAATTATTTTATGCACCGTTTTTCGGTGTAAATCAATATCCGAGAAGGCAAAATTGTAAATGCCGCCAATCTTGCCAAGCTATGCAAACTCCTGAACTGTCAGCCGGGAAACATTATCGAGTACGAGGAGGAGCAGGAATAAAGATATACACAATAACCGGCGGTGTTAATGGAGTAGGAAAGAGCAGTCTTTCCGGTGTTCTGTCAGCTGAAAGTACTGATTTAGGAATTATAATCGATACCGATAAATTAATCGCTGAACTCGAAGGAGACCGCATAAAGGGTGGTAAGCTTGCTATTGAACGCATTGAGGATTGCCTTAAAAAGGTGTGAATTTCACTCAGGAGACTACTCTTTCGGGAATCCGCACGCTGAAAACTATGAAGCAGCCGCAAATGTTTTACAGGATATGCTTATAACTCACAATAAACGTCCTGAGGAGCAGGCAGAACAGAAAATCATATAACAAAAATAGGGACTGTCCATATCGGATAGCCCCTTTAACTTTGTGTATCTTATTGTAATTTTTAATCTCTTTTTATGTCAATGGCGCACAAACAGCGCACAATTTGTATTTAGTAAAAATAAATAAGCGTTCTCCCACAACAAGAAAACGCCTATTTTACGTCATTTTATCTGGTGGAGCATAGGGGATTCGAACCCCTGACCCCCACACTGCCAGTGTGATGCGCTCCCAACTGCGCTAATGCCCCATGAGATGAAGCGAAGCCTCATCTGCATTAATTATATCACAATAAAACGAATTTGTCAAGTACTTTTTAAAAATTCTGCATGACAGCCGAAAATCAATCAATAACGGGATAAAGCGCGCAGGCGTTTAATTCCTTGGCTTTGGCGTTAGCTTCGGCGAAAGTCATCTCGTCCGCGCTGATGAACGACTTGCCGTACTCGTTTTCGTACATACCCTCAACGCTTATCTGCGCCGAATCGGGAACGCGGAAATACCACTTTGAGGAATATTCTTCGACAGGAGCGACGAAATCGTTGTTGTCGGAAGATTCCCACGTCTGCGAGAATACCGTAACCTTATGCTTTGCGGCTTCGATAACATCGCCGAGAACCGCGCTTGCAGTCGGAAGCTTGCCTGCTCCTCTGCCGTAGAACATAGCCTTGTCGATGCCGTCGGCGTAGACCATAACGGCGTTAAACACATCGTTTACTTCCGCCATGATATTATCGCGTGAAATAAGCGCAGGCATTACAGCGGGCAGAATTCTGCCGTCGTCGAGTCTCTTTACGGAAGCGACCAGCTTTACAGAATGACCGAAAACGTCGGCGATACTTACATCGCACAGCTGAATATCGGAAATTCCCTTGGTGTAAATGCTTTCGGGATATACGTGTTTACCGAAGATAAGGGACGAAAGAATGCATATTTTGCGGCAGGCGTCGTGACCCTCCACATCGGCGGTAGGGTCTTTTTCCGCATAGCCGAGATTCTGGGCGAGGGAGAGAGCGTCGTCAAAGGACATATTATCCGCATACATTTTTGTGAGAATGAAATTGGTCGTGCCATTGAGGATACCGATAGTCTGGTCGATATCGTTAGCCGCAAGGCATCTGTGAAGAGGGCGAATTATCGGGATTGCTCCGCCTACGCTTGCTTCAAAGAAGAAATTGCAGCTATGCTCGCGAGCAGCGGCGAGAAGAATATCGCCCTTTGCGGCAACCAGTTCTTTATTGGAAGTAGCCACGCTTTTACCTTTTTCAAGGCAAGCCTTTACGAAAGTGAAAGCAGGCTCAACTCCGCCCATGCATTCCGCAACCACGGTTATTTCGTCGTCGTTCAGGATATCGTCGAAATTCTTGGTAAATTTATCGCAATAAGGCGAATCCGGGAAATCGCGGAGGTCGAGGATATATTTTATATCCATTTCGCAGCCGCCGTGCTTTTCGATACTTTTTTTATTTTTGTAGAAAAGTTCCACAACGCCCGAACCTACAACTCCGTGACCTAAAACTGCAATTTTGACTGACATATTAATTAAACCTCCATTATTCGGCGGAAAGTATCTTAACTTCAAGAACTCCGTCAAGCGTTGAAATTGAATCGAGAGCCGTTAATTCCTCGCCGTCATCGGAAGTAAGGCGAAGGGAAATATTGACGTTAGCCGCTCCGTCGACAGGTATACTCTGATTCACAGTAAGGATATTAGCCTTCATATCCTGCAAAAACACAAGCACGCCGGAAAGAATTCCCGGGCTGTCGCTTAAAAGCAGATACAGATTGACGATTTTGCGGTTGAAAAATTCATCATATGAGAAAACGCTGTCTTTATATTTATAGTATGCGCTTCGGGAGATTCCCACGCGCTTACAGGCAGAAGCGAAGCTTTTTTCGCCCTTCTGAGCCATCAGCTTTTTTACCTCAAGTACTTTTGTGAATACGTCGGGGAGAATTGCCGAGTCAACAACAATAAGCTGTGATTTCTTTTCCATAACGAAACCCTTTCAAAACGTCCGCCACACACGAACAACTGTACACTATGTATTAACTATACCACATTTTTTCATTCTTGTCAAGTCCCAAAAGAGAAAAAACCACGGAAATCAATTTTTACTTGTGCGGC
>DETO01000037.1 GCA_002362135.1 Ruminococcus sp. UBA3286 | reverse complement strand
CGAAAATAATCTGCGTTTCAGTATTTATGAACTTAAACTTGTAAAATTTGAGTGATTTTTAAATCGAACGAAAGGAGGGGGATTGGTGGAAAAAAATAAGATAGCTGCCCTTGTATGCGCCGCTATAGCCGCTTTGCTCGTAATTATGGCAGGCAAAAGCTGTACGAAAAGCGCTCTGGAAGCTAATGAAAAAAGCCGTCGTAAAAATAACGATACAACTTCTTATTCGGGAGAATCGGGAGATAAAGTTGTCGAAGGCACTACGCCGACGGAAGAAAGCGAACGTGTGACCGATATTTTTGGCAGGATAGTTACATCGGAAGCGGTTACTGATACGTATCATGCTGCTGAAACGACTACCGAACCTGTTGTTGAATATGTGACGGACGCATTCGGAAATGTGATCGGTACGGAAACTGCAACATCAACTACTGCGACAACTAATGATAATGAGACGGAGACAACGGCTACAACTACGCTTAATCCCCTCGAACAGTTCAAAAGCGATCAGCAAAAGCCGCCGCCTAATATCAGCGGATTCAATCATGGCAATTTTGATGAGGACGGTAATCCTAAACCGACTCTTCCGCCTGATTTTTCAATTGTTATAAATTAAAGATCGCTGCTTTAATTATTTAGCGCGGTCATATATTATGGAGGTATAAAATGATAGTAATCGAAATGGAAAACGGAAAGAAGATCAAGCTGGAACTTTATCCCGAAATTGCGCCTATTTCATGCGAAAATTTCGAAAAGCTCGTTAAGGAAGGGTTCTATGACGGTCTGACGTTCCACAGAGTTATTCCCGGTTTTATGATTCAGGGCGGCTGTCCTAACGGAACAGGTACAGGCGGTCCGGGTTGGCATATTAAGGGCGAATTTGCAGCTAACGGCGTGAAAAATGATCTTAAGCATACAAGAGGTGTGCTTTCAATGGCGCGCGCTCAGGCTCCCGATTCTGCCGGTTCGCAGTTCTTTATCATGCATGAGGACGCGCCTTATCTCGACGGTCAGTATGCAGCCTTTGGTAAAGTCGTAGAAGGCATGGACGTAGTTGACGAGATCGCTGCCGTAAGCACAAATTATGCTGATATGCCGCTTACTCCGCAGGTAATGAAGAAAGTTACAATCGAGGAATAAGGTGGAAGATATGTTGTATATCGGCTGTCACCTTTCGTATTCAAAGGGTTATGAAGCTATGGGCAAGCAGGCTTTGGAAATCGACGCCAATACGTTCGCCTTTTTTACCAGAAATCCACGCGGCGGTTCGGCAAAGGCGATCGATCCTGCTGATGCCGCAAAGCTTCGCGAAATTTTGGTTGGAAATAATTTCGGCAAGCTTGTCGCTCACGCGCCTTATACGATGAACGCCTGCGCTGCCGATCCGAATATTCGCCGTTTTGCAAGAGAAGCTATGGCGGACGATCTTGTGCGCATGGAATCTGTTCCGAATAATTATTATAATTTTCACCCCGGCTCTCATGTTAAACAGGGCGTAGATGTGGGGATACAGCTTATTTCGGAGCAGCTGAATGAAGTTCTCAGCCCTGATCAGACAACCACGGTTTTGCTTGAAACTATGGCAGGAAAAGGCTCGGAAATGGGTCGCTCGTTTGAAGAACTCCAGGCAATAATCGAGCGTACTGAACTTGACGAGAAACTTGGAGTTTGTTTTGATACTTGTCATGTCTGGGACGGCGGTTATGATATTGTGAATGATCTGGACGGCGTTTTGGAAGAATTTGATCGAATTATCGGGCTTGAACGTTTAAAGGCGGTTCATCTCAATGATAGTTTGAATCCACTTGGCGCGCATAAGGACAGACACGCGAAAATCGGCGAAGGTTTTATCGGCGCCGATGCTTTGATTCGCGTAATCAATCACCCTGTTTTGAAAAATCTGCCGTTTATCCTCGAAACTCCGAATGATATTGACGGCTATGCAAACGAGATCAGCTTTCTTCGCAAGAATTTTGGTTAAAAAAATGGGAGCATTCATTAATGAATGCTCCCTGATTTTTGAAATTACTTGATTTCGATAATCTCGCCGTAAAGCTCACGAGGAGCTCCGATAGCATTGGACTCGTCTGTATCGATGTGCATTGCTCTTGCGTATTTTTCGGAAACGCGGCATACTACATCGCCGAGAATTGCGCTTCTTTCGGGAGTTTCAACCTTTACCCAAACGATCTGCTTATCTGTAACTCCAAGTTCTTCAGCATCGGCAGGTGTAAGGTGAATGTGACGCTTTGCAACAATAACGCCTTCGCTGATCTCGATTTCTCCGCAAGGGCCAACGACCTTGCAAGCTCCTGAACCTGCGATATCAGCGGATTCTCTTATAGGAGCGGCGATTCCGATAGAACGTGCGTCGGTAGCTGAAAGCTCAACCTGAGTTTCAGGACGTACAGGACCGAGGATAGATACTCCGGCGAGTTCCTTTTTGGGGCCTACGATAGTAACGCGCTCTTCGCAGGCGAACTGACCTGGCTGGGAAAGATCCTTCTTCTTGGTGAGTTCGTGACCCTTACCGAAGAGAATCTCAAGATGCTCCTGTGTAACGTGAATATGACGTGCAGATGTTTCAACGATGAAATTTTTAGACATGACTGATTCCTCCGTATAATTACCCGAATTATCGGGTTAAAGTATAGATTCTGAAAAAGCGGAAATACAGAGTGTATTTAGCTGCATTCCGGAATTGGCGTCCCAAAGAGGAGTCGAACCTCCGGCCTGCTGCTTAGGAGGCAGCCGCTCTATCCTACTGAGCTATTGGGACATTTAATGACAACTGTGATAATATATATACGCTTATACTTTCATTTTACCATATTTTTCAAAGGCATGCAATAGAAATTTGAAATTTTAATAATTTAACTATTCGTACGCGCAAAAAATATCAAAT
>DETO01000110.1:7159-11112 GCA_002362135.1 Ruminococcus sp. UBA3286 | reverse complement strand
CCGTGTGGTATGATCTTTGATAAATAGTATTGTATACAAATTTATATCCCGTCGAAATATAATCTATCAGTTTGTAAGATACCGCGCTTGCCGCTATTATGGTTGTAAGAATGAACCAAACCGCATTTTTTCCCATCAGTGAAAGGAAGATATACAATATCGAAAATAATACGGCAGAAATAGCGAGGGCAGGTTTGCTATAATTAAAGTCAAACATGAGAAGAAATGTCATAATAGCCGAAATATAACCAATTACAGCAATTATGACAGCTTCTGCGCGTCTGAGATTCATATGCTTTTTTTTGACGGACATTATAATGCTGTCGCATACGGTTATACCGCTGCTGTTTTTTAAATTCTTCTTCTTCATAATCGATCCTTTAAAGCTCTATATCCTTGATCGAGGAAGAAATTCTTCCTATCACAACAGGAATAATATTTATGTCCGAACAGCCCGTATTCAGCTTGGCGGCTTCATCGGGTGATGTCACTACTACAACTGCATTTTTTATATCTGCGTCAATGTTTTCGTCGATAAATTCAATTACGGATTCTTCACATTCCGAGGTTATGAAAACGAACGATGACAATGAAAGACTTCCGCTTTCGTCGAAATACAATTCAGGCGGATCGCAGGTAACGGTATCGCTTACCGAAAGAACGAGATCATGAATCACTTCGGTGAGGGAATCGTTGTCGCAGATGTTTTTTTCTATAAATTTTTTGTATTTAAAGTTATAGTACACAACGTTGTGCGAACGCTCGTTTTCAATAAGAAAGCGCGATATTGAAACGAAAGTTTCTACAAGCGTATCAAATATAGGCAGCGTATATTCCGATTTTTCATTACATTTCAGATTAAGAAACAGGGTGCAGGGGATATCTATCGGCAGACTATAGTCTTTTACGATAAATTCATTGCGTTTGGAACTCAATTTCCAATGGATTCGATTGATTCTGTCTCCGGGAATATAATCGCGCAGATCGAAAATTTCCGATGGATCGTCACCGGGTTTGTGTTCGGAAAAAACAGGACTTTCGTCATTGGCACGGTCGGTATAGCAAATTTCGCCGCTTATTTCGTGACCCTCGGGCATGATGGCTATTTCAGTCTGAATATTTTTCCCGACTTTGAATTTAAAAATTTTCAGCGGATCGAAGATCATTATATGTACGCAGCGTATTTTGACGATACCGCAGAATTTCGAGTGCATCTGAAAGCAGACGTTTTGATCGTTCCGCGCCTGAATCGGCATATACAGGTTAAATGTGCTGATTTCATTGTTAAATACGTTACAGTACTCTATGCAGGCTTCCGCCCTTCCTATCGGAAAAATACTTCTGTTTTTTATTTTGATCTGTACCGGAAAATTTTCACGTTTTACGGCAGTATCGTTTTTTATCGCTAATTCAACGCTGATTAGTTTTTTTGTGATGAATGTGGTTATGAACATTATAACGGGAACTGTACAAACTATCACCAGAAGCATAAGGGCAAAATCCCAGAGATACATTATGTAAAAAATGATGCAGATGATTATCAGTACAGCGAAAAATATTTTCATTAAAAGCATGGCGCCGCCCTTATTTCGAGGAAATTCCCGGAATGGGAACGCTTTTTATGATGTCGTATATTACGTCTGACGGGGTTGCGTCAGAGAGCTTTGCTTTGGAATTCAGCATGATACGATGTTCGAATACGTCGCCGCAAATGTAATTTACGTCCTCCGGTATTACATAATCGCGTCCCATAGCCGCCGCAATACCTTTGGAAATATGCATTAAAGCAAGAGTTCCGCGCGGACTTACGCCCAGTTTGATCAAGGGGTGATTTCGAGTTGCTGCCGAAAGCTGAACTATGTATTCATAAACTTTATCATCAACATATATATTTGATATATATTCCTGCAATTCATTGATTATCCTTGCATTTGCGACTTCGCAGACGTTTTCAAGCGGCATTGAATTATATTTTGCCTTCAGGATAGCCACTTCGCCTTCAAAATCCGGATATCCCATGCTTAGCTTTATCATGAAGCGGTCAAGCTGCGAGTCGGGAAGATTATGTGTTCCTGCCGAGCCGATAGGATTCTGAGTTGCGATAACGGTGTATGGTTCGGGCAACTTATATGTATTTCCGTCCACGGTTATCGATTTTTCCTCCATAAGTTCCAGAAGAGCGGACTGAGTTTTGCTGGAGGTACGGTTTATTTCATCGGCGAGGAAGAGATTGCAGAATGCAACTCCGGGGTGAAATTCGAAAGCGTTTTTCGTCTTGTTATATACAGAAAATCCCGTTATATCGGAAGGCAGAACGTCGGGGGTGAATTGCATACGATTATGTTCCAGAGCAAGCGCCTTTGAAAACGCGAGAGCCATTGTCGTTTTTCCGACTCCGGGAATATCTTCGATAAGGATATGACCTTTACATAAAATTGCAAGAAGTGTTTTTATGACGATGTTGTCTTTACCAATAACCGCTTTTTTCACTTCGGCAACGATGTCGTTGATCTGTTTTGCGCAAGTTAATTTGTTCATAAATGATTCTCCTATAATTGTCTTTGGGCAATATCGCATCAAAAGCTTGTCCATGCAGAAATTTCGTATGTTTTTGTGGCAAAATTCTACAATGGCTGCGATAAATAGTGCTGCCTTTCTATTATATCACTTTTGGAGCAAATATGCAAGTAAAAATAATGACTTTTTTCCAAACCATATACAAAACCTATTCATAAAAAAATATAGTATGCGCGTTTTCGCAAATTATTGACATTTTCCGAGCATTATGGTATAATACTATAAAATACTGATTCGAAGTTTTCGGCAGAGGAGTTCTATGATGAAAAGAAAAGATTACATAAATTGGGACGAATATTTCATGGGTATCGCAATGCTTTCCGCAGAACGCAGCAAAGATAATAATACGCAGGTAGGCGCGTGTATTGTAAACGGCGATCAGAAAATAGTTTCGGTGGGATACAACGGTATGCCTACGGGCTGCGACGATGATGATATGCCGTGGGAACGTGACGGCGGCAGCGTTCTTGATACGAAATATCCCTTTGTATGTCATGCGGAACTGAACGCCGTGCTGAACAGCAATTCCGCAAGTCTTAGCGGCTGCACGCTTTATGTGACTCTTTTTCCCTGCAATGAGTGCGCGAAAGCAATAATCCAGTCGGGTATTAAAAAAGTTATCTACTACAGCAACAAATATGAAAATTCCGACAGCACTATCGCTGCTGCGATGCTTTTCAAAAAATGCGGTGTGGAATTTACAGAGTACAAACCAAGCGGCAAGATCGTCAGCCTGAATTTATAAAAACAGCCTGTTCGGAGAAAAAATCCCTGAACAGGCTATTTTTTATTCAAATTCGTATTCGCCTTCGTAATTCTTCTTGAATTCCTCGAAGATATCATCAAGAAGCGATTCGTCCTCGACTGCTACGAATTCATCAAATTCGGGATCTTCTGTCGGCAGAACTTCAAGAATTACAATGCCGTCGTCCTCTTCGTCGAATGGGAGAAGTACTGCAAAAACGCGTTCTTCACGCTCAACAGTACCGAGAATTTCAAAAGAAACGTCTTCGCCGTTTTCGTCGGTGAGGGTAATGTAATTTTCGTTTTCTTCCATTTCGTCCGTATTATTTTCAATAATATCACTCATTTTTTATTCCTCCTGCTTCATTTATTTGCTGTAAAAGCCATATTAATTATACACTATATTTTCGGATTTGTCAATCTTGCCGCGCTGCGGAAATCAATTCTTACTTGTGCGGCATTACGCAAGGGGACAGAGTCCCCTTGCAATCCCCTGCATAAGGGGCATAGTCCCTTATGAATCCCAATATTAATTACATTATGTACCCGTAAACGGGTACATAATGTAATTTACAGGGACGATAGAAAATATCTTTATGCAGAAATTCAAGGAGATAATGCCCTTGAATAAT
>DETO01000110.1:5901-6915 GCA_002362135.1 Ruminococcus sp. UBA3286 | reverse complement strand
AGATAATGCCCTTGAATAATGCAGAAAAGCAAAATTGATTTCCGTGAAATTTGATATTTTACTATTGCACATTTATAAAAAGTATGATATAATGTTATTGGATGTTGTTAAAAAAGTCGATATACTTGATAACAATGATGTTTTGTAACAACTTTAGATTTCACTTACTATATAGAAAAGGGGAAAGTATGAACGAATATCGTTTTAATGTTAATCTGGGCGGAATGATAGATATTCTTTCCAATCATCTTTACAGTACGCCGAAGGTATTTTTGCGTGAACTTCTGCAAAATGCAGTTGACGCAATAAATCTTAGAAAAAGCATGGATAAAAATTACAGCTCACCAGAAATAAACGTATTTATTGAACCGAATAAATCGCTGCGTTTCAGGGATAACGGCTGCGGACTTGTTGAAGAAGAGATACATAAATTCATCTCGGTAATAGGCGAATCTTCAAAGCGTTCGAACAACGGAGCATTTATCGGAAGATTCGGAATAGGTCTGTTGTCCTGTTTTATTGTGACAGACGAAATAACTCTCAGAACTCGTTCGGCAAAGCAGCCTGACAGAGTATTTGAATGGCACGGCTTTTCTGATGGCAGATACGCATTGAGCGAGATACAAAGCGATATGGAGATCGGAACGGAGATAGTGATTATTGCTTCCAAAACTTATACCGATCTTTTTACATTCGAAGAGGTACTGGAAAGTATAAAATATTATGGTTTTCCTATACCTTATCCGATTTATATTTCGTCAGAGGATAATTTAAAAGTACGCGCGAATATATTTGTCGGAGCTTTTAAGGGCGACGAGCATGAAAATGCTCTTGAAATGGGACGAAGAATATTCGGGGTGGAGTATGATTTTCTTGACTATATACCGCTTGTTTCAAAAAATGGACTATTCAGCGGAGCAGCCTATATTTTGCCTTATTCTCAGTCGGCAGCTTCAGTCAATAAGCATCGGATATATCTGAAAAATATGCTGCTTACTGAAGACGGCTCTGCTA
>DETO01000110.1:0-5699 GCA_002362135.1 Ruminococcus sp. UBA3286 | reverse complement strand
GAATGGGCTTTTTTTGTAAAGTGCTTTTTCAATACCGATAAACTTCGACCTACCGCTTCGAGAGAGGATTTTTACAAAGATACGCTTCTTTCTGAAGCGAAAGAGGAGATATCTCAGTGCATATCCTCTTATCTTGAGCGTCTTTCCATAAGAAACCCATCGCTTCTCAATAAAATAGTTTCTCTGCATGGAACAGCGCTGAAATCTATAGCTTCAGAAAATGACAAACTGTTTGATATTTTTATGCCATATTTTTCATTTGAAACAAGTCATGGTATACTTAGCGGAGCGGATCTGTCACTATATCAGAATACGATTTTTTACACGTCTGATATTGATTCATTCCGTCAGTTAAGACCTGTGTTTGCCGAAAAGAACGAAATGCTTGTAAATACCTGTTATGTTTACGAGAGATCCTTGATAGAAAAACTGGGCGAAATGAATAAAGCGAACGTAGAACAGTTGAATAAATCCTTGCTTGAAGATATGCTTGAGGACGCGAAGGACGAAGAAAATTTTAAGTTTATGCTTGACGCGTTTTCCGATGCGCTTGCAGAATTTGATTGTTGTGCGCAGCTTAAAAGCTTTTCGCCGGTACAGCTTGCCGCTATATACAGTATAAACGCCGAAGGCGAGATCAAAAGAGATATCGGCAAAGCGAAAGAAACATCAAGCGATATGTTCGCGGAAATGCTGGATAATTTTGAAAAAGAGATAGAAGCAGATTCTTCGGCGGCGCTTTACTTAAACAGCAATAATCCGCTGATAATAAAGCTTTCCGAATCGTCTGACATCGAAAAACTTTCAGTATATGCAAAGATAATGTATTTTCAGTCGTTGATAGCAGGAGGATTTCCGATACGGGCGGCGGAGATGAATATTATGAATGAAAATCTTATAAAACTGATAGAATGGGGGATATAAAATGTTTGACCAGAATATTTATGATCAGCTCAAACACGGAGAAGAGAGGTACAAATATCTCAAAAAGGTTATAGCCGAGGAGGATGCCGCGCATAACTATAAGGAGGCGTTTGACCTTCGCTTTGAGTATATAACCGAATCAATAATGTACGATGACGAGTTCAAGGGATTTATAATGTTTCCTGAATTTATGGCTTATTACGACGCTCACAGCGACGTATGCGATCAGCATTCGCTGATGTGGGCTTTCAAGTGGATAATCGGGAACGTCGAGGAGTTTTATCAGATATCCTGCGAAAAAATTGAAGAGTATTTTGAGGAATTCCGCAAACGCTGTGTGGAATACGGAATATCTCTCAGGACATATTACATGAAAAAAATGAATTTTTATTCCTACATGAATATTGAAAAGATGAAGGAATGTCAGGTGCAGTTCAGAAAGCTTGAACGCGATAGATTAAGCGATTGTGCCGCTTGTGAGATGAACACCGATATTCGCATGGAACTGCGCTACGGCTCGGAGAAAAAGGCGATGGAAATGGTTGCGGATATGCTCAAACGCGGAGTAAGCTGCGCAGAAGTTCCGGAAACGACATTCGGCGAATGTGTGTATCATTTTACTCGGACAGGAAATATTGCCGAGGCGGAGTATTACGCTGAAATGATGATGCCAATGATAAAAGGCAGAGAGAACAATTTCCTTAAAGAGATATCAAATGTTCTTCTGCTCAAGGCTCTTACCGCTCCGAACGAGGCTTATGATATTTTCAAGCGTTCGATAAACGTATTTCTTGAATCCAAAAATCCCGAAATGAGATTTTATTTTGCGAATGCTGCCGCTGTGTTTTTCAATGCGGCTATCAGTAATGACCGCAAAAAGATCGTGATCAAGCTGCCTCATTCTTTTCCGCTTTATAATGATGAAAACGAATATGAACTTGAAAAAATGAGAGATTACTTTGGAGGTATTGCAAAAGACATCGCCGATAAGTTCGATGCAAGAAACGGTTCGGACTATTTCAATGATCTGATCAATTTTGAGTATCCGAATGAACCTACAGGCGAACTTTATCTGCCTGCACACAGCATAATACCCGTAGAGCCTGCCGCAATTGCCGTTCTTTTTAAGAATCCGGACAGCGTTCCGGAGCTGCAAGAGCTGATTGACAGATTCAGCGCTCTTCCCGATACAGAAATTTCGGGAGTGTCATTTGATAAGGAAAACGGCGTTTTAAGCATAATTACGGAAAATTCTGCTGTAGATGAAGAAATTATTTTTGCTTTGTTTTTCAGAGAACTTAACGACATCGCTGATCTTTCGCCTGTACATTACATTGCTGATGAAAAAATTGAAGAAATAGAGAACTATGAGGCAATGATAGTCATAACCTGCAAATTCATTAAAAATCAGGAAATGTATTGCTATAATCTGCTTCTGGCGGCTGCTGATGCGATCAACACCGACGCAGCCCCTGTATTTGCCGACCTTGAAAACAATAAGCTTATCTCAGCAGATTGGGTCGGCATACAGGCAAAAGATGCGATGCCGGTTCCTGAAAGATATCTTTATAAAATCGAGGTTTTCCGCTCTGACGAGGGTGAGGAACTGTTTGATATGTTTACTACGGGGCTTGCGCAGTTTGGTTCAAGAAATATCGCAGTTTTAGGATTAAGAGAGAGCGAACTTGATTTTGCGGGAAATATTGTTGCACAGATAGCGAAATTTGTTATCGGCGTAAGAAAAATGAGCGATGAAGGCGTACCTATGCAGTTCGGGGTAATATATAACGAAGAATCCAATATACAATTTTCGTGGAAGCCTGCAAAAATTGTTTATCCTGAATATGCAGAAATGCCGCTTGGAGAATATGCCGTACCGCTTCTTCATCCTGCCGAAAACGATGAGGGGATATATATAAACGATTTTCCTGAGGAAGATAGAGAAAAATTAACATTCAGAGAATCGAACAGCCATCATGCCAACAATGAAAGATGTGCAAGAGAACGCTTTGGATATGCATTGGACGCTTTACGAAAAAATGACAGCGAATTGTTAGTCGGACTGGAGCTGCCGATGCCCGAAGAATTTCAAGAGGAGTTCGATGACGATAAAGCGTATGTTTATGTTTATCTTGATAAGAACGGTGAAACAGGGGTAATAGATCACGGATATGACAAAATAGAGCAGTACGCAGCCGGAAAGACATTGCATATCGATCCTCAGACGGTATTTCACTGGAGACTGCTTATGAACGGTGATTATTATTTTGCTGATGATTCTTATTTGTTGATTTAAATCTGTAACTTTCACATCTGAATTTTTATTCATGTATGTTTCGTTCAGATATTCGATTGCCTTTTCCATTTCGAGTCATGCATTCTCTTTCCGATTTTTAGAACCTGTCCACATAGAAATGAGGTATCACTATGAAACGTAAATTATCTGCGACCACTCTTGCGCTTATGCTTTTAATAAACTCTGTTTCTGTTATAAGTACTGAAGCATATGAACAGGAATCAGAAAATTCATATATGGCTGTTCATGCAGATACTACTATACGCGGCGACGTCAACGCAGACAGCGAATTTACAATTGCCGATATTGTCGCATTGCAAGAGTGGCTTCTTGCTGTTCCTGATGCATCGCTTGCTGACTGGAAAGCAGGCGATCTTTGTGAAGATCAAAAACTTGATGTGTTCGATCTCTGCGTTATGAGACGTGAACTTATATCTGAAACACCAAAGAACTATATTGACGTTTCAACGATAGATGAACTTTTCATTGCGATGCGTGAAGCAAAGCCGGGAGATGTGATACGTGCAGCAGGCGGAATATATGACTATACCACATATCAGGGCGCACAAAAAATCGATACTTCTGCCGAAGGTACGAAAGACGCGCCTATTACGCTTACCGCTGCCGATCCGCACAATCCGCCGATTATTACGGGAACAAGTTCGGAAAACGGCTATGTAATTCAGATTACAGGCGATTACTGGATACTTGAAAATCTGAAAATCACAACTTCACAGAAAGGAATCGTTCTGGACAACTCCAATCATTCAATTATCCGAAACTGCGAAGTATACAATATCGGCTCGGAGGCGATCGCCATTCGTGACGGAAGTTCCTACTGTACAGTAAAGGATTCCTATATCCATGATACCGGCATTATAACTCCCGGATACGGGGAAGGCGTATATATCGGCAGCGCTAAATCAGTTACCGGATTCGATTACAAATGCGATTACAATACGGTAGACGGCTGCACATTTAAAAATATTGCAGCTGAGCATATTGATGTCAAGGAATATACAACGGGAACTGAGATCATGAACTGTACATTCTACGGCGATGGAATGACAGGTGCGAATTATGCAGGCAGCTTTGTGGATATTGCGGGCAATGATGTGAATGTTCACAATAATATCGGTTATCGCAATAATAACTCTAATATTGTTGCAGCTTTCGAACTTCACGATCAGGTTGACAACTGGGGATATCATTGTATTTTTACTGACAATACTCTATATATGGATCAGCCGTATGGTGCAGTTGATACAAGCCGCCGTATGTATGTAGTAGATGGTTGGTATAGTGATTTTTCCGTAAAAAATAACCAAGTGGATTATGGTGAAGGATTAGTCCCTGCGAATAGCTGGGAGTACTATAATTCCGACTATGTGACTTATCTTGAGTAAGAACTTGTCCAAATAGAAATTATATAACTGATTCTAAGAAACGCCGTACTGAAAGAGCAATTTTTTCAGTACGGCGTTCTATATTATAGTCAAACTATCAGATTTCCCTTTTTATCAGCAATTCCCACAGATGCAACAGCCCCTGAGTTGAATTGCAGGAAATCCGATTCTATACCGTCGCTGAAAATCACGCCGTTTTCAGGCATAAACGATGTGACTGTCATCGGTTGATTTTTCTCTATTTGTCCGAAAATGATATCCGCACCGGTAGAAGGAATACGGAACTTATATGCTTAGTTCGTTCGGAGATTTGCGTAATCACAGATATCACGGCTTATTTGGAGCAATTATCATTGAGCCGCCTGCCGCACAGTATTACTGTAAATGTTCCTGCCAAAATGAAGATTTTAATGAACAGGCAGTCATTACTGCTCCGGGAGTAAAGGCGTTCCGAGAATTTGTGCTGTTTGCTCATAATGGCATTCGACTGCTTGACAAAGACGGAAATCTGATCAAAACGTCTGAGCAGGGAGAAGATACCGAACACGGCGGCGTTGATCATGAAGATACGGGAGAAAAGGGTTTCAATTATCGTTCGGAACGTTTTTTTAATCGACTGGAGCGCAATTCGGATATCAGTAAAATTTTCAGTTCAAAAGCGCACGGAGACCCGTCGACACCATTGTTTGAAGCGTATGCAGGCGAGCGCGTCATAATCCGATATCTTATGTCGGCAGATAAGCCGAGAAATATCAGCTTTACGCTTCATGAGCATAATTGGCTTTCGCAGCCTGACGATCCGTTTTCAAGGAGAGTTTCTATACAAGGCGCAGTAAGCGTCGGCGGTGTTTATAATATTGAGCTGGAAAACGGAGCTTCTGAATATCCGGGCGATTATCTCTACCGTTCAGGTTCTTTAAGATGGGACGTAGAATCAGGAATGTGGGGCATATTCCGAGTTATGAAAAAAGGTGTCAAGTATTGCTGCGAATGTGCTTGTCGAACGCTTGGCAGTTGGTTGAAAAAGAAAAAGTATGATAAGTAAAAGGTTTATACGTTCACGAATTTCCTCG
>DETO01000049.1:1046-4060 GCA_002362135.1 Ruminococcus sp. UBA3286 | reverse complement strand
GGTTGTAGTGCTTTCGAGCATTGGAGGTATCGAGCCGCCGACTGTTGAATTTGATTTTAACGAGTCGGATTTTTTGAATAATCTGGATGATGAAAGCCGTGAAAAATTAGATATCATGCAGGCTCAGGGACAGGCTATCGAGGACGTTATGATCGACGCAGATATCGGAGATCAGACCATAAAAGCGCAGCTCATATACCTGTCATTTTTTGAAAATGTTCCGAATTTTGATGTGCAGAATTATGTGAATCTGTTCAAAGATAACCCCGAAGATTCAGCTCTGATTCGTGCAATTAATTTTGAATATGGTCTTGAAATTGATTACAATGAGTTTATGAGGACGTACACTTTTGTGATGAATACGACGATAGATTCGCATATTTTTACTGATTCAGATACAAAAAATTGTGCGGATCTTGCGGCATGGGCGGAGAATGCGTATACGTCAGGCTGGGGATTTCAAGAGGGCTGTTACGGTGAAATAGATGAAAACTTGCGTTATCGCTGAGCAGATAATGTCGGATTAGTCATGGGGTATCTGAGGTATATGCCGTCCGAAAAATCGTTCAATACGGACATTGATACGCTGATTTACAACGAGATCGGCGGTCTTGATACCATGCCTGACGTTGCAGGAATCGGACTTTTTGACGGGAATAATTTCGGGATTTACGTTGGAAATGGTGATGCGATTTTTGCATCATACGACATAGGAAATATCGTGAAATCGCCTGTTTCGGAGGGCAATTGGATAAGCTGGTGTACCTTTGAGGGCATAAATTATACGCAGGAAGTTGTTGATAAAATAAACGAAATTCAGAATCCCACAGAAGAAAATACAGAAGAAAAAAATGAAAACGGAGAGTGATTTTTTATGAAAGTAAGTTTGAAAAATGGAAAATTTATTTCTGTCAGCAAGGAATTTCCCATGAATATTTTCGAGATCAGGGACATCCTTGACAGGCTGAAAATCCCCGATGATAAGCCGATCGTACAATTTTCAATTTCGGAATACGATAATATGGAACTGCCGTATACCCTGTGCCGCAGAGATTTTTCAGCGGATATTTACCAGCTGAATCTATTTGCGGAACGTTTGGAAAATCTAAATAATTCGGAGATGACGGCGTTCAGAAGTTTGCTTATTGCCAATCCCGAAAGCAGCTTTGAAGATATGCTGATGATGACTTACTGGCTGGATTCTGTGATGATTTATCCTTGTGAAAGCTGCTGTAAGCTGGGCGAAACGGTTATCAAAAACAAAATGATGCCGGAACTTAAAAAATGTTCTGATGAAATTCTTGCACTACTGGACTGTGAAAAAGTTGGCAGACTTATGCAGAAACGTGAGATCGGTGTGTTTGTTGACGGGCATTATTGTGTTACGTCCGGCTATGAAAAGCCGGATATATCTATCGACATCGGCAGACCTGAAAATTGTTTTTTCCGTCTGCTGATCGCCCCGATAAAGGCAAATAATGTTCCTGACTATGGCTCTGCACAGTGGGTAACGCTGCCTTTTGACGAAGAAGATATGGATATGAATTTTGACAGAATGACCTGTGTGAAAAGAGAATCTTCGCTGCCGGAGCTGTTGCAGAATCAGATGCAGCAAGAGAAAATTCATGAACTAAATGACTTTGCAAAGTTACTTTCGGAACTGTCTCACAATGATTTTGTGAAGCTGAAAGCGGTTATGGAATTGGAAAATGTTCATAAAATTTTAGATACGCTGGACTGTATTGGCAGGCTTGATGAGTATGAGTTTGACAGGCTTGTTTCCAATGAAAGTGAATTCGGCAGGACATATCTTGCCCAGAATCTGCCTACAAATTTTAATAATTCCATGCTTGAAAATATAGACCTATGCGATTTCGGACGAGAAATTCTTTGCCGTAAGCAGGGGAAAATCACATCCTACGGAGCTATCTCCGGCAGAGGTCAGGAGTTGTATTCTGCATTGACTGTTCAGCCTGAGCAGCAGCTTGAGGAAGAATTGGAAGAAGATTTTGAGTTGGAAATGGGAGGGCTGAGCTTATGAAAAAATCGGTTACGGTGAGCGTTGATGCAGAGAAATTAACGGCTCTGGAAATGTATCTGGGACAAAAAAATTTGAAGCTGTCGGAGGAGTTTGAAAAGTTTTCGGAACAGCTTTATCAGAAGTATGTGCCCTCCAACGTCCGTGAATTTATCGAATTGACGGCAGCTAAGAAACCGCCTCGCAAAGCCAAAAAGGATGCTTCAACGGAATTCGAAAATCAGTCGTAGCAGTAACTCACCGCCGTTCGCTCCACGTTGCCCTGTACGGCGAGATTGGGCAATCGGTGGGATACGTTTACCATGAAAGCAGTCTGGGCAAATTTGGGGCGTTTGTGACGGTGTTTGGAAATGGATGAATTTAGGAGGATTCGGGTGGGTTGAGGGTTAATTATTTCATTGCAAGTTAAAGTGTCGGGGTTGTTGCCCCGACACACTCACAGCGGACGGCAAAGCCGACCGCAATTCTGCGATGTTTAAGGAGTTTTCAGCAAAGGGGTTGCAAAATTGGACTTTTTCAAAATTAGGGGTTGTAACCGCAGAAAACAGCGTAAATACGGTATTTATAAAGGAGTTGAAGTGAAAAATATGAGTTTTCAGAATAAAGTGAAATTTCCCCTGTGGGCGTATCCCGAAACGCTGACAGATGTGGAAGTTCACTACAAAAACGATAACTGTAAATCGCAAAGTGAATTTATTGAAAAGGCAATAAAATTTTACATTGGTTATCTTGATGAGGAAAAAAGTGTGAACTATATTTCGCCGATGATAACCGAAACTGTCAATGCAACAATCAAAGGCACGGAACAGAGGCTTGCACGGCTGATTTTCAAGGTCGCAGTTGAACTTGGTAAGCTGTCCCACATGACTGCTGCGATGAATGATGTTGATGAAGAAACGCTGAAAAGTCTTCATGCCATGTGCGTTACGGAGGTCAGAAAAATCAACGGAATTATTGATTATGAAGATGCTGTGGA
>DETO01000049.1:0-786 GCA_002362135.1 Ruminococcus sp. UBA3286 | reverse complement strand
TATTGATTATGAAGATGCTGTGGAGTATCAGAAAGAGTGATTGAATGCCGAGAATTATTGTCACGAGCCGCTATCTGAAATGCGGCTCGAAGAAGAATTTGAAAAATTATGTGAAGTATATTTCGACTCGTGAGGGTGTGGTTAAAACTATCAGCGAGCGTGAAAATTATGTTGGTTACCTTGCGAATCGTCCAAATTCGCATGGGCTTTTTAATGAAAAAGACGAGCCGATCCATCTTGAAAAAGTCGCAAAAGAAGTTGCTAATCATGGTGGAAATGTGTGGACTCATGTTGTTTCGCTCAGGCGTGACGACGCTCAGAAAATGGGTTACGATAATCTTCAAGCATGGCGTGATCTGGTTATTCGGCAGATTCCGAATATTGCAAAAAATCAGAAAATAGATTTAAAAAATCTGCGATGGTATGCGGCTTTTCATGATAAGAAAACTAATCCTCATGTTCATATTATCGTGTACTCTACAGATGAGCGTGAGGGATTTTTGACTAATCACGGGATAGAAAAAATCCGCAGTGGATTTGCCAATGATATCTATTCTGATGAGTTACATCATCTCTACGCACAGCAGACTGACTTGCGTAATCTGCTGAAAAAAGAGTCGGAGCAGTTGATGAAACAGCTTGCAAAAAATATTTCTGAAAATAAAAATTTTGATACAGAGCTTATGAATCTTGTTGCCAAACTGCACACTCAGCTTACAGATTCAAAGGGTAAAAAAGTGTACGGATATTTGAAAAAAGATGTTAAGAAAACTGTTGATGAACTTT
>DETO01000069.1:4054-41015 GCA_002362135.1 Ruminococcus sp. UBA3286 | reverse complement strand
GTCCCCCTGCACCCCCTGCATAAGGGACGCAGTCCCTTATGAATCCCAATATTAAATTACTTCCGTACCCATAAATGGATACGGAAGTAATTTGAACAGGAACGATAGAGAATGATTCTATGCAGGATTTCAAGAGATCAGTTCTACTTAACAATACCGAAAAGCAAAAATTGATTCCCGTAAAAAAATCAGCATATTAACTATTATTCAACAGTAACGCTGCCGCCTGTCCAATTCTCAAAAACATACTTTTCCATTGCACGATCTCCTGCGGCGTTGCTGAATCTGTCGGTATCCCTGTAGTAGAATCCCAGTTTATAGACAGTTCCGCTCTTGGCGTCGTCGGGAACTTTCAGATAAAAGCTGGCAATATCGCCGTCGCCGCCCCAGTCGCCGTCAAAAGTTTCGGTGAAAAACAGGCAGCCCATATTGTTTTCAGTCAAAACGTCGGGCAGCCCTTCTTCCCAGAGCATTCCCACGGAAGCAGTATTGTAAGTTGAAGCGTCGCCGAGGCTGTAATGGATATATCTCTTTTCCGCGTCGCGCATCTCGCAGGTCAGCGCGTTGTCATATGTAACGTGGATTCCGCACATACTCCATTTTTCCTTTGCGTCCTTTACAGAAAGCGTAATTTCAGCAATTTCGCCTGCCTTTACAGTCGTATTGCTGAGGTAAAGCTTAGGACCGTCGGCGGCAGGAACGATATCCTCCCACGCCTCCGTAGGCTTTGCGGTACGCTCGCTTTTGGAAGTATTGTTGCTGCTGAACGAGCTTTCAGAACCTTTTTTATCTCCGCAGCCGACAGCCGTCAGAAGTGAAGCTCCGACAGCTATTACGGCAATAATTTTTTTGATGTTCATATTTATTCTCCTTTTTTACCGCCGCTTACGATAATTTCGCCGTCCTTTGCGGTCATGCTGATAACTTCCGTTTCGGAAGCGTTATTGATGATTATATCGGCAATCTGATCTTCCGCATACTGACGGATAACGCGGCGGATATCTCTTGCACCGTACGGCTTTCCGTAAGCCTTTTCAGCTATTAATTCCAGAACCGCATCGTCATAAGTGAGTTCGATATTCTTTTCCGAAAGCGGAACTTTCATTTCGTCCAGCATAAGCGCGGCGATTCCCTCAAAATCTTTCTTGGAAAGCTGCCTGAATACCACAACTTCATCGATTCTGCTGATAAATTCGGGACGGAGGAATTCGCGGAGACCTTTCATTGCCTTATCCTTAGATATTTCATTTTCGGTACGGTTGAATCCTACTCCGATGCTCTTATCCGTAGAGCCTGCATTTGAAGTCATGCAGATGATAGTATTCTCAAAATTTACAGTTCTGCCGTGAGCGTCGTCGACCTTGCCCTCGTCAAGTATCTGCATAAGAATATTCATTACGTCCGGGTGAGCCTTTTCTATCTCGTCGAAAAGAATTACCGAATACGGCTTGCGGCGGACTTTTTCGGTAAGCTGACCTGCTTCGTCGTATCCCACATATCCGGGAGGCGAGCCTATCATTCGCGCAACGGAATGCTTCTCCATATATTCTGTCATATCAAGTCTTATCAGCGGCTCGGTGGAATCGAAAAGTTCCTCGGATATAGCCTTGACCAGTTCAGTTTTTCCAACGCCCGTCGGGCCTACGAATATAAACGAAGCAGGACGGCGGCGTTTGCTGAGCTGAACGCGTGTGCGCTTTATGGCTTTCGTCAGTACGGATACGGCTTCGTCCTGACCGATAACGCGCTTTTTCAGCGATTCTTCAAGATGAGCGATCTTAAGGAATTCGGTTTCCGCAATCTTGCTTGCGGGAATTCCCGTCCACAACTCAACAACTTTAGTGATATCCTCTTCCGTCACCTGAATATTTTCAGCGACCTCCGCAAGCTTCTGCGCCTCGTCTCTGGCGTGGATAAGCTTTCCCTTGATCTCTGCAAGCGCCTGATAATCAGGTTCGCTCTGTTCCGAAAGCGTTTTTTCCATGCCCTCCATTACGGCGATCTCCTTGACCAGCTTAGCGTGTTTCGCAATTTCGGGCGAACGAATGCAGGCATGAGCGCAGCCCTCGTCCATAAGATCTATCGCCTTATCGGGCAGGAAGCGGTCGGTTATATATCTCTCCGAAAGTACAGCGCAGGTTCTCACCAAATAATCGGAAATATGCACCTTGTGATACTCTTCGTAATATTTCTTAATTCCGAGAAGCACGTCAACAGTATCCTCGATAGTCGGCTCTACTACGGTAACAGGCTGAAAACGTCTTTCAAGGGCGGAATCTTTCTCGATATACTTTCTGTATTCTCCGAAAGTAGTCGCGCCGATGACCTGAACTTCTCCGCGTGAAAGAGCGGGTTTCAGGATATTCGCGGCATTCATCGAACCTTCCGAATCGCCTGCTCCCACAAGATTATGAACTTCGTCGATAAACAGGATTATATTGCCCTCGCGCTTGACCTCGTCTACAAGTCCCTTTACACGGCTTTCAAACTGACCGCGGAACTGAGTTCCCGCAACAAGAGCCGTCAGATCGAGAAGATAAACTTTCTTATCCGCAAGATTGAACGGAACTTTTCCCTCGTTGATACGCTGAGCGATACCCTCGGCAATAGCCGTTTTACCAACGCCCGGTTCGCCTATAAGACAGGGATTATTCTTCGTGCGGCGCGAAAGTATCTGAACCACGCGCGCTATCTCCTTATCTCTGCCGATAATGCGGTCAAGTTCGCCGTTTGCAGCTTTCTGAGAAAGATTCGTGCAGTAGCTTCCCAGAAAACGCAGTTCCTTATCTTTCTTTTTCTTATCTTTTTTATCTTTATCCCGTGCAAAAGGATTTCTCCGAGGAGTATCCTTGGGTTTTTCCTCGTCAAGTTCGCCGCCGTCCGCATTCGCATTGAACATATTTGCAAGGAAATCGGGCATAAGTCCCGAACCGCCCATTTCAAATGCGTCGCCGTCTATCATGCCCATCATCTGATCTGAGAGCTGATCGATCTCTTCGTCGGTAATCCCCAATCTGTCCATATATTCTGCGACCTGCGGTATCTTCTTTTCGCGAGCGCAGGTAAGGCAGAGGCCCTCGTTCTTCTTTTCATTGCCCTGAACCGAAGTGATAAACACCACGGCAGGACGCTTTTTGCAATTACTGCACATCATCATTAGACGATTCCTCCCAATAAGTATATTTTTGCTCCACAAGATAATTCTAAAAAGTTATTTGTCGGAGCAATATTTATGATCACATTTTCAAAGTAAAATCGTAAAAATATTTGAATACGATCGTTTTGTCTATTGCTTCATTATTGAAAAACAGCATTTCATTGCCGCCCATTACTGTCCACAGCCGCACTACCGCCGCTATTGCAAATACCATTGCCGCGCCCATCGCGAAACCGATAAAGCTGCCTGCAATGTGAGAACCCGCTCCCTGAGAATCGTTTTCCCTGTTGCGCATAAACGAATTGAGCATCGCAAGCACAAGCAGCAAAACCGCTATGTAGACCACGGTAAACACTATCAGTCTGAACTGCGTGGAGTACGCCTCCGCAGTATAATTATCGGCTGCATACACGGCTGCGTTATGAATGCTGTCGCGGTCTCTCAGAAGAGGAATGAATTCCTCCATGCTCATGCCGCCGCGGATCTTTTCAGCCGCCGTTTCCGCCGCAAACTTATTCAGCGGCTCGGCTAACATCTCCGCCATTACAGCGGCATAGCCCTCGCGTATCTTTTCCCGAAGTACGGCTTCGTCGTTTTCGACCTTGCGGGCGTTTACATTGTTTACATATTTGCATAAAGCTTCGTCATAGTTTTCGCCGCTGTCGAAAATATTGTTGAGTTTCTCGCTGTTTACCTTTATGTTATATCCCATGGATTCAAGGTAAACGGCGTATTTCATCGTAAACGTCTCTCTGTCCCAGCTTTTTTCAAGCTTTTTTATATTGCCGCTTCTTACTGTATTTTCATACAAAGACTGCGACACGGCGCCGCTTGCCGCCATGGAAACGACCAGCGATATCACGCAGGCTATCGCCATAAAGGCGCTTTTCATAAAGCCTTTTCTACCCGAAATATACACGCATATCAGAATCGCCGCCGCGGCTATCACATCGTAGAACCACCAGAATTGCGTACCCACCTCTTTATCTCCTTTTATAATTAATTTATCAGCTCTCGTAATTTATTCTGTCTATCTTGCTGAAACTCTCTAAAAATACGTAATTATCGCTCCGCTCGAATCCTATGTAAGAATCGTTTATCTGCGCCGTCGATCTCAACGTACCGCTGAAATCGTAGGCAAGGACGGAATCCTGAGTCATTACGTATGCAAGATCGCCGCTGACCTTTACGTCCGTCAGCGGAGTGTCAAAATTAATGATATACGGTTCGCCTGCTCCGTCAAACATCGCCATAACATATTTTCGTCTGTCGTCGCTGTTTATGATAACTACAGAACGTCCGCCGCTGCTTGCGCCGCCTGCAAGTTCACCGTCGTAACGGTAGAATGAACTTATATTTCCGCTGCCGTCCACATATCCGCAGGCGTCGATGCCGAGCAGAAACGCTCCGCCGTCAAAGCTGTATACGTCAAGTCCGAGAGTTTCAAAGCCGTGGGAAGTCCATTTTTCGTCGCTTTCCGTAAACGATACCTCCTGCACGGAAGTCACCAGCGAACCGTTTTCGGCGGATATGTAGCTGATAACGCAGCCTTTGCTGTCCTTTGTGAAACTTATATCGTTCACGCGCTCCATACACATTCGCTGATAGATGACCGCGCCGCTTCTGTCATATACGGTCATCTCGCATTCGTAATCCTCCGAAGATGTGACCACTGCGGTATAGCCCTCATCGCTTAGGCGCGCGAACCATATCAGCCGCTCTTCATTTTTATTGTAAAGCAAGCCCGTTCTGTCCTCAACGCTAAAGTTATAACCGCCGCTTTCGTATATCAGCGCCCTGCCGTTTGCGGCTCTCATTACGGCGTTCGTATACGCGTGCTGACGCTTTCCGAGCTGTCCGCCGTCCTCGTTATAAAAATAAATATATGCGTCGCTGAGTACGATAACGTCATCATCAGAACAGCTTACCTGATACTGCGCGCCGCCGTTTATCTCGATGGGGAAATTTCCCTCCGCAAGCTTGCCGTCATTGACTATCGTGGTATACTGCCTGCCGAGTCCGCGAAGTTTCGGAAGCCACATATCGCTTGTATAATACGCGCCCGCCGCTCCTGCCGCGATTATCAGGAACGCCGTCAGCCGCATCAGCCGTTTTTTTCTTTTTTTTCTGTTTTTAAGCTCCACCATATCATTGGTGTCGTACATTGGCATTTTATTAATCTCCTTATTATGATCAGTAGAATACTTTATTCAGATACAGCCCGTGCGCCATGGCTGTTCTGCCTGCTTTCAGTCTGTCTTTTGCCGCAAGAATTTCGGGAATATCGTCGGGAGCGATCCTGCCCTCGCTTACGTCGAGCAGCGTTCCCGTGATTATCCTAATCATATTATACAAAAAACCGTCGCCTTTTACAAGTACTATCACAGAATCTCCACTATTTTCTATTTCAAGGGAATATATTGTTCTTACAGTTGTTGAAACATTTGTACAGTCAGCACAAAAACTTGCGAAGTCATGAGTCCCGACAAGATGCTTCGCAGCCTGCCGAGCCGCTTCGATATTAAATTTCCGCCTGTAATGAAACGCAAGATCAGCCCCGAAAGGATCTTTCGATTCGCTGCAATGGAGCTTATATATGTATTCCTTGCCCTTGCAGTCGAATCTGGCGTGAAAATCAAGCGGAACGTCCTCGCAGCTGAGAATCGAAATATCGTCGGGAAGCTCTCCGTTCACTCCGCGGCAAAATCCTATATTGCGTATAGAACTTTCGGTTTTTACGTTAAAGCAGAACTGATTTGCGTGAACGCCCGTATCAGTCCGCGAACAGCCGATTATCGTAACTTTTTCATTCAGCACCTTCGAGACTGCCTTCTCCAGCGTCTCCTGAACCGTCACCGCATTGCTCTGTTTCTGAAATCCGTGGTATCTCGTTCCCCGATACGCCGTCATTACTTTCAGATTCCTCATTCTCCGCCTCCGATACGTTTTCTGTGTCCGAATTTTCGGGTAAATTTTCATCTGCATTCTGACCCTGCGCGTTATTCCTTTTCTTATCGATAAATGCGAAAACAATAAACATCAAGAGCGCGCCGCCGCTTACCGCAAGCCCCGTCCTGAAGCCGTCGGGTGAATATTTCAGCACGATCTCGTGACTGCCTGCTTCAATCTCCGCGCCCAGCATGGAATTCAGAACCTTGACAGTCTCCGTTTTTTCGCCGTCAACATAAACGCTCCAGCCCTTTTCATAGGGAATGGAAAGATACATCACGCCGTCTTTTGCAGCATTGATATTTCCCGTTATCTTAGTATCGGAAAATTCCGTTATTTCAAGCTGCTCGTCTGCAAGTTCCGCATAAGCGTTCTCAAATGCGTTCTGATCGAGAGCATAGACCATGATAGTATAGTTTCCGGAATCTGCATTTTCATCGATCGTCAGCTCGGCAGTAAGTGTACTTCCGCCCTGACCGTTGCCCATTGGGAATACAATGGGATAATCCTTGAGATTGATATTGCTGTCAGCCGACAGTCCGTCGCATTTCGCAGTTACCGAATCTATGCCTTCGTTTCTTGCATATCCGTAAAGATACGCGCCATCGACTCCTGTAAAATTATATATCGCCTTTGCCGACGCTACATTTTCATTTTTTACAAAATTATATGTGCCGTAGCCTGTTTTAGTTGCCTCGATGCCGTCGTAAGAAGCCATCGAAACAGGCTGCGCGGTAAATATATTGGCGGAACTTCCCGACGCGCGTCTCATAACTTCATTCTGATATTCAAACGGATTAACGCCGTCCTTGTCCTCTAAATCGAGAATATCGCTGTTCATCATGAATCCCAGAGACAGCGGATATTTGCTTTCATACAGCGATACGCCGTCGTTTGCCTCGACGAATTGCAGATTCATCTCGCTGTTGTTAAGATTTCCTGTTTTTGACATAACATAGTCGATATCAAGCAGGCAATTCGCAACGGGAGTTGCATTTCTGTAGAAATAGCGGTTTCCGGCTTCCGAGGCATAAAGTCCGAGACGGCGGAAAAGTCTCGTCACGGATACGTTGGCAGACGATGAGAACTGCGATACGCCGTTATATCCGTAAAGCGCGCTGTCGTTAAGGGAATACGTCGTGGCAACTTCCGAACGGAAGAACAGGGAATTCTCTCTTTCGTGCATGGTTTCCAGCGAAGCCTGAATGCCGCTGTTCATATACGGGTAAGAATCATAATCGGAAGTGCCTACTTCCTTTACGCCAACTACGGCAGTTCCGGAAAGTTCGACCGTAACGAGCGCCGCCAAACATATATTTACTATCTTTTTCTTGATGCCGATATTTCTTATCGGAATCAGCTTAAATGCAATAAACAGCAGAAAATATGCCTCCGTAATCAAAAATGATTTTTTCAGCGGAGAAGTTATTGAAAATCCGCTTTCGGAATTTTTTGCCGTTATGTAATTCAGCGCGAATACCGCCGCAGGAGCAGGAATAAGGAGCAGTATCTGATAAATCTTCACGCCCTTTTCCATTATAACATCGTATGCGCGGTATGCTGCCGCAATAAGAACGAAACTGAAAATAAATGCGAATCTATGCGGTATCTGATTCGTCGAATGAAATCCGTGCCATATGAAATTCAGCTTATTCATGTTACAGCTTACCACGATGAGAGCAAGCATAAGCGACGCGGAAATTTTCTCACGTATTTTGATTCCCGCCGAAAACAGGAATACGCCGAAAAGCGTTACCGCAAGCATTCCGCAGGCGAGATTGGGCAGTCCCTCTTTTGTTGTCGGAGAGTCGTACGACAGGAGATTCGCAAAAATATCAGTCCATTTGTCATACCATGCGATCTGCACGGGCATTACATTATTTGCGCTGTATGTGAGTTTCAAGCCCAGATACGCAGGCAGAAGCATGAATCCGCCAAGACCTATTCCGATTACGGACGAACGCACTATCAGCCATAATTTATACATATAGTCCTTGAAATTCTTCCCCTCGATGACAACGCCTGCCGCAAACATGAATATCGTGAAAATACAGGTGAAAAAGGCGATATAATAATTAGCGATAAGGGACAGTGCAAGAGTTATGGTGAAAAGCTTCCACTTCCGCTCTCTGCATATGGCAACTACGCCCGTCATAACAAGCGGAAACAGGGCTATCGTATCGAACCACATGACGTTCCAGTAATAGCCGAGAACATAACTGCAAAGAGCGAACATCGACGAGAAAACCACAATTGAAAAATCCTTGCGCTTAAAGGTATATCGCAGAAAACAGCTGAAAAATGCGCCTGCGAATCCTATCTTCGCTATGAGTATATAGGTAAGCGCATCACGGGTATGTTCGTCGTCGAAAAATACCGCCAGCCAGTTAAGAGGGCTTGCCGCATAATACGAGATAAGGGAAAGAAAATTCGTTCCCATACCGTTCTGCCATGAATAGAGAAAAGAACCGCCGTTAAGCAGTTTTTCGCGGACTACGCGGAAAAACGGATAATACTGATGCCAGAGATCAACGACGAGCATCTGATTTTCGCCGTCCGATTTAAGTTTTCCGTCGAAAAATCCGAGCATATGTATCGACTGCTCGCGGAATGCATTGTACATAAGCGCAGCAGGAATCAGAAATGCCAGCGCAAAATATAAAATTCCGCCGTCATACAGCAGCTTAAATGCCCTGCTGTTTTTTATTTTGGCGAATGTTATTTTTCTGTTTTTATTATTTCTTTCCATTTCATGTCAACCCCGTTAATAAGAACCTGTCAGCTCTATTTTGTCAATATGCCTACTGCTAATGCCGCGGCGTAGAATATAAGCGTTACGGCTATTGCGATATAATCTCTGCCTGCCGATTTCAGCTGCCGGAGCCGTGTGCGTCCGTTTCCACCGCTGTAGCAGCGGCATTCCATAGCGGTCGCAAGCTCGTCCGCACGTCTGAACGCCGAAATAAACAGCGGCACAAGTATCGCTACCATATTTTTAGCGCGCACAACTAAGCTTCCCGTATCTATCTCCGCACCCCTCGCCTTCTGCGCGGACATTATCTTGTCGGTCTCCTCGATAAGAGTAGGAATGAAACGAAGCGCGATAGACATCATCATTGCCAGTTCATGCACGGGCAGCTTTATTTTTTTAAGAGGCGAAAGCAGTCTTTCAATGGCGTCGGTAAGCGTGATAGGAGATGTCGTGTAGGTCAGCAGCGAACTGCCCATAATAAGCAGCACGATGCGTATTATCATGAAAACGCTCATACTTACGCCGTCCGAGGTTATCTTTATAAAATGCCACTTGAAATACACCTCGCCGCCGCTTATGAAGAGAACGTTAAGCACTGCCGTCAGCAGCAGAAACGGCATAAGCGGACGAATGCTTTTCACAAACATTTTTACGGGTATTTTCGAAAGCAGTACCGCCATTATCGTATAAAGCGCGCCGACGGAAAGACATATCACGCTGCTGCCCGTAAAAAGCATGAGAATATACACAAGCGTTATCACTATCTTGAATCTCGGGTCAAGACGATGTATAAGGCTGTTTCCCGGAAAATACTGTCCTATGGTTATATCTCTCAGCAATTTATTTTACCTCCTTGGCGGAAAGCTGCCTTAGCAGAAGCTTTTTCGCATATTCCATCGTATAAACGTCCTTGCCGAAATCAAGCCCCTGTTTTTTCAGTTCGATAAATACTTTCGTTATCTGCGGAACGTCAAGACCTATCTCCGCGATCTCCTCCGCACGGCTGAATACTCGTTCCGTATCGTCATAGCAGAACAGGCTTCCCTTGTTCATAACAAGTATTTTATCCGCAAATCCTGCAATATCCTCCATGCTGTGCGAAACTATAAGAACAGTATTCTTCGTTCGTTTGTGATACGCCTGTATATGACCGAGTATCATATCTCTGCCCGCAGGATCGAGACCTGCCGTGGGTTCGTCCAGAATAAGTATTTTGGGTTCCATCGCCATAACGCCTGCGATAGCAACTCTGCGCTTCTGACCTCCCGAAAGCTCAAAGGGAGAACGCTCCATAAGCTCTTCTTTCAGCCCTATGTCATGAGCCGTTTCAAGAACGCGCCGCTTTATTTCGGCGTCGTCCAGCCCCATATTCTTAGGCCCGAACGCTATATCCTTATATACGGTCTCCTCAAATATCTGATATTCGGGATACTGAAAAACAAGTCCGACTTTAAACCGCACATCGCGTATCTTCTTTTTGTCAGCCCATATATCTTCGCCGTCAAGCAGAATTTTCCCCGACGTCGGACGGAGCAAGCCGTTGAAATGCTGTATCAGAGTTGATTTTCCCGATCCCGTGTGTCCCATAACACCGATCATTTCGCCTGCTTCTATTTTCAGATTCACATGATCCACAGCCGTTTTTTCAAACGGAGTTCCGGGACTGTAAACATATGTCAGTTCCTGAGTTTCAAGAATAGCCAATTACTTCTCCTGCTCCTTTTCAAACAGTTTTTTTATCGCGTTTACGCACTCTTCCTCCGTGATTATTTCCGAAGAAATATCGTACCCTGCTTTTTTCAGTTCCCATGCAAGCTCCGTGACCTGCGGAACGTCAAGACCTATTTTTTTGATTTTGTCAACATGAGAAAATACGGCGCGCGGCGTATCATCAAGAACTATCCTGCCCTTGTCCATAACGACAACCCGTCCGCACTGAGCGGCTTCGTCCATATAATGGGTGATAAGCACTATCGTGACGCCCTTTTCGCGGTTCATTTTCCTGATAACCGCCATTACTTCCTTTCTGCCGCGCGGGTCGAGCATGGCAGTCGGCTCGTCAAGGATTATGCATTTCGGCTCCATTGCGATAATGCCTGCAATAGCTATGCGCTGCTTCTGACCTCCCGAAAGCTGCGCCGGTGAATGCAGGCGGTAATCGTACATATTAACGGCACGCAGGGCTTCGTCAACGCGGCGGCGCATCTCTTCATAAGGCACGCCGAGATTTTCAAGGGCGAACGCCACATCTTCCTCCACGACGGAAGAAACTATCTGATTATCGGGATTCTGGAACACCATTCCTGCCTGCTGACGGAGTTCGAAAAGCCTGCTTTCGTCGGCAGTATCTATGCCGTCAACGATAACTTTACCCGAAGTAGGAAGCAGAATAGCGTTCATATGTTTTGCAAGGGTGGATTTTCCCGAACCATTATGACCGAGTATAGCCGTAAATTCGCCCTCTTTGATATCAAGATCTATGCCTTTCAGCACCTCCGCAGGCTCTTTCCCCTCTTCGGCAGGATAACTGAACCGCAGATCTTTTATTTCGATTATATTTTTCATCTTTATCAGAATTCACCTGTATTTCGTAAAAATCGGAGAAAATCACTTCTCCCAGATAGAAGTTGCGCCGCATGGCAATGTCATTCCCGATGATTTTACGGGAAGCCCGATCTCGTCAAATGAGACCTTTCCGCCGAAACGTTCGCTAAGAACGCTGCCGAGGATATAACCCATAACGGACGGCGAAAGCCCCGTAGTATAGCTGTTTATGAGGAAAAACAGCGGATCGTCCGACAATACTCCGGAACATAGCTTCACAAGATCGTAAACGCAGTTTTCCAGCTTCCAGACTTCGCCGCCCGGGCCTCTTCCATAACTGGGAGGATCCATTATAACGGCGTCGTAACGCCTGCCGCGCCTGATCTCGCGGGCGATAAATTTCTCGCAGTCGTCCACTATCCAGCGTATCGGCTTTTCCGAAAGTCCCGAAACAGCCGCATTCTCCCTTGCCCACTGCACCATGCCTTTTGACGCGTCCACATGGCATACCGACGCTCCTGCCTCGGCGCAGGCAAGAGTTGCGCCGCCCGTGTAGGCAAACAGATTCAGCACGTTTATCTCGCGGTTTGCGGAGCGTATTTTTTCCGCCATATAGTCCCAGTTTACAGCCTGTTCAGGGAAAAGTCCCGTGTGCTTGAAACCTGTCGGGCGAATGTTGAATTTAAGATTTTTGTAGCTGATACACCAGCTTTCGGGAATTTTCCTGCGGAACTCCCACTTGCCGCCGCCCTGACTCGAACGGTGATAATGACCGTCCGCCGAATCCCACAACGGCTCTTTTTTATCGGTTTTCCAGATTATCTGCGGATCGGGGCGTACAAGGCTTATTCCGCCCCATTTTTCAAGTTTTTCTCCGTCCGACGTATCAAGTATCACATAATCTTTCCAGTTTACTGCTGTTCTCACAATCAATCCCTCAGTTCCATTCTTTCCTTTATGGTATCGGCAATTTGCAGCGCCATTGTGTTTATGGTAGAAAAATCCTGCCCCTCTATCCTGATGCGGATAACGGGTTCTCTGCCGATCTCGCGCACCACAACCCTGCCCTCCTCGCCGAGTATTTCCTCAAACTCGTCGATGATGCTTATAACGGCGCGGTCGTTTTTCCACACTTCGCGGAAACGGCGCGTTATAGGCACATTAAGCATGACCTGCGGCCATTTTTCGATTATCGCCGAAAGTTCGCTCATTTTGCCGCCGAATTCTTTCAGAACCTCAAGCAGGCGGATTCCCGTAAGCTGACCGTCGGAAGATACCGCGTCGTCGGCGAAAAGTATCTGTCCCATCGGATCGCCGCCGATACTGTAGCCGCATTCCAGCATACGGCGTATCATCGCTCTTTCGCCGGCAGGCGCGGCGGAAGTGCCTATTCCGCTGTTCCGCGCAAACTGGATAAGTCCGAGATTATTCGCCTGACTGACCATTATCGTATTATGGCGCAGCTTGTCCCGCTCTTTCATCGCTCTTGCGCAGGCTGCGATTATGACGTCGCCGTCAACCAGACAGCCGTTTTCGTCAACTGCCAGACAGCGTTCGCCCGAACCGTCGAATGCGATACCGCAGCAGCATTCTTCTTTAATGACAAGTTCCATAAGTTCGTCTATATGAGTGCTGCCGCATATGTTTATATTCGCGCCGTCGGGCTTATCGCCCATCATCACAACTTCCGCCCCGAGTTCTGTAAAGAGCCGCTGCGCCGTAAGGCTTGCGCTTCCGTTTGCGCAGTCAACGGCGATCTTCATTCCGCCGAGATCGGCAGGAGCGATTTTTTTGATATGCTCTATGTAGTCGTCCGTGATGTTTTCAATATGATTCGATCTTCCATACAGCCGCCGAGGTATAGGCAATATCTCCGAGGGCATTTCCTTGACAAGCCGCTCGATATCGTCCTCGCGGTCGTCGGAAAGGCGGTAGCCGTAATTGGAAAACAGCTTTATCCCGTTGAATTCCGAATTAACATAAGAAGCGGTTATCATAATTCCGCCCTGCGCTGATCTTTCCTTTACCTGCCATGCAAGAGCCGGAGTCGGTACTGCGCCCAGCAATTCCACGTCTGCTCCTGCGGAACATATTCCCGCGCAAACGGCGGCTTCGAGAGCGTCGGAGGAACTTCTTACGTCCTTGCCGATAAGTATTTTTGTTTTCCCGTCTTTCGGAGCAGCCATTACAGCGGCGGCAGCGCGTCCGATCTGCATGGCAAGCTCGCAAGTCAATTCCGTAACGGCAAGACCTCTCAAACCGTCTTTTCCGAACATTCTGCCCATATTTGCTCCTCCTCTCAGAAATCAAATTTTTACTTGTGCTGCGTTATGCAAGGGGACTCTGTCCCCCTGCATAATGCGGCACAATAAAAATTGATCTCATGATTGTTTATGTGATGACGCCTTTATTCAGATAAAATATTATACACCCTCAAAGGCATTCTGTCTGAAAAAATATCCACGGGCGAATCGTAAAATCTCGCTTCGCCGCAGCTGTTGTACCTGTTATAGACCTTTATCCTGCCGTTTTCACGAATGCAGAAAACCGTGTGGATAGATGAAAAAAGAGGACGCCCCGTCCATGATGACATGATAAAGGCGTCTCCTGCCTGCCCGATAGATACGGTTTGGTTTTCCACTCCGAAATGGGACAGCGTTTTGCCGATACGATAAACGCTGCACCCGAAGATTCCAATAAATACGCGGTATTTTTCCATATATGCGGCTATCTCGCGTATATCGCGCGGAATATTCGCATAAGTCAGGGCGTTGCAGACCGCTATGACCTCGCAGCCGTTGAAACTCATGGAACACGCCCCATAACGAAGTTTCGCAACGCTTCCGAGTGCCTGACCGTTTATCATTTTTCCTGTTTCGGGAGCGTCAAGGCGATTATTCTCCCGATAATTCCGCATTCGCATCAAAACGAAAGCTGACCGTCGTCCTTAACGCCGCTGTCGGGAGGCTTTATCCCCAGATGATCGTAAGCGAGACGGGTAGCTATTCTTCCACGCGGAGTTCTGCCCAAAAATCCCAGCTGCATGAGGAACGGCTCGCAGATATCCTCCAGCGTAACGGATTCCTCGCCTATAGCCGAAGCGAGCGTTTCCAGTCCTACGGGGCCTCCGCCATAGCCCTTTATTATCATGGTCAGCATACGCCTGTCGAGACTGTCCAGTCCCAGTTTGTCTATCTCCAGTCTGCTTAGGGCTATAGCCGCTATCTCGCGCGTGATCTGCCCGTTTCCGAGAACGTCGGCAAAATCGCGGACGCGTTTCAGAAGGCGGTTTGCGATTCGCGGAGTACCGCGCGCTCTGCCTGCAATTTCAGCCGCTCCGTCGGTTTCGCAGGGAATTCCCAGTATCATCGCGCTGCGGCGTACAATATCCGTAAGCTGCTCTTTGCTGTAGAGTTCCAGACGCTCTATAACGCCGAATCTGTCGCGGAGCGGCGCGGAAAGCTGACCCGCTCTCGTAGTCGCTCCTATCAGCGTGAAAGGGCGCAGATCCATGCGTATCGACCGCGCCGAAGGGCCTTTTCCGATTATTATATCTATAACTCTGTCCTCAAGAGCAGGATAGAGCAGTTCCTCAACAGGGCGCGAAAGACGGTGAATCTCATCGATGAACAGCACGTCGTTATCGGAAAGTCCCGTAAGCAGCGATACGAGATCACCAGGCTTTTCAATTGCAGGGCCTGTCGTAACACGGAGATTCACGCCCAGTTCATGAGCGATTATAGATGAAAGCGTAGTTTTGCCAAGTCCGGGAGGGCCGTACAGCAGAACATGGTCAAGGGGTTCGCCTCTGCGTTTTGCCGCCTCGATATAAACGGCTATTTTCTCCTTGACCTTATCCTGACCAACGTATTCGTGAAGGCTCTGCGGTCGGAGACTGACTTCTGTATCGCCGTCCTCAACGGTATTTTCCGGAGAAATAACGCGGGGAGCGAATTCCATATCTTCTGTCTGAATCATTCAAAACTCCTGTTACTTTTCAAAATGTCTCTTTTTGCGGACATAGAAAGGATCGACCGTTGCAGCGGCTTTTTTTCCCATGTCCTGTTCATATGTAATGAAGCAGAGATGCTCGTTCGCCTTTACGCTTTTTGCAAGATATTTCGAAAAAGGCACGAAAACTTTACGCGTATTTCCCATCATATCGAGAACAATAAGCAGCTGCGGCTTTTCGCAGCCCTTGATCATTTCCATTATGAAAGCGCGGTCGACATTTTCCTGCTTTGCAAGAAATTTCGAAGCAGGCTTTGTAAGATGACTTACGGAATAGCTGCACGGACGATAATTTATAGTCTCCTCCTCATTATACGAAATAGCCCTTATCTTGAGATTTCTGGCTATCATAAGAATGCTTTTTATCTCCTGAGAGGAAAATTCCTTGCCGTAGGAATTCGGATTAAGAACAGCCGAAGCCGTCTGGATAAGGTCAAAAAGGCGGAGACAGTTTATCTTGTAAAATTCCACATACCGCTTTGCAAACTGCTGTAAAGCGCGATGACTGGTGAAAAACGGTATAAAAATATCGCCGTGAGGGTTGCGGATAGTGATAAGTTCAAGCTGTATTCCGCCCTCTTCTCTTCCGCGCTCGTATTTTACGGGATTTTTACAGATCACGTAGACGTCGCTTTTTATGAGAGTCTGCAAAAACAGCGAACGCTTTGAGGGGTCTTTTATCGCGGCTTTAAGCAGCTCGTCAAGATTCATCATAAATTATCTTCCTTTCATTCAGGCAGAGCCTTTGATATTATACACGAAATTCAGCTCGTTTCGTGTTATTATTCATAATAAAATCATCTGGAATTCAGCAGTTTCAGCGTTTCTTTTATAAGTTCCTGAGTGCTGAGAGCAGGATCGAGTTTTCGGAGAGCGGCGGCGGCTTCTCCCTGAGAATAGCCAAGCACCATAAGGGCTTCGAGAGCTTCTCCGACTGCCGAACCATCTCCGCCGGAATTCTGCGGAACATAGGAATCATCGGCTTTTCCGCCCAAAGAATCGGAAGATATCTTGTCTTTCAGTTCCAGAACGAGCCTCTGAGCCGTTTTTGCGCCGATTCCTTTTGTTTTGGTGAACGCCTTGCTGTCCCCCGAAGCTATGAAAAACGCGAACTGTTCGGGAGTCATATCGGACAAAATCGAAATACCCGCTTTCGGGCCTATTCCCGAAACGGAAATAAGCAGACGGAAGCAGTTAAGCTCCTGCATATCGGCGAATCCGAAAAGATCGACGGCGTCCTCGCGCACGTTAAGATGCGTGTAAAGCATGGCTTCGCTGCCGATCTCCCCAAGCTTTTTCAGCGTATTGTATGAAGTTTTGCAGCCGTATCCGACTCCTCCGCATTCTATAACGGCAAGTCCGAGTTCCTTTACAAGTATCTTGCCGCGAAGACTGTATATCATAAGTTTGCTCCTATCATTCGTGATTTTAAAGATGTATGCAGCGAGATATTAAGTTGGCTCTTAGAGTCTGTTTAGTATCTCGGTGGGTGCAGATTTTCGAGCAGATTTTTCAGCTAACAAGGAGAAAAGCCGAAGGAATGCTGACGCATTTCAAGGCTTTTCGACGAAGTTCAGCTGGAAAATCTGCCGAAAAGATGTGCGCAGCGAGATGCTAAAAAGACTCTCATCCCCATCTTGTGGTATGCCCGTGACAAATGGCGATAGCAAGCGCGTCCGCCGCGTCGTCGGGCTTTGGTATCTGCGCTAAATTCAACAACTGTCTCGTCATTTCCATGACCTGCATTTTCTCCGCCTTGCCATAGCCCACAACAGCCGATTTCACCTGAAGCGGCGTATATTCGTAAACGGGAACGTTCCTGACCGCCGCCGAAAGCACCGTGACGCCTCTTGCCTGAGCAACGTCTATGGCGGTTTTCTGATTCGTAGTGAAAAACAGCTTTTCTATAGCCATGCAGTCGGGTTTGAATTTTTCAAAGATATATTCCATATCCGTATGTATCGCGCGCAGGCGTTCCGTAAAGGGCGTGTGAGCCTCGGTAAGGACAGCCCCGTATTCTATCGGGGAAAAATGTATGCCGTCATACTCCACAACGCCGAATCCGACGATAGCATAACCCGGATCAACGCCCAGAATCCTTATTTTTTTCAAATCATTCACCTATTAATTTTTGTACGCACCTATCCAAATTACACATTATTATTATAACATATTCTGTTGATATTTTGCAACAGTTTATCTACACTTCATACATATAAAAATTATATAACGCTTCAATTACCAATTGACAATAAAATCTTGCTCTTACTGTTGATTTTCCAGCCAAAATCTGTTATAATTACTATAATAAGTAAAAACGGAGGAATAAAAATGGATCTCGATCAGCTTCGAAACAATATAGACGAAATAGACGAACAGATACTCGACCTGTTCATGAAAAGAATGGAACTTTGCAAGGGCGTGGCAGACTACAAAAAAAAGCACGATCTCCCCGTATTTCAGGGCGGACGCGAACAGCAGGTAATCGACAGGATAAAATTTTTGACGAACGATACGCAGCTTGAAAACGGCACGGCTGCCCTTTTTACCACAATAATGGATATCAGCAAAATTCTCCAGAACCGCAAGCTTCTCTCCGACGGCGCGCCGCTTGAATATAAAGCTCCCGATTTCGAAAACGCCGTAAAAATCGGCTGTCAGGGTACTTCCGGAGCTAATTCCGAAGCCGCCGCACGTCTTATTTTCGGACAGAAAAAGCCGATATTCTATAAAACTTTCGAGGACGTTTTCGCCGCCGTTCAGTCGGGAGAACTCGATTACGGCGTTCTTCCCGTTCACAATTCGACAGCAGGCTCTGTAAGCAGCACCTACGATCTTATGGCGAAATACAGCGTTTATACCGTTAAGGAAGTGTGCGTGGAGATAAATCATTGTATCGCCGCGAAAAATGTTGACAGCATAGAAGATATCGATACGGTATATTCCCACCCACAGGCTATTGCTCAATGCTGCGACTATCTCACGGCTCACGGTCTGAAAACCGCCGAATACGGCAATACTGCCACCGCCGCCGCAATGGTCGCGGAAAGCACGGAAAATATCGCGGCTATCTGTTCCGTGGAGTGCGCCGAACAGCTCGGACTTAAAATTCTTGCGCGTAACGTTTCCGACTGCCAGATAAACCGCACCCGCTTCATTTGTATTTCGCGCGATATGCAGATAGACCCCGAAGCTGACGCGATATCGGTAATGATAAAAACTCAGGATACGGAGGGAAGCCTTTATCGCCTGCTTACAAAATTTTACGTAAACGGCATGAATCTGCTTAAAATCGAAAGCCGCCCTCTCAAAGACGGAAGCTTCAACGTTATGTTTTATCTTGATTTCAATGGCAGAATAACTGATACGGGCGTAAAAGCCCTTATGAACGACCTCGCTAAAAATGTGGAATATTTCAGATTCCTCGGCACTTTTAAAAATGAATGAGGTGTTAATATGAGTATAAATTCAGATTCGGCAAAAACAAAATGGAACGATCTTCTTGACCGCAGCGGCTTCATCTTCCTCGACGGCGGCATGGGAACTATGCTTCAGGCGGCAGGTATCGAGACGGGTCATATTCCCGAACTGCTCAATATAACCGCTCCCGAAGTTATAGCCGATATTCACCGTCAATACGCGGAAAGCGGCGCGGATATAATCTATGCCAACACTTTCGGCGCAAACGGCTGCAAACTAAGCGGCAGCGGATATTCCGTACAAGAGGTTGTTTCGGCAGCCGTCGAAAACGCTAAAAAATCGGCGGGCAGCGCGCTTGTCGCTCTCGATATAGGCCCTCTCGGTCAGCTTCTCGAACCGTCGGGGTCGCTCAGTTTTGAAAAAGCATACGAATATTACAAGGAGATCGTGCTTGCAGGCTGCGGCGCGGACGTGATAGTAATCGAGACGATGACCGACCTTTACGAAGTGAAAGCCGCTCTGCTTGCCGCCAAGGAAAATTCCGACAAGCCCGTTCTCGTTACCATGACTTTCGAGGAGAATATGCGCACGTTTACGGGAGTTTCTCCCGAATGCATGACAGCTGTTCTCGAAGGTCTCGGCGCGGACGCTATCGGCGTGAACTGCTCCCTCGGCCCTGACGAACTTTATCCCGTACTGGAGAAAATATGCAGTCTTACCGTCCTTCCCGTAATCGCAAAGCCAAACGCAGGACTTCCCGATCCCGTTACAAACAAATTCAACGTGTCTCCCGAACAGTTTGCGGAAAGCGCGGTAAAACTCGCAAAAGCAGGCGTGAAGATCTTCGGAGGCTGCTGCGGAACTACTCCCGCGCACATCGCCGCCGTCGTGAACGCTCTTGAAGATATGGAATATTCTCCTTGCGACGTAATTCGCCGCAGCGTGGTATGTTCCGCAGTAAATTTTGTTGAAATAGATCAGCCGCGCGTTATTGGCGAGCGTATCAATCCCACGGGCAAAAAAAGATTCAAGCAGGCTCTTGCGGAGCATGATATAGACTACATTCTCGGTCAGGCTGTCGAGCAAGTACACGCAGGCGCGGAAATTCTCGACGTCAACGTAGGACTGCCCGAAATTGACGAAAAAGAAATGATGATAACCGCGGTAAAGGCTATACAAGGTATCTGCGATACGCCCTTGCAGCTTGATTCCACAATTCCTGCCGTAATTGAAGCGGGTCTGCGCGTTTACAACGGAAAAGCCATCGTGAATTCCGTAAACGGCGAGGACGAATCGTTAGACGCTATTCTTCCTCTTGTAAAAAAATACGGAGCCGCCGTAGTCGGACTTACCCTTGATAAGAACGGAATTCCCAAAACGGCGGAGGGCAGATTTGCCATAGCGGAAAAAATCATGAACCGCGCCATGGAATACGGAATCCCCAAAGAGGACGTTTTCATCGACTGTCTGACGCTTACGGCTTCTGCCGAACAGGACGCCGTTCCCGCAACTCTCGACGCGCTTCACCGCGTTAAAACTGAACTGGGACTTCGTACTGTACTCGGCGTATCGAACATTTCATTTGGTCTGCCGAACCGCGAAACTATCACAAGAACTTTCCTCACAATGGCTCTCCAAAAGGGTCTCGATCTGCCGATAATCAACCCCAATATCGATTCCATAATCGGCGCGGTAAGGGCGTATAAACTTTTGGCAGGCATCGACAGGAATTCCGAAGAATTCATCGCCGCCTACGCTCAGACTGATAACGCTCCGAAGCCCGTTACAGCCGATAAAGGCTCGCCCGATATCGTGTACGCGGTCGAAAACGGTCTGAAAGCCGACGCCGTTAAAGCTGCGGAAAAGCTTCTGGAAACGGACGACCCAATGGAGATAATAAATAATTGCCTGATTCCCGCGCTCGACAATGCAGGCTCGAAATTTGAAAAGGGTACGATATTCCTGCCGCAGCTTATTCTTACAGCAGGTGCGGCGCAGGCTTGCTTTGAAATTATCCGCGAAAAGCTTGCCGCAAGCGGAAAATCAGCCGTATCAAAGGGAAAAGTCGTTCTTGCGACAGTCAAGGGGGATATTCACGATATCGGCAAAAATATTGTCAAAGTCCTGCTTGAAAGCTACGGATTTACGGTCATAGACCTCGGCAGGGACGTTCCGCCCGAAACTGTTCTGAATGCCGCAATTGAAAATCAGGTCAAGCTTGTCGGATTGTCGGCTCTCATGACCACGACGCTCGGAGCGATGGCGGATACGGTCGCCCTTTTGAATGAAAAATATCCGCAGTGCAAAACGGTCGTAGGCGGCGCGGTTCTTACTCCCGAATACGCAAAGCAGATAAACGCCGATTTCTACGCCAAAGACGCCAAGCAAACGGTGGATATAGCTTCTGCCGTCTACGAATAAAATCTGTCAAACTCCCATGAAAATTGATTTTACTCGTGCTGTATTACGCCATGAGACCTTGTCCTCCTATATCCCTTGCAAAGGTGTTGCTCTATTGAGTTCGACCCTCATGTTTTCATATCCCTTTACGGGATATGAAAACATGAAATTTCGGGTTTCAAAAGGGTGAAGCACCCTTTTGCAGGGGGTGTCGGGGGACAGAGTCCCCTGACATAATGCAGCAAAAGTAAAATTACTTTCTCTTCTTCTTTTTCTTTTTGGGAGACGGAGCAGGCATATTTTCGACGGCTTTTTTCATAGCCTCCTCGTCAAATGTGATATCGGAGGGGATAATTTCGTCGTCGTAGTCGTCAGCCGGCGGAATTCCTCCCGACTGCGGAAGCGGAAGTTCCGTGGGAGCGGCGTTCTCGCTTTTCTTCGGAGTTTCAGTCTTTTTATTATCCTGCGGTTTTTTCTTATCAGGAGCAGGAGTTTGAGCGCTGTCCACTGCGTCAGGCTTTGCAGGAGCGTCTTTTTTGGCTTTATCATCAGCCTTTTTCGCATTATCAGCCTTGCCCTTATCAAGAATTGCAGAAACTGGAATCTGACCTGATTCTTCCTGCTTTTTAGCGTTGTTTATCGCATTGAGAACGGGATTATTCTTCCTGTCGTAGAGATAGAACAGAATTATCGCCGCAATGCCGAAAATCAGCAGAACAACGCCGGGTTTGAATCCCGGAGGAGAATAAACCATTTCTATCGTATGATGACCCTCTGTAAGGCGAAGTCCCATGAGAGCATTGAGGATAACGACCTGACCGTTGCCTGAATCCGCGGTATTGCGCATAAGGCTTGTTTCGATGCCCTGATCGGTCTCCCTGATCTCTTCGTAGTAGAACTCATCCACCTTTTTGCCGTCGACCTTTACCGTCCAGCCTGGTTCATAGGGGATAGAGGTGTACATGATCTGACCTTCCTTAGCGTCGATCTCGCCGACAATGCGGTTGCTTTCGAACTTGTCCATATCGATCTCAAGGGGATTTTCCTGAAGCGTCTGTATATCCTCGTGGAACATATCGTAATTGAAGTGATAGAACTGGAAATCCTTAACCATGATATACTCGTTCGCGCCTGTTTTATCCTGCTGGATAATCGTAAGGCGGATTTCAATTTCCTTGCCTGCGGGGAAAGAGCCGAGATTTACGATAGAGTAATCATAGCCGTCATAATAAGAGCCGTAGCTTACGAAATCTTCATATTCGCCTGTTTCTTCGTTCTGAGTGGTAGATACCCAGACATTGCATTTTTTCTGATTGTTGGATTTCAGGTACATATAAAGATTATCTTCGCTCTGAGGAGTGATGTGGATTCTTACCGTAGGATCGACAGCGCCTGCGAGAGCGTCATAGCAATGCTGACCGCCGTAGTCGCGTTCCGTACATTCGTTCAGCTCAACTTCGGGATTTTCTTCAATTCTCCAGAAATATTCTTTCGGCTGAAGCACGCCGTCATAGCTTGGGGTATTTCCCGTCATTGAACTGAGGAAATTATTCATGCTGTTGAACGGGTTGTCGTTGCCGAGGAAGCTGAGCCGCAGAATGTCGTCGTCAGCCATGAACGCGATAGGAAGCGCGTCGTTGTTTCTGTAGATATCAATAGGCTTTTCGCCGTCTTCGGTATTGTATGTCATCGAGTGTATCTTCTCATAGTACGGGCTAAGAAGCGTCTTTTTATTGGATTCGGGATTATACTTCGACGGGTCGTCGATAACGTATTTTATGCCCAGCAGAGAATCCGCAAGAGGCGTGTTTCCGTCGTATCTTGTTTCATAGCTTTTGGTGGAATAGCCGAGAGTTTCAATGAAATTGATTATCTTGGTATTCATTACGGAACTTGAATGTGAAAGTCCCTTGAAGCCGTAAGCCTGATTATCGTTGACGTTGCGGAAGAAAGTTTTCTCCGTGCGGTAAAGTCCGTCGTCGATTTTTTCGAGTTCAGCCGCTATCTTAGGAGCTTCCATGATAGCGCTGTAAGATTTTCTTGAGGAGTAGTAAACTTCCTTATCAATCTTGAAGATAGTATCGAACGAGTTGTAGCCCGCTTCAAAGATAACAAGAACGCCCAGTGCAATTGAAACGATAGTTTTGTGCGTCTGCTTTTTGGCGTTGCTGTACATCCATACGAATGCGAGGTAGATCGCCGCGAGGGCAGCTCCGAAAACGAGCGTGCCGAGGAAGAGGTGATTCCTGCTTTCGCCGTTGATAGTGACGTTTTCCGAGTAGGGAGCGACAGCAACATATTTGTATCGGTCTTCGTTATAGTTGAACGTTTTCATGACGCTTTCGAAGATGAATATCAGCAGCATGAGAATGCCGAATACTCCGGCAGGAGGAGCGACTTTCAGTTTATAGCCTTCGAGGTTGGCGAAAGTTTCCGCCGCCATCGATACGAGAATGAACGATACAAGGAATGAATATCTGTAGGGGAGCCAGTTGGGGTCTTGTCCGCCGTGCCACATCATGTTGAGGGGCTTTATCCACATACTCAGGAACATGATGACCAGAATCAGGCTGTATCCTATTTTGCGGTTCGTCTTTATCTTGTTGTTGAAGTAATAAAGCGGAACGAGTATCAGGGAGAGAACGCCGCAGTAAATTTCCGGTCTGCCGTACATTCTCGTACCCTCGTCAACGTTTACGGAATAATACTGGTTGGGAAGCAGCGTTGCGATGAGTTCAAGGGGATTGAACATTGTCTTGAACGAATAATCGGGCTGCGAGAAGTCGAATTTACCCAGCGCAAGAGCCTTGTACACGGGGAATATCATGATAAAGCTGCACATCAGCACTACGCCCGTGGCAAGAACCATTCTGCCGAATACCTTTAAAAAGTCAAAAGCCTTGAACTTGTTTTTTGTGCCGAAGAAAAGGTAATACACAAAATAGATGGCGACGAATATCGCGATCATAAATCCGATGTAGAAGTTTGCGATAAACATGATAGCAAGGGGAATGATATAGTTTATCTTTCTGCCGTCGTCAACCAGATATTCAACACCAAGAATAACAAGGGGCAGGAATATCGGGCCGTCTATCCACATGGGGTCGATAAGCTGTATCGCAACATACGCCATAAGCGCATACATTGTCGAGAAGATGACCGCCTGAAGATGAGGCACGCCCTTGGATTTGACGGCATAGTGATAGAATGTAACGCCGCACGCGCCTATTTTGCAAAGCTGCATTATCATCAGGGCTTCGATGATGAGACTTCGCGGCATAAGTATCACTATAAAAGTGAACGGGCTTGCGAGATAATATCCGATAACGCCCTGATAGCCGCCCGAAAGGTTTCTCGACCAGCTGTAAAGCGGATTTTCGCCGCTCCAGAAAGCGTCGCGGATATTTTCAAAGTAGTAGACGTACTGACCGTTGAGGTCGAGCGTCAGTACGGAACGTTCTCCGAAAGGATAAACGCCGAAGATAGCATACGCAATGAACATCAATGCGGCAGGTATCAGGAAAGCTGCGATGTAATAAAGCGGTTTAAGCCTGACTTTGACCTGTTCCGCAGGCATGACCGCAGCGTAAGACGGTCTGCTGACTGCTTTTGAGTTGGACAAGGTTGTTCCTCCTTTGTTTTACGGACAAAATATCCGATTATATTATCCTCTATATTATACTATATATTTTTAATTTTTGCAAGAGTTATCGGAAATTTTTTGTTGTTATAAAATTTTCCGTTAGGATATCAAAATTACATTTGTAAATTTAACGGATAGCAATCATCATATGTGCGCAGAAAATATTAATTTTTTGTAAACATTTGCGTTTGTGAATTTTCGCGGTTATCAGAAATTTTTTTGTCGAATCTTAAACTTTATGCTTGCAATTATCTGAATTATGTGGTATGATATAAAGTAAAGAATTATGAGAACCTGTCCGCATAGAAAGTTACGCACGTCTTTTCGGCAAATTTTGCCGATGACTGCGTTGAAAAAGTTCACCATACGACAGTATGCTTTCACTTTTTCGCCTTGTCCTCGTCAAAATTATGCTCGAAAATCCGCACATAATTTCTATGCGGACAGGTTCTGAGCAGTTTCAGAACAGCTTAAAATTATATCGTGCAGTTCACGTGTAAATCAATTTTGCTATGCCGTATTATGACAGGAACGCAGTCTTCCTGTACCCTTTGTATAGGTCATGATCTCTATGTCCCTGTCAATTGCATTACGTACCCTTCTGGGTACGGAATGTAATTAATATTGGGATTCATAAGGGACTATGTCCCTTATGCAGAGGGGGTTCGGGGGAGACAGCGTCTCCCCTGACATAATGCCGCACAAGTAAAAATTGATCTGCACACAAGGCGCACGGGACAGGAGAATAATTATGCCAAAAAGAGAGAATATAAACAAGATAATGATAATTGGCTCAGGCCCTATAATTATCGGACAGGCTTGCGAATTCGACTATTCGGGTACTCAGGCGTGCAAGGCTTTGAGAAATCTTGGCTATGAGATCGTTCTTGTTAATTCAAATCCCGCAACCATTATGACAGACCCCGACGTTGCGGACATAACCTATATCGAACCCCTTAATCTCGAAAGACTTACGCAGATAATCGAAAAAGAGCGTCCGGACGCTCTTCTGCCCAATCTCGGCGGTCAGTCGGGACTTAATCTCTGCTCCGAACTGGATAAGGCAGGCGTTCTCAAAAAATACAATGTTCAGGTAATAGGCGTTCAGGTAGACGCTATCGAGCGCGGCGAAGACCGTATCGAATTCAAGAACGCCATGAGCGAACTGGGTATCGGCATGCCGAAAAGCGAGGTCGCCTATACCGTTGAAGAGGCGGTTAAAATTGCCGAGGGACTGAAATATCCTGTTGTTCTGCGCCCTGCCTACACAATGGGCGGAGCAGGCGGCGGCATGGTCTACAATGTGGACGAGCTTAAAGTCGTATGCGCACGCGGACTTCAGGCTTCGCTGGTCGGTCAGGTACTCGTTGAGGAGTGCATTTTCGGCTGGGAAGAACTTGAACTTGAAGTCGTACGCGACGCTGCAAATAATAAGATTACAGTCTGCTTTATTGAAAATATCGACCCTATCGGCGTTCATACGGGCGATTCGTTCTGCTCCGCGCCTATGCTGACTATTCCCGAGGACGTTCAGAAAGAACTTCAGGAAATGTCGTACAAGATAATCGAGAGCATCGAAGTTATCGGCGGCTGCAACTGTCAGTTTGCACGCGACCCCGAAACGGGCAGAATAGTCGTTATCGAGATAAATCCGAGAACTTCGCGTTCGTCGGCTCTCGCTTCAAAGGCTACGGGATTCCCCATCGCGCTTGTTTCGGCAATGCTTGCCTGCGGACTTACTCTTGACGAGATCCCCTGCGGAAAGTACGGAACTCTTGATAAATATGTTCCCGACGGCGACTATATCGTTATCAAGTTTGCGCGCTGGGCATTTGAAAAATTCAAGGGCGCGGAAGATAAACTCGGCACTCAGATGCGCGCCGTAGGCGAGGTAATGAGCATCGGCAAAACTTATAAAGAAGCATTCCAGAAGGCTATCAGAAGCCTTGAAACAGGAAGATACGGTCTGGGATTCGCAAAGAATTTCCACGATATGACCAAAGAAGAACTTCTCGATCAGCTTCGTTTCCCCACAAGCGAAAGACAGTTCGTTATTTACGAGGCTCTCCGCAAGGGCGCGACTATCGAGGAGATTCACGAACTTACAAAGATCAAGCATTATTTCCTTGAGCAGATGAAGGAACTGGTCGACGAAGAAGAAAATCTGCTGACCATGAAAGGCTCTGTTCCCGATAAGGACGCTTTGAAGCAGGCTAAGCTTGACGGTTTCTCCGACAGATATCTCAGTTCGCTGCTTGAAGTTACGGAAGAGGAGATCAGAAACGCGCGTATCGGCTTCGGTATCTGCGAAGCATGGGAGGGCGTTCACGTAAGCAGTACTCAGAATGCGGCTTATTATTACTCCACATATCATCTTGACGAGGACAAGAGTCCTTCGAATTCCGACAGACCGAAAATAATGATTCTCGGCGGCGGACCCAACAGAATCGGTCAGGGTATCGAATTCGACTACTGCTGCGTTCATGCCGCTCTTGCGCTGAAAAAACTCGGATTTGAGTCTATCATCGTAAACTGCAACCCCGAAACTGTTTCGACCGACTATGATACTTCCGACAAGCTTTATTTCGAGCCTCTTACCCTTGAGGACGTTCTTGCTATCCACGAAAAGGAAAAGCCTGTGGGCGTTATCGCGCAGTTCGGCGGTCAGACTCCGCTTAATCTTGCGAATGATCTGAAAAAATACGGCGTAAATATTCTCGGAACTACTCCCGAAACTATTGATCTTGCGGAAGACAGAGATCATTTCCGCGCTATGATGGACAAGCTGGGAATCCCTATGCCCGAAGCTGGTATGGCTGTAAACGCCGATGAAGCTATCGAGATCGCCAACAGAATAGGCTATCCCGTAATGGTTCGCCCCTCATACGTTCTCGGCGGAAGAGGAATGGAGATAGTTCACGACGATGAAATGATGCGCGTTTATATGAATGCCGCAGTCGGCGTTACTCCCGACAGACCTATCCTTATAGACCGCTTCCTCAATCATGCTACTGAATGCGAAGCCGACGCTATCTCCGACGGCACGAATTGTTTCGTTCCCGCTGTTATGGAGCATATCGAACTTGCCGGCGTTCATTCGGGCGATTCAGCCTGCATTCTCCCGTCAAAGAATCTGACGGCGGAGCAGGTAGCAACTATCAAGGATTATACAAAGAGAATTGCCGTTGAAATGAACGTATGCGGTCTTATGAATATGCAGTACGCTATCGAGGGCGATACGGTATATGTTCTTGAAGCAAATCCGAGAGCGTCGAGAACCGTTCCGCTGGTATCAAAGGTATGCGATATCAACATGGTCAAGATCGCTACAGAGATAATCACTTCTTCGCTGACAGGAAATCCGTCTCCCGTTCCGCAGCTTAAAGACAGAGAGATTGGTCACTACGGCGTCAAGGAGGCTGTATTCCCGTTCAATATGTTCCAGGAAGTAGACCCCGTTCTCGGACCTGAAATGCGTTCTACAGGCGAAGTTCTGGGAATTTCAAAGTCGTTCGGCGAAGCTTATTACAAGGCTCAGGAGGCTACGAAGAATCCGCTTCCCGATCATGGAACGGTACTGCTCAGCATCTGCGACAGAGACAAGCCGGAACTGGTTGAGATCGCAAAGGGATTCAACGAATTGGGATTCAAGGTTCTTGCAACTCATAAGTGCTGCAAGCTGCTTGCTCAGGAAGGTATCCCATGCGAGAGGATCTTCAAGATATACGAGGGTAGACCGAATATTGCCGACGAGATCGCAAACGGCGAGATACAGCTGATAATCAATACTCCTGCCGGAAAAACTTCCGCGCATGACGACAGCTATATCCGCAAGGCCGCCATCAAGCACCGCATTCCTTATATCACTACAATGGCTGCCGCTAAGGCAAGTCTTGAGGGCATCAAGGCTATCAAGCTCAATAAGAATATCGAGGTCAAGTCTTTGCAGGCTCACCACGGGGATATTAAGTAAAATAAATAAAACAATACCGCGTCAAATATAATACGCGGTATTGTTTTTATCGGAGGAAATATAATGCTGAAAGAAATATTAAGCGGCGATACCTGCGCGAAATGCAGGATGTGCTGCGTTTTTGACCGCTACGATATATGGGAAACTCCCGTTTTCGACGAGAATTCCCGAAATCTTGTTATGGAATACAACGCGGAAGCTAAGTTCGCGCGAAAGGGCAGGGGATTCGTTCTGAACGTCGGCGAAATAACCGACGGCGAACTTTACAGCTGTCCCGCTCTTACGGAAAACGGCTGCGTTTTGGGCGATAATAAGCCTTTTGACTGCCGAATATGGCCGTTTCGTATCATGGAGTGCGACGGCAAAAGAGTTATCGCGGTTTCAACGCTTTGCGAGGAGATTCACAACCGCGATCATGAGGAGTTGAAGACATTCCTGCAAAAAGGACTTGCCGCGGAGATTTTTGCCTATGCCGATAAAAATCCCGAAGCTGTCAAGCCTTATTATGATAATTATACTGTTATTCTGGAAGAACGCAGTTTATAGACAAAAAAGCCTCGCAGGGAAAATCTGCGAGGCGATTTTTGTATGGGTTGAAATGGGGATTTGATTATCTCTTTGAGAACCTAAAACGCTATATTTTAGGAGTTTTTCAGCCGTTTTGTTAGTTACCTGTTAGTTACTCTTTTAGGTTTATTGATTTCAAATAACATGTTATGAAACTTGGGTGATTGTTTTGTAACTTCACGCTTTTTTAATCATACAACGTTTACCCTCAAAAGCGATTCCATATTTAAGAATTTGCTTATAACCCTCATTTACAAGGCCAACTTCGTATTGTCTGTCCTCAATCTGTTTAAGAGCAATATCACACATACTGTCAAGAGTTTCATTTTTGTCAACCGATTTTATTTCAAGGATAACCGCAATCTCACGGGTAAGAACATTTTTAATCACAATATCATTCCGACCAGTACCGCTTTCACGATTTGATTCAACAAGATATTCGTCCGAGTATTCCAGAAGTCCTACAAGAAAACCGTGATAGAAGTTTTCGTAATCGTCATGATAGCTGATACTCTTCAAAAGCCATCTGTTCACTTCAAGTTCAAAAGTTGCGGAATTGCCGTCAAGTACAGCTTTGAGAAGTATGCTTTTATCTGCAACTCTTATTGACTCGTCAAACCACTGTCTGAAAGTATTTTCGTAAATGGTCACTATTTCAAGATTCGGAATCACAGCAAAAAAATATGTCTGTATGCCTTTTTTGTAAATTCTAATAGGTTTAAGATAACCAGTATGGAGCAGAAAACTCCATATATAATCGGATTTCACATTCATGTTTGCATAGGTGATATCCTGGTAAAGAGGCTTTTCAATCGAATCTCCCTTGATAAGTTTTTCTATATCTTCACGGATTAGTCTGTCGCTTTTTATAACAAGCTCATGAATAATGTTGTTTGAACTTGTATTTACCCAATATGCATCTGGAAGACGACTATTATTAAACAATGAAAATTGCACATATTTCAGTACACTCCATGGATTGTAGATTTCTGTTTCTCCAAACATATAACCGTCATACCAAGTTTTTATTGTTTCAAAACAGTCTGAAAGACCATAATAATCCGCAAGCTGTTTCACTTCCTGCTCCGTAAAACCAAAATACTGTGAAAACGCATTGTCCGTAACAGGATATACATTCAGGTTATTCAGTCCAGTAAAAATACTTTCCTTAGATATACGCAGACAACCAGTTAAAACAGCAAATTCAAGGGAATCATTGGTTTTAAGCACGCTCTCAAAAACTGAACGTATCAGATTTATCATTTCGTCGTAGAATCCATTAAAATAAGCATTTTCCAGCGGCACATCGTACTCGTCTATGAGGACTATCACTTTTTTTCCATATACTTCATAAAGGCAATCCGAAAGAAGTTTCAATGCAGTATTATATACAGCATTATCAGCAGTATCATCGCAAATCATTTCAAGTTTCTTTCTGTTTAAAGGCATAAGTTTATCAGAAACTAATAATTCTTTATGTCTCCATACTTCTTTAGAAATCATATTCTTAAATTCTGAAAAAGCCTCTCGATAACCCGACTGCTTCATACTCTTTAAAGAAATGCTGATAACAGGGTACTGTCCTATATATTTACAGTATTTATTCCCTGCATCTGCTATGGCAAGCCCTTCAAACAAATATGAGTTATCCTCTTCCGTTTTCTCAAAGAATCTTCTGAGCATACTCATATTAAGCGTTTTACCGAATCTTCTTGGTCGGGTATATAAATTAACCATACCCTTCATATCAATAAGCTCTTTAATCATTAACGTTTTGTCCACAAAATAATAGCCGTCATCAATCAGCCTTTTAAAATCTTCAATTCCTATTGGTATTGGTTTAAAATTTGCCATACTATCACCTCGCAGTTTTTATTAATTTTATTGTACCACACTTTTTCAATTTTTACAAGCGCAAAACAAGAAAAAACAGTAAATCCTTTATTGGATTTACTGCTATTATTTTTAATAAAAATCAATGTAATTAGAATCTACCCAGCCGTAATAATCGCCGTCATCTGAATCCCACAATTCGTACCATGTAACGCCATAGTTATCGCATTTGTTTTTTGCTGTTACGTGCCATGTATCGCCTAAACTGTTTCTTACTTTTTGGGCTGCTCCGCCGTTCACAACATAGTCTGTTGTAAATCCTGCAACTGTTCCACCATGACAATTAATCTGTCCTTTCATATTATCTATAGGATAGGACATACCGCCTGATTGGATTGTTCCGCTTATCTCTTTGGGAATATCACAAGTTATGACATCTCCTGCAACGCCTAAGTCACTATACGGTGTAACATAAGCAACACTTGGAGGATGCACACCTGGATTAAAATTCATTTCAATATATTCACCAAAATCTTCTTTTGCATAAAATTCTGCTTCACTGGTGTACTCCTGATTCTGTATCTGAACTGATACAGAAGAAAAATCACCGTCCAGATACAAACGAATTTTAGAGCCGTCACGTCCCGAAAGAGCATATGTTTCTACATATCCGTCTGCATAAGGTTTATCCTCAAGAAGTTCCTTTGGGCAAAGTTCTTCAACTGCACTTTTATATGAAATATCATACCCTACTATTGGTATTCCGTAACTTTCATAATCTGACAATCCGTCTTCTTCGATAATAGTTTCTTCTGTAATAGACCACACATCATGCCAGCCAACCATTTTAAGTTCTTTTACTGCATAATAACCCTTATGACCGAAATTACTGTAAAGTTTTCCGTCTTTTTCAGTAAGCCATGTATGTCCGCCGCCTATTTCGCCAAGTTCTATAAAGCCCCCATTTTCATCAGTGGAATAAACCTGAATAACTGCCTCCGCTTCGCTTTCTCCAAAATGAATCAGCAACTCATAAGTACCGTCTTGATTGATGTCATAGAGATAATACAGGTAATAAGGAATATACTCATCGCCGAATTCTCTCTTATATTCGGCATCTATTTCGTTCAGCAGAAACAAATAAGGTGCATAATTTATTGATTCTTCCACTTTATCAACGGCGGTTGTTGTAGCCGTAGTGGTGATTGCTTTGGTAGTTGTTATCGCTTTTTCTGTTGCAATCTGTGTTGTTTGGTTCTGAGAAGTTACATCATTACTATTGAATTCATCACCCGAACCATTCTCCATAAGTGAAAGAATTTCATCTGCTCCATGTTTGATTTGAATCTGCTCATAAGTCAAATAAGCTGCAATTCCAGCAACAATCAATACAAACAGTAAAATCACTACAATAATAATCGGCTTCTTTTTAGATTTTTTCGACAATGCAATTGTATTGACTACTTTGTCAGTTGAAGTAGTATCATCATTTATATTAGCTCCGCAATATTCGCAGAATTTTGCATCATCGTCTATCTGTTTTCCGCAGTTTTCACAAAACATAAATATCCTCCGATTAGCGAATCATCAAATTCAAATCTCTGCAAAAATCATTCTGCTCTTTCAATTTTTCTTTTTTAATTCGTTTCAATCTGATTTTGAAGGTCTTTCCTGAATTCGTATTAACTACAAATATACTTCCGAGAATGTTTCTTACAATGCCAAGAATACCTAAAACAAGAAACAATATTCCCATTACTGTTGCAAATCCACCCCCGAACAACATCAGAAGTCCAAACAATGCAAATGTAATTCCCATTATGGTATGGGATATGTAAACCTTATCTTCAAAATGAAATGATTTGATATCTGTATAGGGAAGCGAAGTCGTTCTGTCCTTGATGCCGCCTGTTTGTTCTGTCACAAAAAGCATCGAATCCTGAAATTCAAAACTTACTTCTCCACCAAGAAAGTAATCAAACAAGTACCGTGAAACCTTAACGTTATTGAAAATATAACTCTTACCAATAATGGCATTTTTATCTGGCGCAGCAGGTGAAACGGCTGTTTCAGGCAAAACCGCCGCCTGCGGCACTTCTTGATTTTCAGAGGTTTGAATTACACCTACAGGCGTTCCGCACTTACTGCAAAATTTCACGCCCTCTTTCAGCTCATTGCCACAATTCTTACAAAACATAATTAAATTCCTTTCGTTTATAAAATACCTATGCATCTCGAATCATTGCATAAATAAAGCCACAAAGAAGAATCAGTTCAATGATTCCGACAACAAGTCCAATGTATGCTTTTACCTTATCGGCTTCTTTGTTTTTAATCGCAAGCGCTCCGAAAATTGTCGCAGGAATTCCCATAGCCAATCCGATTCCACAGCAAAATAAAGGAATTCCTGCAATAGAACACCAAAAAGATGTTCCTGCATAATTTGTTTTGTTAAAATTCATTGTCTTATGAGTTTCTACATTTGCAGAATCTACAGTTATATTTTGTTCACAGTAAACAGCAGTTCCGCACTTGTCACAAAACTTTGCTCCATCTTTAATTTCGTTTCCACATTTTTGGCAGAACACGATTAACTTCACTCCAATCAGTTATAATATTCAATCTTATTCAAATACCTTGCATAATACATTAGCAATCGCACCATATATTGCGGCTATTATCAAAAATACTATCTCAAGCATCGTATTTTCAAATATCAACAACGATATAACAGATATAATCAGACAAAGAATAATATACCAAATGTTATACAACACTTTGAAAGTTCTCTTTTTAGAAATGATTGAATGTATCAGTTTTATTACTCCAACAGGAATTTCAAGGAAACCAAACATTCCTAAGAAAAAGAACATATGCAAGAAAAAAACAAGCTTATTTGAAGTTTCAGACCACAACGCTCCTATTGAACTGTGAAATATCAATAAAATAACAATTGCCACAACTGTTGAAAAACCATCGCAATATTTTTCGATGGTTTTCTCATCAATATTGGCGAACCAGTTATTTGATGTGTTTTTATTATACTGCGGCGATGGGGTTTGCAAAGCGCTATTCATATTTATAGAATTTCCACACTTACCGCAAAATGCGGCTCCTTCTGCAAGTTCATTACCACATTTTTTACAAAACATAACAAACAAATCTTCCTCTCACTTAAATTGAGCTTAAATACTGCCTTTCAACATTATAACACTTAGTTCTCTAATTGTCAACCCTTTAGGCAATATTTTTTATACCCCAAATAGATTTGAAAGCGTTCAGAATAAACGATAAAATGAAATAAATACTACTTTTAGGGTAGAAAAGAGGCGCACTATGAAAGAAAACCGAGAAACCATATCCGGCATAATAGGAGAACGAATTCGCAAATTCCGCACAGAACAAAAACTTAGCCAGGAAGAACTGGCATTTAATTCAGAACTTCACCCTGCATATATCGGCAAAGTGGAGCGTGGAGAAAAATGTCCAACTGTTGAAACTTTGTATAAAATCGCAAATGGTTTAAAAATTCCATTGCATAAATTACTTGATATATCATCAGGTACAGAAGTCGAAGAAACCGACGCTTTTCACCGTATTCAGGAAGCTCTTGATGGGCTTAATGCAGACGAAATGCTAAAGGTTGCACAAATTGTTGAGCAGGTCACAGAGCTGATGCGTAATCACTCCTGATTTTTTCTTCTGAATCCTCATAATGCAGGTCAAAAATATTATACAAACGTATCAGCAGCAGAGCATTATTTTCAGTGATATTTCTGATTTGTTCTGCTTTTTCATGTTCCCCGATTTTGTCAAGAAAGATTTCCAGTTCACCGTTATAATAGCTGTAAATCAACTCATCTATGAAAAAGCATCTTTTTAAATCCTGAATCGTTTCGAGATACTCGCCGTTCATTAGCATACTTCCACCCCCTGAAAACAGAATACCACATAATTTCAGATAAGTAAATACAAAACAGTTCCGAAATATTTTTTCAATTTCGGAACTGTTTTATCTTGACACGCTATATCAGGTATTCAGCAATATCCAACATTTGATTTTCTAACTTTTCCGCTGCATCATCATACATCTGAGCTTCAATATCATTAAGCTGCTCATAATCCTCAAAGCTCAGCAGCCTTGGAAAGCACAAAGGTTTTGACAAATATATTTTTCTTCCTAAAGTCATCGGTATCTTTTCATTTGGTTCACAATACAAATAATACCATTCGCTCAGCGGTGAAAGATTTGCGAAGCAGTAATCAGAGAAATTTATATCAGCATCCTCAAAATATGCTCTTCTCAAATGGTCGTACAATTCTAATTCAGACTGATATTGATTGAAGTTCTTACCGTTGTCTTTTAAAATATTATACTCCTGATATTGAAATATCGTTTTCAGATTCGGCATGAAATGCTTCCTTTTCTGCATCATGCCTGTTTTTCTCGCAAGCACCGCAAACATGATATATGGCTTAATGGGTTTTAATTTTTCATCGCTGTTAATATGTATCAGCAAAGATTTCAGATTATCTTTGTAGACCTCATTTTTTATGCCATCATGCAAAAAAATATTGCCTGCTTGAAGATGCAACATTTTCGATATATCCTGAAAAATTTATCAGATATTTGAAGTCTAATCTGAATAACACATCAAGAATTTATCTTACTGCAACACCAGATGCCGTCAGCCCCGGTATTGCCTACGTTGAGTGCACATCTGAAGCTGACAAGGCACTATCAACTATGACATGGGATACAGAAGTAAAATCGGTTTGCTATGGTTATGCATTTTACTGGTCGCAACGTTCCCATTAAGGAAATCGCCAAGGCAACAGGCAAAGACCCGCAGTTTATCCGTATAGGTATCCAAAGAGGTATCTTCAATTTCGGATATGCCTTTAAGAAAGATGGTTCCAGCGAATACAACTACTTATGCCCTGACAAAAAAGTCTGGGAAGAACTTGGTTACTTCAAAGATGTAAGTAATAATATTTAATCTAAGAAAAGCGGCGATGGTAATGAAGATGGCAAATGGAGTGGGGACAGTATACAAGCTGTCTGGAAACAGGCGTAATCCGTATATTGTTTGTAAGACCGTCGGCTGGGATATCGATGTGAAAACTGGTAAACATAAGCAAATCTACGTTACCATCGGTTACGCACCCACAAGAGCAAAGGGTCTTGAAATGCTCATGGAGTACAACAAGAATCCGTATGACATCGAGGCTTCGAAAATAACTTTCTCGGAAGTATATGAAAAATGGTCGGCTGAAAAATTCCCAACAATTTCTGATTCAAATGTGAAAGTCTATCAGGCATCAAACAAACGTTGGAGGCTTTGCATGATAGAATTTTTAAGGACTTGAAGCTTTCAGATTTACAAGGAATCGTTGATAATTGCGGGAAGAATTATCTCATACTTCGCAAGCTGAAAGTCCTGCTGAACCAGATGTATGACTACGCTATGAAATATGAGCTGTGCAATAAGGATTATTCGCAGTATGTGGATATTCTCAAATTCAAGAATAAAAATCCAAATAAGACTGACCGTTCACCATTCACCGAAGATGAAATCAAAGTAATAAAAAACCCCGAAAATGCTGAATTTTCGAGGTTTCTTGTATATGATAATCGAAATATAATTATCTCTTTGAGAACTGAGGAGCGCGACGAGCAGCCTTGAGACCGTACTTCTTTCTCTCCTTCAT
>DETO01000069.1:0-3795 GCA_002362135.1 Ruminococcus sp. UBA3286 | reverse complement strand
GTACTTCTTTCTCTCCTTCATTCTTGGGTCACGGGTAAGGAATCCGGCCTTCTTGAGAACGGGGCGAAGCTCCTGATCGAATTCAAGAAGAGCGCGTGAGATACCGTGTCTTACAGCGCCAGCCTGACCGGAAACGCCGCCGCCTGTAACAGTGCATACAACATCGAACTTGTCAACGTTATCTGTAAGAGCGAGGGGCTGACGAACGATAAGCTTAAGAGTTTCGAGACCGAAGTAATCATCGATACCTCTGCCGTTGATAGTAACGTTACCTGAGCCGGGGTAGATTCTTACTCTTGCAACGGAGTGCTTTTTTCTGCCTGTTCCGTAGTAATATTTTACTTTTGATTCATACATTGTAAAGCGCCTCCTTAAAGTGTGTAAGCAACAGGCTTCTGAGCAGCGTTATTATGCTCTGCGCCCTTGTAAGCTCTGAGTCTCTTGATCTGCGCTCTGCCAAGCGAATTGTTGGGGAGCATACCGTTGACAGCGATATACATAGCCCTGTCAGCCTGATTAGCCATAAGATCCTTGTAAGAAACGGACTTCAGACCGCCGATCCAGCCGGTGTGCCAGTAGAACTTCTTCTGCTCAAGCTTCTTGCCTGTGAGGATAGCCTTTTCGCAGTTGATGATGATAACATGGTCGCCGCAGTCCACATGGGGAGTGTAAGTGGGCTTATGCTTGCCTCTGAGGATATGAGCAGCCTTAGCTGCAACACGTCCGAGGGGCTGTCCCGCTGCGTCGAGGATATACCATGTACGGCTAACTTCAGCCGGTTTTGCCATTGTAGTTGACATAGAAAATTCCTCCGTTATGATATATTTTCGCCGAAGAAATCGAAATATTTATACGAATTCCCGACAGTGCAAGAACTATTATAAACTATATTTTGAAAATTGTCAAGAGCTTTTTGGGATTTTTTTCAATCTATACCCTGCTTTCTCTTTGATTCTCTTGATTAATCTCGTTTTCTCTTTGAATCTCATGTTTCGTTTATGAAATTGCGCGACGAAGTTTCGGGGAATGCTTCATTGCTTTTTATGCAGTATGTACAAAACGAACTGCTTTAGTGTAAATCGATAGCATTCGTCAATATAAACAATTAAATCACATAATATTTTAGATTATTGTGACTTTTTGAGATTTTTGCATATATAAACAATTTTTATTGACATTGTTGTAAGCTTATGATATAATTTAATGATTTGAAGGCTTTTTCAAATGGACGGTATGGGATAAATAAATTTAAAGGCAACCTCTAAAAACCAGTTTGGTTAAGCAAAAATCAGATAGGCGCGGTAGATGCAAGGCAAACGCTCGAAGGCGGGCTGTCGCCCTCCGAGAGTGTTTGATGCAGCAAATGCCGTGCATAGCTGATTTTTGTCAAAAGAGATTTTTAGAGGTTGCCTAAAGGAGCTTTTATATGTACTATGCGACAAGAGTTGGATTTTTTAGGCATGACTTTCAGTATGTAACCAAAAAAGAGGCAGCGCCGTTCAAAAAGGAGATAATCGAATTACTCTGCTTAGTTCAGGATGAGGTAAGGAAATATTTTACTTTTCGTTTTGATGCAGTCGGCAGTTCAAGCAGAAATATGATCACTTGTGAACGTAACGGAAATATCGGCTTTGATTTTGACTTTAATATCGAGCCTAATGACCCTGAAGGAAATTATAATCCTTGTGAAATACGAACCATTATCTTCAATGCAATTGATAGGAATATGCGTACATTCGGCTATACAAAAATTGAAAATTCTACCAGTGTTATAACTATAAAAGCGGTAGATCACTGGAGCAGTAAAATTAAGTACAGTTGTGATTTTGCGATAGTTCATCACTATAATGAGAATGGCAAAAAAATGCAGGAATACATTAAATTTGATAAGTATTTTAATAGGTACAAATGGGAAAAACGCGGCGAAGATTTCGATATAGCAGAGAAAATCAATTGGCTAAAAAAGCATGGATATTGGAATGAACTTCGTGATTCTTATATTGACATGAAGAATAAAAATCATGATCCTGATAAGCATTCCAGATCAATTCTTGCGGAATCGGTTAATGATATGTATCAAAAGTACCACAATGATAAAGGGGACAGCAAAGCAGGTTACTACTTTGCAACTGTCCGCCTCTGACGTACAAGCGTATTCACCAAAAACACATAATTTCTTTGCATTTTTTCTATGTTTTTTACAATTGATTTTTTCGGAAAATTGGCATATAATAGTAATTGACATAAAAATAACGATATTACTATTATTAACTATTATTATAAGGTGGCTCGATTATGGGAAATAAAGTTGTAAAATTTGGCGGAAGCTCGCTTGCGGACGCCAATCAGATAAAAAAGGCTGCGGCTATCATCAAGGCGGAAGAATGCCGCAGATACGTCGTTCCGTCCGCTCCGGGCAAGCGTTTTTCCGACGACATAAAAGTTACGGATATGCTGTATAAATGCTGCGAACTTGCAGGAAGCGGCGTTGATTTCAGCGATGACTTTCAGCTGATAAAAGACCGCTACAACGGAATTATCGCCGATCTGGGCGTTGATATGAGCCTTGACGAGGAATTTGATATCATCGTTAAGGAACTGAAAGCGCGCCCCGCAAAGGATTACGCCGCAAGCCGCGGAGAATTCCTCAACGGCAAGGTTCTTGCAAAATATCTGGGATATAATTTTGTTGACGCAGCCGATGTTATCGTGTTCGATACAAAGGGAATGCTTCTTCTGGACGAGACCGTAAAGGCTGTACGCAGCCGTCTCAAAGGGCTTGACAACGCGGTTATCCCCGGATTCTACGGCAGAACTACCGAGGGTGTGATAAAAACATTTTCGCGCGGCGGTTCGGACGTTACAGGCTCGATAATCGCAAACGCCGTAAATGCCGATATTTACGAGAACTGGACTGACGTTTCGGGATTTTTGGTTGCAGATCCGCGTATCGTTGAAAATCCCGACGCTATCGAGACTATTACTTACCGCGAACTCCGCGAACTCGCATACATGGGCGCTTCCGTTCTGCATGAGGACGCTATTTTCCCCGTTCGTTCGGCAGGAATTCCCATAAATATCCGCAATACCAACAGACCCGAGGACAAGGGAACGATGATAGTTTCCAACGACTATGATTTCAGCCGTGAAAGTCTTGGTCATACAATTACGGGAATTGCAGGCAAAAAGGGATTCAGCACGATAAATATTGAAAAGGCTATGATGAACAACGAGATCGGTTTCGGAATGAAAGTTCTGAACGTTCTGTACAATAACGGTATTTCGTTCGAGCATATGCCGTCGGGAATCGATACCATGAGCATTACCGTTGACAGCGCGAAGCTTGAACCTGTCCGCGAAAAGGTTCTTGCCGAGATTCGCCGCGAAGTTGCTCCCGATCATCTGGAAATAGAGGACGGAATCGCGATTCTTGCGGTTGTGGGCAGAAGAATGAAGAATACGCGCGGTACGGTTGCAAGAGTTTTTGCAGCTATGGCTCATGCGCGCATCAATGTCAAGCTGATAGATCAGGGTTCAAGCGAGCTGAACGTTATCATCGGCGTCAGCGAAAACGACCTGCCCGAAGCTATCAGACGTATTTACGATATGTTTATCAATTCAGAGAAGTAAGAATCTGTATTCAAAAAATCTCCCCATATTTCGGGGAGATTTTTGCGTATATACAAAAATCGCGCCCCGAAAATACGGAACGCGAATATTATAGTCAAACAACTTGATAATCAACAAAGTGGAACGATGAAAATATGCCATAGCCGCGTTGTCGTCGTCACCGGG
>DETO01000082.1:496-5129 GCA_002362135.1 Ruminococcus sp. UBA3286 | reverse complement strand
TTATTCTTATTTTAAAGGCAGATGATAGTAGGCGTATTTGCAGATTTTGAATCTTAAAAATACTTATAAATAATTTGATGATACGTCGATGTTTTTAAGGAGATGAAGTGTCATGAGCATAATCACAAATTTGCTTTCTGTGGCGCTGTCATGCTCAATTGGCTGCTGGTCATTTGCTGCGGCATATCCCGCGGCATTGGCTGCAAAAGATCATGACAATAGTGTGTGTTTATATGATAACATAAATTTGACAGAAAGTAAAGACTTTATTTCAGATGAAGAACCTTTTCATGTATTTGATATATATGATGCATTCTACGGCGTAACGACTGTTGCAACTACAATTTTGCCGCCAGAAACAACAACGGTTGCCGTCGAGACTACCGCAGAGACCGCTTCTGCGAAAACTACAACAAAGCTGCCGATGACTACCTCTATTGTGATAACTGCGAAATCAACAACTACCACCTCAACTGTAAAGACTACGAAAACCACAACAACTACTACCAAAACTACAACAACGACTACATCAACAACATCATCGACGACTACTGCTACCACAACTGCATCTATCTCTACTGATACCGCAGCAGCGACGACTTCAACTATCTCGCCGAATTTCCCGAACGGCGTATATCTGCGCGGAATCGACGTTTCCGAGCATCAGGGACTTATAAATTGGCAAAGCGTCAAGAACAGCGGACTTGCAGATTTTGCAATAATAAGAGCTGGATATGGCAGAGAACTTGATCAGGTAGACAAATGTTTCCACTATAATATTCAGAATGCGCAGGCTAACGATATCGACGTTGGAATATACTGGTACAGCTACGCTTCAACGCCCGAGGAAGCTATTATGGAGGCAGAGACTTGCTATGAAATAATCAAGGATTACAGTTTTACATATCCTATTTATTATGACGTTGAAGAGGGCAGGATCGTCAATAATCTTACTACGGCAGAGGTATCTGCTATGTTTGAAGCGTTCTGTTCGTTTTTCGAGGAAAAAGGCTATTATGTAGGCGCGTATAGCTATGCGAATTTACTTCAGACCAAGATTTACAGAAGCGTTCTTGAAAAGTATGATGTCTGGGCTGCACAGTATTCTTCACAGCTTTCGGCTTATAACGGACATTACGGTATATGGCAGTACAGCAGCGAGGGTTCTGTTGACGGAATAAACGGAAACGTTGATATGAATTACTGCTACAAGGATTACCCCGCTATTATTGGGAAAAATCCAAGTACAGGCGGCGATCGTCCCGTTATTCCCGTAGTTACGACGCAGACATCTCCTCCTGATATACCTGCTCAGACCACGACAACAGCATCGTTTATAAGTTCGCCGCAGTCGTGCGGAATCGATATTTCGGCTGAAAACGGCGATATTGACTGGAGTTCGGCTGCCGCTTCAGGTGAATTTTCATTCATAATGCTGAAAGCAGGCGAGGGCGGAACAGCTCCAAAGAAAGATGAATATTTTGATAAAAATTTCAATGCTGCCAAGGAATCAGGAATCCCGTGCGGAGTTTACTGGAAGGCGAAATCGACAACTGTTGACGGGATTTGTGCCGAGACGATGGAATTCTATGAGATAGTAAAGGGGCGTCAATTCGAATATCCGATGTTTCTCGATCTTACTGACGAATCAATAACGCAGGCAGGTCTTACTGCAAGTCAGCTTTGGGAGCTTATTGATAATTTCTGTCTGTATCTGGAAAACAGGGATTGCTATGTGGGAATTCGTGGCAGCGAGCAGTTTTTGCAGACTTCTGTCGATCCTTCGATTTTCACCAAGTATGACGTATGGCTGGATTCGGATATTCCGTTTACTCCGACATTCGAATACGGATATGGCATGATGTACGTCGGAGGCATAAATGTGAGCGGTATTAATGGCACAGTAAATGCGAATTCCGCAAATAAAGATTATGCAATGATCATGAAGAGAAATCATCTGAATGGTTTCTGAGCAATTTTACAGAAAAAACGCCGCTGTACAAGCTTTTGTGCAGCGGCTCGTTAATTAGGAAGCTTTTAGCAGGCTTCTAAGGGGGAATAGATTTGATAGAATTTATTGTCGGCTCGTCCGGTACGGGTAAAACAACTACGATGTTTCAGCGCATCAAGGAATTTTCAGAAAAGGGAATGAAACAATGCGTTCTCGTGCCTGAACAGTATTCCACGGAATTTGACAAAAAACTTTATTTTTATATCGGCGCGAAAAATTTCAATAATATTTTTTCGGGAAGTTTCAACAGTATTGCCCGACAGCTTTTTCAGGATTACGGCGAATCTGACAGAAACGGCGAATATGCCGATGAAATGGCGCGAATGATACTGATCTATCAGGCAATTTCGGCAGCAAGATCCGATCCTGATAAGCTGAATTTTTTTATGTCGCGCAGTAAGCAGACAGGCTTTGCGGAAGAAGTTCTGAAGCTTATAACAGATATGAAGCATTCGGGAATCACTCCGCAAAAACTTATGGAAAAATCGGTTTATCTCGATCGCCGTCTGCACGATAAAACGGCTGATATCTCGGCGATTTTTTTCGAGTATGAACGTCTTATGAAAGAATACGGTTTCAAAGATGATCTGGAAAATATTCGCGAAGCCTCAAAGATAGCCAATCGCAACCGATATTTTAAAGGGCTGAACGTCTGCCTTGACGAATTTGAAAGTTTTAACGGCGATCAGCTTGATATGCTGGAAGTTATTTTTTCATCGGCGACGAATGTTATCATAACGCTTCGCACCGATGATGTTAATGCGGGAAAATTCACGCTTTTTGAAACTGTCAACAACACTTACAGGCAGCTTACCGCTATTTGCAGGGATATCAACTGCGAATATAAGATAACGCGCTGCGATAAAACTTATCGGTTTAAAAGTCCCGACCTGAAATATCTCAGCGAGCGAATTATGAGAAATATTGGCGATGATCCCAAAAATGCGCCTGCTGCGGAAAATATCCGAATATTTGAGGCAAGGGATATGTACAGCGAAGCGGAATATATCTGCGCTGAAATGAAGAGGCTGATATTTTCTGATAAAACGCTCAGATATAGCGATATTGCGGTCATATCCAATAATATCGAGCAATATGCCGATGTTTTGAAGGCGGCTTATGCAAGATATGAGATTCCGTATTTTCTAAGCGTTGAGCGGCAGGTGAATCACACGGCGATAATGGCGTTTTTTATTTCTCTTCTCGATTTGCTGACGTCGAAGAAATTCCGCAGCGAGCAGATATTCAGATTGCTGAAATGCGGGATACTCGGCAAAACTTTGACCGAAACGTCCGAACTTGAGAATTACTGTTACAAGTGGAGCATAGACGGGGACACATGGAATACTCCGTTTACCGCCGAGGACAGCAGTCTTGAACGGGTTGAAAAGCTGCGGAATGATACGATAGCGCCGCTTTTGAAACTGAAACGCCGCTTAAAAGGGGAGATTGCGGCGGAAGAAGCCTGCCGTCTGCTGTATAATTATTTTACCGAAAGCGACGCCGAGAAAAATATGAGCATGATAATGACTCAGCTTATTAAGGAAGACCGCGATTTTGAGGCTGCCGAACTGAAACGTCTCTGGGCGTGTCTGATGGATATTCTTGACAGTACGGCTGAAACTCTCGGAAACAAGCAGATAACGTTCAGAGAACTTGCCGATATCATGCGCTCAATGATAGGCAGGATAACCTATTCCGTGCCTCCGCAAACGCTTGATTCAGTAATTACTGCGTCCGCAAGAACTGCAAGATTAAGCGCGCCGAAGGTGATTTTCGTGATAGGCGCTGCGGAGGGAGATTTCCCGAATCAGGTATCGCTTCACGGACTTTTTACCGAAGGCGATCGTGAAAAGCTTTCCGATCAGGGCGTTGATATTGCAAGACCGCTTACCGATCTTATAGCGTCTGAGCAGCTTATAGTTTACAAATCGCTTTCCACAGCTTCCGAAAAGCTGTATGTTACTTATTCGCGCTCCGATCTATCGGGGCAGGTTAAATATCCGGCTCGCATTATAGACAACATTCAGAAAATGTTCGGCGACGGAATGCTTATTACCGACAGCAGTCTTTCTCCCGATTTTTACGCTGTTACCATGAATTCCGCATATTATCATTATTTGCAGGACAGATCGCTCAATAATTCTTCGACGGAATCGATAAAGCAGGTTCTGCTTTCGGATGATATTTACAGAGAACGTGTAAAATCTGTAATACCGCGCTCGGAAAAGAAGTTGGAATATACGGTAGATGCGGAGATCATCAGAAAGCTGAAGAATTTTGAACCGCTGCGTATTTCGCCGACGGGTCTGGAGAATTACAATAAATGTCATTTTATGTATTTCTGCTCGGATTTTTTAAATCTGCAAATGCCTGAAAAGATAGATCTTGATGTAAGGATAGCAGGCGATCTTACGCATAATTGTTTTTATTCGATAATGGCTGCGCGCAATAAAAAAGAATTTGAAACGCTTTCATACGAGCAGCTTTGCAAAGAGATCAGGAACGAAGCTGAAAAATACCGCAAGGATAAAATGGCAGGGGATTTTGCAAAGACTCCTCGTTTTGAACTGCTTTTCAATAAGCTGACAGAGCAGTTGATATCTGTATTTATGCACACGT
>DETO01000082.1:0-188 GCA_002362135.1 Ruminococcus sp. UBA3286 | reverse complement strand
TCTGTATTTATGCACACTCAGCAGCTTCTTATGGCAAGCGATTTTATCCCTGATGCTTTTGAACTCGATTTGCGTAAGGAAAATTCCGTGCGGCTGAATTTTGGCGGCGATAAAGAATTGATTTTCGGAGGAATAATTGACCGCGTTGATATTTGCGAGATCGACGGAAAAAAATATTTAAGAATATC
>DETO01000125.1 GCA_002362135.1 Ruminococcus sp. UBA3286 | reverse complement strand
TAGCTAAAGCCGTTGTCTGCAAATCATAGACAACGGCTTTTGGTTATTTATTCGTTATTATTGTTCAGATTGTTTTTTTATATCAATAATAACAATTTCTGATTTTGCACCGGTTTTGAAAGGTATCGCCCAGCCTGAAATTCCGCTTGTTACTATGAAATCAGAATTACCGCGCTTTTCATGACCGTAAATTCTGTCGTTTATGCCCGTAAGCGTTCCAACATAGCCCGTCGGAAAAATATGACCGCCGTGAGTATGTCCCGACAGCACAAGATCAACACCGCTTTCCGCTTCCGCGTCATAGTCGCTGGGCTGGTGATCGAGAACTATGCTGTATGTCGATGATTCAATATACTTCATGAATTCAGCAATCGGCATACGGCCTTCAGCATAAGGGTCGTGTCTTCCGACAATACATACATTATCGTTCATCATTATTCTGCTATCAACAAGTATGTTTACACCATTTTTATCCAGTTCAGGAGCAAAATCTTCAACCGAAAAATCTCTGCTGCCATTATGATAACCAATATCATGATTGCCGTACGCAAAAAATACGCCGTATTTCGTTTTGATATTTCCGAGAGCGGCGCAGGCTTTTTCCATATCAGCCCTGTTGCTGTCGTCGTCTACGAAATCCCCTGCTATCATCACGGCGTCAACGTTTAAATCATCAAGACGTTTCATCTGTTCTGCAAATTCATCGCCGTCAAGCGTAATTCCCAGATGAACATCGGCGATCAAGGCTATTCTGAGCGGTTCGCCGATATTTTTTTCAGTCGTCAGATCGTAATGCGTAATAACAACGTTATGCGCCGCATACCAGCCTATTGAGAGATACGCAGCCGTGAAAACCATTGCAGCCGTTGTGGAAATATTCCGCTCAGGCTTTCTTTTGCGAATTTTTGAAGCGATAAACGATACAGCGTCGAAAATAAGATTGAACAGAAATAAATGTATAAGTACAACCGCCATTGCCCACGCATTTACAAACAGCAGCCATGGCAGGGCAATTACGGCAACTGCGGCAAAGGAGATGACCCATGCCGCAGCTTTATTTTTTTCAGCAATTTTCTTAACGACAGCAAATCTGTGAAATCCTGCCGCCAGATATATCAAGCCGCCTATAGCGGTAATAATTACGGCTGCAAAAATAATCAGCCACATGATCAGTCTTTGATTGCTTCCTTGATAGCGCCGAGAAGCTCGTCGTATGTTTCAAAAGCAGGGAACTGAGGATAATCAGCCTTTATCTGCTCGGTGCTTCTGAATAAGAATCCAGCCTTGCTTGCCTGTATCATGCCGAGATCGTTGAAGCTGTCGCCGCTTGCAATAGTCTCATAGCCTATTGACTGGAGAGCCTTTACGGTTGTGAGTTTCGATTTCTCGCAGCGCATCTTAAAGCCCGTAATCTCGCCGTTTTCAGCCACTTCAAGGGTATTGCAGAAAATAGTTGGCTGACCGAGTTTCGCCATAAGAGGAGCGGCAAACTGTGTAAACGTATCGCTGATGATGATGGTCTGGCAAATCGAACGCAGTTCGTCCAAAAATTCCTTTGCGCCGGGCATGGGATCGATCTTCGCGATAGTCTCCTGAATTTCTTTAAGTCCCAGACCGTGTTCTTTCAGAATATTTATGCGGTATTTCATAAGCTTATCGTAATCAGGCTCATCGCGCGTAGTTTTTTTCAGTTCGGGAATTCCACTTGCTTCGGCAAATGCGATCCAGATTTCCGGAACGAGAACGCCTTCAAGATCAAGACAAGTAATATACATAGACATGGTTATGACCCCCATATGTTTATTTGGCAGTTTTGCCTATACTATTATATCACATTTTTCCGGTAATTGCAAGAAAATTTTTAGAGCCTACTTTTGCTCCTGCTTGGGCAAAGTTTTCAGAAGTATCAACGTATAAGCTAAAGCAAATGCAGCTCCCGACAACGCGAACATAATATACTTAGTATTGTTCAAAACGCCGTCATCAGTATAAAAAACTTTTTCCCAATTGCCGAAAACACTTGCTACATCAATGAAAGAATGAGCTATTATACAAGGAATTATGCTGCCGCCTCGATAGTAGATCGTTACGAAAAGGAAGCCGACTACGACTGCATACACTACCTGACACAAATTCGGGACAAGTTCCGCACCGCTGCCGTTTATCAGATTAATAATATGTCCCAGACCGAAAGTTGCGCTTGAAATAATTATTGCCTTTTTAACGCTGCCGTCCTTTGCGATCGCGTTGAAAAGTAATCCGCGGAACAGCGTTTCCTCCACGATACCCACCAAAAGCATATTACACGCGTCGCACAAAAGCGACGGAATATCCGCGCAATTATCAAGCGTGACGCCCATCCAAAGATTGCGTGAAGCGAATATTGCAAGCGGTATGTACCAGATAAATCTGCTTGCGGGTGCAATTGGCTTGCAAAATCTGTATTTTTTGAGCAAACCGTTTTTCCATATAAAGCATAGCAGAAAAATAGTCAATATTACGTTAAAAATCGCATTGACCGATTTGTCTATCCCTATCGTTTCATTGAGAGAGTTTGCCGCCGATTGCGATACAATATATATTACAATACAAAGTATTGCAAATACAAGTTCGTTTTTCTCATATAATTTTTTCATCATTCTTCCTCCCTTGCGGCAAGAACTGCGCCGCGGTAAGCGTTTGTAAGATGTCGTGCTGCCAATTTTTCGTCGAATTCAAGCGAGTTATTTGCAATTATACTCGCGTAACCGTGCGCGAACAAGGCTATTGTCAAAAATATCTCTTTGGTTTTTTCCTCTGTTGTTTCCATCGCCTGTTCCATTGCCGCGAGTACGGGCTTGAGTTCATCTGAATCTATCATATCAAGCAGGCTGTGTTCCTTAGCGTATCCCGACTGGAACAGAAAGCGGAACAGATTTGGTTCGTTTATCGCAAAACGAATATAATTCAGACCTATTCCAAGCATAATATCATCATCGCGAATATTCATCAGATACTCCGTGTGGAAAACATCTACCCTCTCGTAGACCGCTCGTTTTATCTCCTCAATAGTTCTGAAACTGTAAAGGACAGGCTGCGTAGAACAATTCAAACGTTTGGCTATATTCCGCGCGTTTAAGCTTTCGATCCCCATTTCACGGACTATTTCAAAGCCCGCTTCTATTACCATTTCCGGCGTTATTTTAACTTTAGGCGGCATTTTATGATCTCCTTTCATAATCCTTGTTATATAACAGCAGTTATATTATATCACGTTCAGATTAAAATGTCAATAGGAAAATCAATTTTTACTTGTGTGGCATTATGCAAGGGGACACTGCACGAACGTGCCGTACCCTCT
>DETO01000099.1 GCA_002362135.1 Ruminococcus sp. UBA3286 | reverse complement strand
GTTGAAAAAGCTCACCATACGTCAGTATGCTTTCGCTTTTTCGCCTTGCTCTCGGTAAAATTATGCTCGAAAATCCACGCACAAATCCTATGAACACAAGTTCTCAATTGGCAGATACGCCATAGCGTCCTGCCTTTTCTTTATTATAAGGCTTTTCACTTAATTTTTCAAGAGTTTTTTTAAGAAAAATCCAAAAGCCGAAAATCTTTGTAGCCATTTACAAATATATCGCAGTTTTTTTGGTATATCGGCATAAAACTCGGCTTAAATAATACTTAAATTAAAAGCTCTCCGCTTAAATGCAGAGAGCTTTTTCATGTCATTTTGCCAGAGCCTTATCGAGCCAGACTTTTGCAATATCAAGAGCTTCGTACAGACCGCATTCGCGCTCTGTATTTTTTACGAAAGCCTTGATAGGATTGGTCTCGTTCGTATCCATCTGGATAACGCGAACCTTTGACGTCATTTTTTCGCCATTGATCTCCTTGTAATCGAGTATCTGTATCCAGATCACATAGGGATCGGACATATATCCGTAATACAGCTGATTGCCGCTTCTTACCAGCGGAAAGCCCTTATAAGTGGAAAATTTTTCATTCATGTTAGGTTCCTCCTTTGTGGGTGCTGCGCTTATCTCCACGTCGTGACAAATTCCTCTTCGCCGTCCAGCTTTTCTGCATTTTCAATAAGCGTTTCAACAAAGGATTTTGTAATAAAGAATTTGCTTTCGCCATTTACGGCAATAAGTGAAGTCATTGCAGAGTAATCATAAAATTCGATAGTTTTTTCGGAGTCGTCGTAATTATCGTGGTATTTTATAGCCGCCATAGGTTTGCCCGAAGGTATCTTTTCATCGAGTGCGAAACTTTCCGCATTGGCAGTTATAATGAAGCTGTAGAATTTTCTGAATCTTTCGCTGTCAAATTCGCTGCCGTTAAGAGTAGTCTTAAAATCGGACGCGCTGAGACTTTCAATTTCTTTGTCAGGTTCTCTGCGGCTGATCTCGAATGCATATTCGTCGTCGCCTGCGGTCACTGAAAATTCATCGATATTCCATACATACGACGCAATAAATATCGTCGAAGCAATGTCAACAGGCTCGACAGTTACCCATCTTGCGGAATCAGCCTTAACCGTAAATATAACATTGCCGCCCTCGAACATTGCATAACAGCATTTTCCGTTTTCGTCGTCCGTGAAAGGCTCGCTGAAAAGCAGCGTATGAGTATTGCCATCGTCGCATTTCATAGTAACGGTGCAGAACGGCGTTTTCAAGCCTGCTTCCGCAATATCGGATTCTTCGCAGTGAATACAGTATATGCCCTGCGCTTCAAGCCCGAACATACCCGTTATAATATCGGAAGAACGCTCAACAGAAAGATAAGCGTCCGTAGGCTCTAACATTAAATGCGTGGAAGAAGTACCGCCGCTTTGCTTGCTGTCATCGGCTTTCTTGTCGTATTCAAGATAAATATCGCTGTCCATATCTTCGCGCTCGATTCTGAGACTTTCCACTATCGGATATTCTTCAGGAGCTTCAAGCATGGTCAGTTCAACGAAATCTTCCGGTTTATTACGGAAATTTGCCAACAGGGAATCCCTTACGGTATAGACCGTGTCAACGCCTTCTGTCATAACATAGGTAACGTCGCCCGTAGGCGCTGCCGCTCCGATATATAAGGTGCATTCCGTTCCCGTTTCGTATTCTACCTTAACGGCAGCGGAAGGATCAGAAAGCCCGAATTTTTCAAGATCGCTGCAATTTTCCTCGATTATCGCCGTCGAGGTCATACCGTTCGCATTATTGGCAAGAGTTCCAACCAGCGCGTCGTTCATGACGATATCCTGATAGCCGTCGATGGTGTAAAGAATTCCGCCGTCCTCGCCTGCTTTATCCTGCTGTACCACGTCGAATTCGCCGTATTCATTGCTGACGCTGACTTTTTCAACGACGCCCTCAAGATCTGCGCCCGTATCGGGATCGGTTCCCGTGACCTTATCGTCTCTTATAAGAATTACAGCCTGCTGCTCGTTATCCGTGGGAATCTCGGATTCCGACGTACTGCTTTCATTTTCCGGATCTTTATCGGGATCGGTCAGCATAAGCGCGGCAGCGCCTCCTCCGAGGGCTGCAAGTACCACGCCAAGACCGATAATCTGTTTAACTGACTTTTTCATTTATTCTTTCTCCATAAGAGGATCACCGCGCCGATTATCGCAATAAGAAGCGGTATTACAATTATCGTGATGACCTGTGTAACTCGTACCGAAGCTTGTGTGAGAGCAAGATTTGACTGCGAAAGATATTTTTCAGGGATAGCAGCCGTAGTCTCTTTGCCTGTCATGCCGTTTATGATATTTGAGATAACGTTTGCATTGTTGATAGAGTTGCTTTTTGAAAGCAGAGAATTGTCCAGCATAAACGGGCTGCCGATAACGAGCAGTTCGCTGCCGTATACGTCAAGCTGTTCAGCCGTCTCTCTTCTGGATTTTACAACAACATTATATGCAGCCTTCTCGCTTGAGACCTCGCCCTCGTTTTCGAGAGAAGAAAGGTAAGAAGTCGGAGAGGATTTCAGAACCTCGGTAATGATGCTGTCATTATTTTTGCTGAGGATAGTTATAGGTCTTGCGGCAGGAGCTACCAGAGGCAGCGAATCATTTGCAAGACTTCCTACAGATTCAGTATCGGAAACCTCGATGATAGGCGCATATCCGACTGCGTTGAGCGCGCTTACGGATACCTGAGCCATATTTTCATCATAAATTTCGGACTGATCTATGCTTATCTTCCAATCCTCAAGGAACGCCGTGATATTGGGGAGATTTGTTGCATAGTAGTTCGGAACGTATATCATATTCTTCTGATATTTTCCGCCGTTGTAGAGGAAATCGCTGAATTTTGAAATAATATCCTCTGTGAAATCTACGTTCGGGCAGGCAAGTACGATAAGGTCGTACTCTTCAGGACTTATCTTGTCATTCTGAGCGTCGATCTCCGTACACTCGTATCCGTTCTTGTTGAGGAAGGATTCCAGCGAAGCAGCGATCTGCTGATGAGTCGTATCAAATATGGAATTTCCGCCTGCTGTAGTGATAACCGCAGCTCTTACGGGATTCTGGTCTGCTACGGAAACGATCGCCGAAGTGATCGTGCTTTCGCCTGCAAACGTCATTTCGATATTAGTCTGAGTGCTGTTCTGCGAGGGAATTATCATGCTTGCAACTTCCGTCGAGTCGATGACCTTAACGCGGTCGCCGCATGAAAGAACGATGCTTCCTTCTGTAATCTCGCCGTTGTAATTCTTGTTAAGACGTGTAACAACGTCGGGATTCTTGTTTATATCGACATATTTAACGGTAATGCTTCCGCTGCCCGCTTCCGCATAAACGCTGTATTTGTCGAGAATTTCGGGTATCATCTCGAAGGGCATTTCCACTATTGCGCCGTAGTACTGATAGAACGTCTGCTCATACTGCGACGACATAGCCGCGAAAATATCCTGCGTAGACGTTACGGTTATCTCGATATCCTTGTCAAGATTTTTCATAAGTTCGATGGATTCTTCCGAAAGTTCGTATCTGTTATCGGAAGTAAGATCAAGCTTGAGAGGATAACGCTTTGTAAGCATACCGCTCATAAGGTTGACCACTATAACTATAGCGATAACAAGCACAACAACGACCACCGAAGCCGAACCGTATTTCAGCTTTTTGGTGTTTCTGACTTTTTTCGGCTTCTCCGCCTTTTCTTCAGAAATTTCAATCTCATTCTCCGCACTGTTTTCGGCAGTGTTTTCGATCATTTCTTTATCCTTTTTACTCATTTAAATGCTCCTTTCTGTTTAGCTCCAGCGTCTCTTTTCAAGAACTCTTACCGTAAAGAAGTTGAAAAGGAATGCCGTGCTTACGAAAAATACGATGCTTGAAAGGTCGAACACTCCCTGAGTAAATCCGTTGTATCTTGAAAGGAACGATACGGAATACATGGCGTTCTGTACAAATCCGAGTATCTTCTGAACCAATTCGCTTCCTGAACCAACATTTATGCTTGCAGCAAGCGAATCGAGCAGATAGAGCAGGAAAAGAGCAAGCATACTTGCAACTGCCGCCGCCATCTGATTTTCCGTCAGCGACGAAATGAAAACGCCGATAGCGATAAAAGCTGCGCCAAGGAAAAGCATCGCCGCATAGTTGCCGAGCAGCGATGGCCACATTACCTCGCCGAAAACCGCGATAAACAGCGAATAGATGAATACTACGCTTTCTGCGATGATGAAAAGCGTGAGAGCGGCGAAATATTTGCCGAGAACGATAGACCACAAGCTGACAGGAGCGGTAAGGAGTCCCTGATCAGTACGGTTTTTCTTCTCTTCGCTGAAAAGCTTCATGGTGAGTATCGGTATGAGGAACAGCACTACGAGGAACATAGAGCTGAACATTGGCGAAATATCGGCTCTGCCCGAACCTATAACGCCAAAATAAAAGAAAATTCCGGAGAGCAGCGTAAATACGGAGAGGAATACATATCCTACGCCCGATGTAAAAAACGCGCCCATTTCACGCCTGTATATTGCTCCCATTATTCTTCGCCTCCCTTATTATCGTCGGAAGATGATTCCGTTGTCTCTTTTTCTTCCGCAGCCACCAGTTCTCCGTTTTCAACATTCAGGCTGATTTTTTTTGCAGGCTTTTTCTCGCCTGCCATAGTTTTGCCCAAAGCGGCGTCGCCCATAGTGATGCGCAGGAAGATATCCTCCAGCGTAAGATCGGACAGCTGGAGCATGAGGATATTCCAGTCCTTATCGCGGCAGAGTTTATTTACAGCGCGGCGGATATCGATTTTTTCGTCAGCTTCCACATCATAGTCGTAAATGCCTTTTTCGCGTTCCATATCGGCGCGGACATATTTGATGCCGTCCAGCTTTTTAAGGGCGGAGACTATCTCGTCCTTATCTGCGGCAGTATGAGTGCTGCCCTCGATACGCAGCGTCATTTTATGCTCGTTTGTAATATTCTTCGCGATCTCGTCGGCAGTACCGTCGGCGGCGATAACGCCCTTGTTGATGATGATTATTCTGTCGCAGACCGCCTGAATTTCGGGAAGAATATGGGACGAAAGAATAACAGTATGATTTTTGCCCAGCTTCTTGATAAGAGTGCGTATCTCGATTATCTGGTTAGGGTCGAGACCTACCGTAGGCTCGTCAAGGATAAGCACGGGCGGATTATTTATAAGAGCCTGAGCAAGTCCGACTCTCTGCTTGTAACCTTTTGAAAGATTGCGGATAAGTCTGCCCTTGACATTTGTGATCTTGCACAAGTCGCAGATCTCTTTCAGATGAGACTTTCTTGAAAGCTTGCATTTTTTCAGATCGTACATGAAATTAAGATAGCCTTCAACTGTCATATCCACGTAAAGAGGCGGAATTTCGGGAAGATAACCTATATTCGACTTTGCGGCGATAGGGTCTTCGAGAATATCCGCTCCGTTTATAAGTATCTGACCGGAGGTTGAAGAAATATAGCCCGTAAGCATATTCATTGTAGTTGATTTTCCTGCTCCGTTAGGCCCGAGAAAGCCGAGTATTTCGCCTTTTCCGACCTTGAAGCTTATGTCGTTTACAGCCTGTTTGTCGCCGTAACGCTTGATAAGGTGATTTACCTCGATCATTTGGCATTGCCCTCCTGATTTTTATTTGCCGATATACCCGTCTATATTGCAAGATATCCGATAAAGATGAGTATAAACGGCAGTCCAAATTAAACTTTACATCATATATGTGATAGCGGCGTGTCAGCGCCGCGAATTTTATATGTCAATTATTTTGCGTATCTTCTCTTCATCGGATACGAGCTGTTTTGTAAGTTCTTCAACAGAACCGAATTTCATTTCGGGGCGTATAAAATCCACTATCTCCGTAACGATCTCCGCGCCGTAAAGATCGCCTTCAAAATCAAAAATATTTGTTTCGGCAAGAGGACAGCCGTCATAATTAACGGTAGGCTTAACGCCGATATCGGTCATTGCCCCGTAACGTTTGCCGTCTATCGCGACTGTTGAAGCGTATACGCCGTATTTCGGGACAAGCTGTCCCTTTTCAAATATCTGATTTATGGTAGGGAAACCGATAGTTCTGCCCAGACGCGCCCCGTGAACGACTTGTCCTGTAATGGAATAATTCCTGCCCAGCAAAGCCCTTGCGGCGGCAGCGTCTCCGTTTAAAAGCGCGCGGCGTATCTTTGTGGAAGATACCGTCTCGCCCTCGTATGAAACATCATCGGCGGCGCATACCGAAAATCCGAATTTCTCCCCGAATTTCCGCAGTTCGTCAACTCCGCAGGCAGCGTTTTTTCCGAATCTGAAATCGTTTCCGCAGCATACGAAAGAAGCGTTAAGTTCTTCGGAAAGTATTTCTTTGGCAAATTTTTCTCCGTCCATATTGCGTATATCGTTGAATTCAAATGAACATATATTGCCGACGCCGTATTTTTTCAGCAGCCGTACTTTTTCGGTCTCTCCGAAAATAAATCCTGAATCGCTTTTTTTCAATGAAACAACAGACGGCGAAAAAGTGACGGCGCAAGGTTCGAGACCGTTTTTCATCTGCTCGGCGGCAAGCTTCAGAACTGCCTGATGTCCGAGATGCACGCCGTCAAAAATTCCAAGAGCAACCGCAGTTTTAGCCAGTTCCATCAACTCCCCTCAGAAAAAATTCTTCCACACGCGCAGAAGCTGATTTTCCCAATCAGCCTCGGCAATGCCTGCAAATATACCGTCAGATCCGTAAACCGAATATCTGACCTGACCGCTTCTGATGCCGCGAAGCCGATTAAGATCGAGTTTTACGCCGTTTTTATACATTCTCGTCTGCACTTCGTTGAGCCGCAGCTTCGGGAACGCGGAAAATATCCTGTCAATCGGCAGCATAAGTTCGTGAAGCCGTCCTTCGTCCCGCGCCTGCTGAATTTCGTCAAAGGTATGACAGTCGTCAAGCTTAAATCCGCCCGAAGAAGTCCTCACAAGGCTCGTCATTATTCCTCCGCAGCCGAGTTTTTCGCCGATATCGTTTATTATAGTGCGGATATACGTGCCTTTTCCGCAGTTTATCTCAATTTCTCCGCAGCGTTTTTTTTCGTCGTAATTAATTATATTAAGCGAAAAAACCTCTATCTCACGCGGAGTACGCTCAACTTCCATACCTTTTCTTGCAAGATCGTACAGCCGCTTTCCATTTATCTGAACGGCGGAATACATCGGCGGAAGCTGCATTATCTTACCCGTAAATTCCGGAATCACTCCTGCAAGTTCCTCTCTTATAACGGCTTTATCGGACGACGCGGTTATCTTTCCCGTAATATCCTGAGTATCGGTAACAGTTCCCAGCTGGAATCCGGCACGATAGCTTTTAGTATTATCGGGCATAATATCGCAGGCTTTTGTAGCCGTTCCCACGAACACGGGAAGAACTCCCGTCGCCATGGGATCGAGAGTTCCGCCGTGACCAAGCCGTCTTATACCCATGATCCCGCGAAGTTTCGCCACAACATCAAATGAAGTAAAATCCGCCGGCTTATTTACGCATATAATGCCGTTCATGAGATCACTCCTGCAACGGCGTCGATAAGTTTCCGTTTAGCCGATTCAAGATCGCCCTCGACGGTACAGCCTGCTGCTTTCGCATGACCTCCTCCGCCAAGTATACGGCATATATCGGAAACGTTCACGGAATCCGCCGAACGGAATGAGCAGCGGAATACGCTGGGTTCACGCTCTTTCATGAGGATTCCGACTTCCGTATTTTCAAGCTGTATAGTCATGGGAGCAAGCCCCTCAAATTCGTCGTAGCTTACGCCGAGAGTTTCCATCATATCCTGAGTTACTGCGGCGATAACGAGTCTGCCGCCGAGGTATTCTTTCATAAGTTCCGCAAATTTCGCTTCCAGAAGCATTCTGCCCCGTGATTTTACCTCGAACATATATCTGTTTATCCTTGCGAAATTTATATCATAGCTGCGCTTCATTTCCGCGGCTATCTCATGAGCGCGCGGAGTTGTGCAGTCGTAACGGAAACAGCCCGAATCAGTCGCGATTCCTGTATACAGGCACATTGCGCAGTGACGGTTTATTTCAACGCCCATAAATTTCGCAAGATCGTATATTATTTCGCAGGCAGCCGCAGCTTTCGGGCGGAGGAGCGTTTTTTCCGCATAATTTTTATTCGATTCGTGATGATCGATGCAAAGCTGCACACGGTCGCCGTAAATTTCCTTATACCTGCCCATAAGCTTTGTATCGGCAATATCGACGGCGATCACGGTTTTAGGCTCAAAATCTTCTCCCGCGCCGACATTTGTCAGAAAATCATAACGATGCGGAAATTCATCGCTGCATACGACGCGGCTTCTTATGCCAAGTTCCGACAAGATCTCTTTCAGTCCGAAGCCTGCCCCTATGCAGTCGCCGTCCGGACTCTGATGTGTAATTATAACAGCATCCTCGCAATTGCGGAGGAACGTTTCTGCTTCACCGTATCCTATAAACATTGTCCGCTCCTTACAGTAGATCGTTTAACTTTTTGCTTATCTCCGCGCCTCTTTCTATGGACGAATCCGCAATGAATGTGAGTTCGGGAGATTTGCGCATTTTCAGCCTGTGGAAAAGTTCGCGGCGGATAAAACCTGCTGCGCTTTTCAGTCCATGCACGGAATTCTTCGTATTCTCGATTCCCGAAAGACTTGAAACATATATCTTGCAATTGGACATATCGCCCGAAAGATCAGCCCTGACTATCGTCAGGAGCGGATCTATTCTCGGATCTTTGAGTTCGCGCAGAATAGCGGTCATTTCTCTTTTTATATCTTCAGCCATGCGGCTTGTTTTATAATTTGCCATATATATCAATCCTCGCGGTATTCTTCAACTGTGTAAGTCTCGAAAATATCGCCTTCCTTAACGTCGTTGAATTTTTCAAGGCTGATGCCGCACTCGTAGCCCTCTGCCACTTCCTTGGCGTCGTCCTTGAAACGCTTCAGACCTGCTATCTTATCGTCGGCGATTATGATACCGTCGCGGACAACTCGTACCTGACAGCCTCTTACTACCTTGCCGCTAAGAACGTAGCTTCCCGCTACCATGCCGACATTTGAAATTTTATAAACCTGACGCACTTCGATTCTTCCAAGCTCGACGTCGCGGAATTTAGGTGCGAGCATGCCCTTCATAGCGGTGGATATCTCTTCGATAGCGTCGTAAATAATGCGGTAAAGGCGGATATCAACGCCGTCGCGCGCAGCGTTTTCGGCAGCTACGGGATCGGGTCTTACGTTAAAGCCTACAATGATAGCGTTGGAAACGCTTGCAAGCATAACGTCGCTTTCCTTGACCGCTCCGACTGCTCCGTGGATAACGCGTACTCTTACTTCATTATTTGAAAGCTTTTCAAGAGACTGCTTAACAGCTTCTACAGAACCCTGAACGTCAGCCTTGACGATAACGGGCAGTTCCTTGATCTCGCCCTCTGCTATCTGGCTGAACAGGTTGTCAAGAGTTACCTTGCGGTAAGAGTTGAACTGCTCCTGCTTAGCTTCATGCTTACGCTGCTCAACGAGTTCACGGGCAAGTCTTTCGTCCTCGACTGCGTTGAATGTATCTCCTGCGCTCGGAACTTCCGCAAGACCGGTTATCTCTACCGGAACTGACGGGCCTGCCGCTTTAACAGTTCTGCCCTTGTCGTTTGTCATAACGCGGACGCGTCCGACAGCTGTTCCCGCGATAAGAACGTCGCCCTGCTTGAGTGTACCGTTCTGAACGAGAAGAGTTGCGATAGGGCCTCTGCCCTTATCGAGACGCGCTTCGATAACAGTACCCTTTGCAAGTCTTTCGGGATTTGCCTTGAGATCCTGAACTTCCGCAACGAGAAGGACGTTTTCAAGCAGTTCGTCGATTCCCTCGCCTGTTTTAGCGGATACGGGAACGCAGATAACATCGCCGCCCCAATCTTCGCATACGAGATCGTACTTGGTAAGCTCTTCCTTGATGCGGTCGGGATTTGCGCCTTCCTTATCCATTTTATTGATAGCAACTATTATCTGTACGCCTGCGGATTTTGCATGATTTATCGACTCAACAGTCTGCGGCATGATACCGTCGTCGGCAGCAACAACGAGGATAGCGATATCCGTGATATTCGCGCCTCTTGCACGCATTGAAGTGAAGGCTTCATGTCCGGGAGTATCAAGGAACGTAATGTTCTGACCGTTTATCTTTACCTGATAAGCGCCGATATGCTGCGTGATTCCGCCTGCTTCGCCTGCCGCGACATGAGCGTTTCTGATGCGGTCGAGGATAGAAGTCTTACCATGATCGACGTGACCCATTACAACAACTACGGGGCAGCGCGATTCGAGATTTGTATCGTCATCGTCGCTGTCGTCGATAAGGCGTTCTTCAATGGTAACGATAACTTCCTTTTCAACTTTCGCGCCCATTTCCTCGGCAACGAGCGAAGCCGTATCGAAATCGATCTCCTGATTGATAGAAGCCATAACGCCGAGACCCATCAGCTTTTTGATAACGTCTGTAGCCGTAGCTTTAAGACGCGCCGCAAGTTCGCCGACCGTGATGGAATCGGGGATCATTACTTTAAGCTGCTGTTTTCTTGCGCGCTCCAGTTCCAATCTTTTAAGCTTTTCAGCTTCGGATTCCTTTCTGGAAAACTGCTGACGATTTCTCTGAGCGGATTTCTGATTTATCTTCTGCTTCTTGGACGAATAATTATCGCCGCCGTGCTTACGGCTGCTTCCCGAAGCCATCTGATCGTAGCGTTCATTATACTTATCGAGATCGATATAACTTCCGCGCGTATCAACCGTTCTGCGCTGAGTAGCGGTAGAAGCGGTCTCCGATGAAAAAGTTGTATTGAGCTTTGTGCTTTCGCCGCGGTCTCTTGCCTTGGGCTGCTCCTTTTCCTTTTTCTTCTTTTTATCCGGTTTTTTCTCCGTATTTTTGGGAGCGTTGTTTTTTACCTCGGCAGCCGTATTTTTTGCGTCATCCGTCTTTTTGGGTTCCGCGGGCTTTTCAGCCTTTGATTCAGCGGCAGGCGCAGGCTTCTTTGCCTCTTCTGCTGCCGCATTCTGTTTTTTCACGGGCTGTTCGGATATTTTCTCCTCTTTTTTCGGAGCGCTTTTAGCCTTTGTGGATTTTTCTGATCTTTCTTTTTTAGAATCCTGCTTCATCTTTTTCTCCTGTTTGGGTTCAGACTTCAACTCGGTCTTTTTTTCGGGTTTCGGGTCATTTTTTGAAGCGAAATACTCGTCGAACGAGCTTACTTCATTTGCCTTCGTATGATTTTCGAGCAGGCAGTTCATCTCCTCTTCCGTAAGACCTGAAGAAGTCTTTTTCTTTGTATCGCCCTTCGCCGCGAAAAAATCCACGATCTCCTGAGCGGATATATTAAGATCTTTAGCTGCGTCGCTGATTTTTATTTTTTTTGCCATAGGCGGAATTCCTCCTTATTATCTGCTGCAATATTGCAGCCGTGAAAACGAATGTATGAGACTTTCTCGGAAACTTCCGATAAGGTCTGTTTATAACAATGATTTACCGAATCCCTTTGCAAAGCCCTCGTCGCATACGGCAAGTACGGCGGTCTCTTTTCCGCACAGTCTGCCTATATCCGATTTTTCCAGAAGAACGTCATATGCCGCAACATTGGCTTTTTCGCAGAAAAAACGAATCTCCTTGGCGGTTTTCGGAGAAGCGTCGGCAGCGATAAGTACACAGAATGCTTTTCCGCCGACGACGGCTTCCTTTGCGCTGTCAAAGCCCTTGACCGCTCTGCCCGCTTTAATGCAGATTGACAGCAGATCAGCCGTTTTTCGTTTCTTTTCTGAGTTCATCGGTCATCACCTCATAAACGCTCTCTTCTATTTTGCATGAGAATGATTTTTCAAATCTGCGCATTTTACGCGCCTTTTTGAAGCATTCCTCGCTGCGGCAGATATATGCGCCTCTGCCGTTTTTCTTTCCCGTAAAATCAAGGCTTATCTCGCCCTCCGGAGATTTCACAACGCGCATCAGCTCTTTTTTCGGCTTCATTTCACCGCATCCAAGGCACATTCTCATTGGTATTTTAACCGACTTCATAATTATTCCTCAGCGTTGTCCGCATCGGACTCTTCTTCGGACTGCTCCTCATTTGCGGCAGCTTCTTCGGTATTTTCAGCAGTCTCTGCAATTTCTTCAGCTGCGGACTCTTCAGTCTGATTTTCCTCAATAACTTCCTCAGCCGAAATTTCTGTATCATTATTTTCCTTAACTTCGGAAACTTCCTCGGTTACTTTCTCCGCAATCTTGAAATCGTCGCTTAGTTCGGGAGCGGCCTCGCCCGTGATACTGTCGAACTGCGGCTTTATATCGATCTTATAGCCCGTAAGCTTCGCGGCAAGTTTAGCATTCTGACCTGCTTTTCCTATCGCAAGCGAAAGCTGATCGTTCGGTACAACTACCGTGCAGCTTTTCTCCTCTGCCGAAGTAACAATAGTTTTCAGCACTTCCGCAGGAGCGAGAGCGCGCGCAATAAATTCCTCGGGAATTTCGCTCCACGGGATAACGTCTATCTTTTCGCCGCTCAATTCGTTCACGATAGCGGTAACTCGCGATCTCTTCGGGCCGATGCAAGCGCCGACAGCGTCAACGTTGCTGTCTTTCGACCATACAGCGATCTTGGTGCGAGAGCCTGCCTCACGGGAAATAGACTTGACCTCGACCGTTCCGTCGTAAATTTCGGGGACTTCCATTTCAAAAAGGCGCTTTACGAGATCTTTGTGAGTACGCGAGATCTTGATTATCGGCTTTTTGGTCTTGCCGACGATGCCCGTGATAAACACCTTTACAGTCTGACCTTCCTTAAGAACTTCATTCGGAATCTGCTCATTTTTGAACAGATAAAGTTCGGTTCCCTCATAGACTACGGTAGCAGTACCTCTGCCGGGTTCTATCTGCGAAACTTTCGCAACTATGCAGTCATGCTCCTTCGACTCGAATTTATTGAGCATCTGATCGCGGCTTATCTCTCTGAGGTCGCCCTTGATGGACTGTTTTGCGGAAAGCGCAGCCATTCGTCCGAGTTTTGAAATATCTATCTCCTTGAGGATATTTCCGCCGATAACGGCATTGGGATCGATAAGTTTCGCGGCGGCGATATTTATTTCGTTTTCATCGATCGGCTCGTCTTCGATTATCTCCTGAACGATGTACATTGCAAATTTTTTTGTTGCGGGATCGATCTCCACTCTTATTCTGTCCTCGCTGTGTGGATACGCTCTCTTAGCCGCCTTGAGCATTGCCGTCTTGACCTTTTCTATAAGAATGTCAGTCCCGACGCTGTTTTCCTCGCCAAGAAGCTTAAGCGCGTCAAAAAAGTTTTCCATTTCAAATTCCTCCAGTATTATTCAAAATCAAACCATAGCTTAACGAAAGCGATGTCCGAAAGCAGGTATTTTTTTTCATTTTCCTCTTCATCGCAGACAGTGATCTCATTTTTATCCGCGCCTTTGAGATAAGCGGCAATTTCCTTTTCGCCGTCGATACTTCTGATAAATCGAATGCGCACCTTATCGCCCTCGCAGACTTCAAAATGCTCCTCTTTCAGCAGTTCCCTTTCGAGACCTGCCGAGCCTATTTCAAGAGTATAGCTCTGCGGTATGGGATCTTTTTCATCGAGAAGCTTATTGACAGGTTCAGTGACCTTTTCGCAGTCCTCGATAGTTATTCCCTCGTCGCAGTCAATAAAAATGCGCAGATACCACGCCGCGCCCTCCTTGACATAGCACACGTCCCAAAGGTAATATCCAAGCTCGTCGGTAATGGGCTTGACGAGGTCGTATATCTTCTGTTCTGTTCCGCCGAATTTTTTTAATTTCATTCAGACGCTCCTTTCTGTTATGCTGCTTTGCTATAGTGTCGGGCATATATAGTTGACCCACTTAGAATTGACTATATGCTATACAAATCGAAAGACCGGAAGTTTCCGGTCTTAGCATAAATATCATCTTATGATATTATATCACATTTGAACGGAAAAATCAAGTGCTTTCGGTAATTTTTTCACGCAATCGGTATTTACCGGCAATTTGCACAAATTTAGAACTCATGCTCATAGGTTGTCATGCGGATTTTCGGTTTAAAATCTGTCATTTCATAAGAACGACCTGCGCTTATAAGTAAGATATGCGTAATTTTCAGCATTGTATGCCGAAAGCGCATTCTCACCATAAGCGCAGGTCTGCAATTTAGAACCTGTCCATATAGAAATTATGCGCGGATTTTCGAGCATAATTTTGACGAGGGCAAGGCGAAAAAGCGAAATCATACTGACGTATGATGAGCTTTTTCAACGCGGCAATCGTCAAAATTTGCCGAAAAGACGTGCGGAATTTTCTATGTGGACAGGTTCTTAACCTGTAAATGCGGGAGCGGTCGTGGTATATGTATCCGTACCGATTCCTGCTTCATCTGAAGAACTGAGCGAAGGAACTCCGATATCCGAGCCTGCCGAAGTATCGGCAACAGATACTCTTATCTGGACTTCAACGCCGGGAAGATTGTTAAAGCTGAGTATAACGAAGGTTTCACCGCGCGCAACGCCTGTAATGTGACCGTAATTGTCAACAGTGGCGATAGTCGGATCGAGCGAAGTCCACACCTCGTTTGCTTCGGAAGTATTCTCCGGATATCCGCTGATGAAAGGCATTTTCATTTCGCCCTCGTTCAGGAACACTTCCGTCATATCTATCTGCACCTGAGCCGCAAGAGGATTGGTAGTTGTAATCGGAACGGTAGTAAGCGGTACGGTCGTAGTTGCCGCAGCGGAGGTAGTTGTAGTATTTTTCGCCTTATCAGCGCCTTTTTTGCTTTCTCCGCTATTTGAACAGCTGTTGGCGATGATTATAAAAAGTATCAATATCACAAGGCAAACTACGACAACTCCGCCGAGCTGCCTGTTACGGAGCATTTCTTTCGTTACTTTTTTTCTGGGTCTTGTCTCATTATTGTTCTCTGTATTGTTGTTCTCCATGATGATTTCCTTCCTTTATCGTTCTTCATGCAGTACAGAACGCCGTAAACCGACGAAAAATCTGACTGTTCTTACAGAGCCCGTTCAGCATCTTTGCACACACATCTTGCTTGCATATTTTTCGTCATCTTGCACGCAAATTTTTTGCCATACGCCAGTATGCCTGCAAAATTTTCGCACAATCTGACAAAAAATCTGACTGCGCAATCTGCATATGCCAAGATACTGAACGGGCTCTTAATAAATTACACCTTAAAATACATTATATCACAATTGGAATAAAATGTCACGTATTTTCGAAAATTTTTACATATTGCTACATTATTGACAAATTTTTTGTAACTTTTTAACAAGTTTCACAGTCGCTATCTGCCGCTGTTAAATTCCTTGACTTCGCTGTCGATTATATCCGTCACAGCGTCGCGGAGCGAATCCCATGAATTCACAGAACCGCCGCCCTCCAGCATGACTGTCGTCAGATTATCCATAACGCCGCGGGTCTCAAAAGTATAATCGCCGTCGCCGTACATTTTATCGCCCATGCCGTATCCGAAATCAAACACGGGAACGGAATTTTCGGGATCAAGGAAAGACTGAACAGCGTCGTACTGTTCTTCGGTAACAAAGGATTTTTTACGTCCCGATGAGCTTTTTTCAACTTTAAGAGCATTCTTTTTGGCTATCTCTTTATATTCCTCCTGAATAGCAGCCAGCCTTTCACATTTAATATATGCAGCCACAGCTTCGCCTTTTTGTGAATTTTTCACAAGCATTCTTGCCGAAAAATTACAGCTTATATAATTTTTATCTGCGTCGGGAGATTTCGGAAAAGGCACTACCATAAGATCGGCGTCCTCATTTTCGGCATTGGAAGCGCCCAGCGCCCACGACCCCATAGCATAAAACAGCGTCGAGCCGTTATTCGGAAAACAGCCCGTCCATTCGGGATTATAAAGATTCTTTTTTGCTATCTTCTGCAAAAAAAGTTCTGCCTTTTCAATTTCGGGATCGTCGATATTATTGGAAAACTTCTCGCCGTCGTAATTGACGACCGTATGTCCGGTAGACTGCAACGCTGCCTGACCGAACCAGCCGTTTATGCCGTATCTCGTCTGACCGCCCGAAGCTCCCGAAACGAACTTTTCCATCATCTTCATGCATTTATCCCAATTCCATTTGCCGTCGAGATAAAGCTTGTACGGGTCGTCAAGCTTCTCGTCCTTTATCATTTTACGGCTATAGGTGATTATCAGCGGATCGGTAACAGCGTAGGGAACAACATAATGTTCGCCGTTATACTGAAACATTTCGATAATGCCGTTCATATCGTCCCAGATTCCCTCGTCCATTCCCATAACGTCGAAATAAGGATCGAGAGGCTGATACATTCCCCTGACAACTCCGTTCGGAACGGCGTCCGGCTCATACGGAAACATATCCACTTCCTCGCCTGCAATTATCATGTAAGCAAGCTGCGTCAGTTTTTCTTCGGAAGTTGTCGGAACGAAATTGACCTTCGCGCCGTAAACGTCCTCAAAAAGCGAGAGAGCGGCAGATTGCTCCCTATCATTCTGCGGATTCAGGTCATAATCCGCAAGCCATGTGATAGTTTGTCCGCTTATATCTATATTGCGGACGGCATTTTCCTCTTCAATATTATCTGCATCTGCGCTTACGGAAATTTCGTCCGTTTTTTTATAGCGGTTGCTCTCTTCATGAGAGGAAGTTACTTTGCTGCTGCACGAAACCGCTGCCGTTAAAGTTGAAACAGCAATAACTGCGGTAATAATATTTTTACGCTTATTCACAATCCAAAACTCCTTTCGCGCCTATCTGCAAACTCGCATGAAATTTAAAGCTCTTACATATACATATTATATATATTTAAATTGATTCTGTCAAGTCGTCTGTTTCTTCCCATGAATTTTATTATACTAACAAAAAAAGCTTGATTTTTA
>DETO01000013.1:2969-3987 GCA_002362135.1 Ruminococcus sp. UBA3286 | reverse complement strand
GATTACAATTTATATTCTATTAAGAGGTGAAAAATATGAATCTTATAGATTGCCATACGCATACCCAATATTCTATGGATTCCGAAGCCGACGCCGTCGCCATGATCGAACGCGCGCGTGAACTCGGTCTTGCGGCTTATGCTGTTACCGACCACTGCGAATGCAACTGCTGGTATCCGAAAGAACACTACGCCAATACGGAGTTTTACGAATATTTCAACTACGCCGCGGATTTTGAAGCTTCCGTCTCGGCAGTGACCGCTCTTAAAGAAAAATTCGACGGTTTCAACCTTATTTGCGGAACTGAACTCGGTCAGGCTATCCATGATCTCGAAATCGCCGAAAAAGTTGCCGCCGACCCTCGTCTCGACTTTATTATCGCTTCTATCCACCAGATACGGAATGCTCCCGATTTTTTCTACATAAATTACCGCAACATGACTTCCGACGAACTCCATAAGCTTCTCGAAAGTTACTTTCTGGAGATAAACGAACTCTGCAAATGGGGAAAATTCGACGTTTTAGGTCATCTCACCTACTGCGGCAGATATATGAAGATTCGCCACAATATCGAACCCGATTTCACGCCGTATGAGGATATTATTTGCGACAGCCTGAAAACTCTTGCCGAAAACGGAAAGGGTATCGAAATTAATACTTCCGGTATCAGACAGGGGTACGGAAGCCCGTTCCCGTCTCTCAAATATGTCAAAATGTTTAAGGAACTGGGCGGAGAAGTCGTCTCCATCGGCTCGGACGCTCATAAAGTCAGAGACCTCGGCTCGAATATCGCAGACGGCGCGGAGATCGCGAAACTTGCAGGCTTCAACCATGTCTGCTATTTCAAAAACAGAAAGCCTAATTTTATTAATATTTAAACTATTATATAAATCAATTTTATTATGCTGTATTATGTCAGGAACGTTGTTCTCCCTGTACCCTTTGTATAGGGCATAATCTTTATGTCCCTGTCAATTGCATTTCGTGCCCTTTAGGGTACGGAATGTAATTAATATTG
>DETO01000013.1:0-2658 GCA_002362135.1 Ruminococcus sp. UBA3286 | reverse complement strand
TATGTCCCTTATGCAGAGGGGGTGTCGGGGGGGACGGCGTTCCCCCTGACAAAATGCCGCACGAGTAAAATTGATCTGCATGATAATGAAAGGAACTTGCAATATGAAAAATGAGATAATCAGAATTTTACAGCAGAACGCCCGAATCTCCAACTCGGCTATGGGCGAAATGCTCGGAATCTCTCCCGAACAGGCGGCGGCGGAGATTCATCAGCTGGAAAACGAGGGTGTTATACGCGGCTACAGCGTTATCCTCGACGACGAGAAATTCGATAACTCCACGGTTTACGCTACTATCGAGCTGAAAGTTACTCCCCAGCGTGACTGCGGATTTGACGATATCGCTAAAACTATCATGATGTATGACGAGGTCGAAAGCGTAAGCCTTATGTCGTCGGGCGCATACGATCTCGCAGTTGAGGTAAAGGGAAACAACCTCAAAGACGTAGCGTTTTTCGTTTCGGAAAGACTTGCAACTATAGACGGCATCCTTTCCACTTCTACCCACTTTATTCTTAAAAAATACAAGGAAAAGGGCATCTTCATAAACGATGAAGAGCCTGACGAAAGGGGTCTGGGTTGATCGTGATAGATTACGATAAGGTTCTTTCAAATAAGATAAAAGATATTAAACCGTCGGGAATACGCCGATTTTTCGACATTGCCGCTACCATGGAGGGCGTAATTTCCCTCGGCGTCGGCGAACCCGACTTTTCAACTCCCTGGGTGATACGCAAGGCGGCTATTCAGGTGCTCGAACGCAAACATATCGTTTACGGCCCCAACATCGGCATCGCTCCGCTTCGCGACGCTATTTCGCGTCATATCGAGAAAAAACACGGCGTTCGATATGACCCTGCAACTGAAATAATCGTGACTGTAGGCGGCTCGGAGGCTATCGATCTCGCCGTTCGCGGAATCATCGACCCCGGCGACGAGGTTCTCGTGGTCGAGCCTTGCTTCGTTTGCTATGCTCCTCTCGTCGAACTTATGGGCGGCGTTGCTGTTCCTGTTCCCACGCGCATCGAGAATAATTTCAAGCTTACAGTTGACGATCTGAAATCTAAAGTTACTGACCGAACAAAGCTTCTTATTATGCCATACCCAAATAATCCGACAGGGGCGATAATGACGAAGGAAGACCTCGAACCTATCGCGGAATTCCTGCGCAGTACTAATATTATGGTTCTCTCCGACGAAATTTACTCCGAACTTACTTACGGCAGAAAGCATTTTTCGATAATCGAACTGGATGATATGGCGGAGCGAACTATCTATGTGAACGGTTTTTCAAAAGCCTATGCGATGACGGGTTGGCGGCTGGGCTATGTTGCCGCGCCTGAGCCTATTATTCACCAGATCTTTAAGATTCACCAGTACGGCATTATGTGCAGTCCCTATATAAGTCAGAATGCGGCTGTCGAAGCCCTGAATTCCTGCGATTCCGAAGTGGCGAAAATGGTTGACGAGTACAATGTTCGCCGCCGCTATCTCGTTAGTGAGTTCAACCGTCTGGGATTGACCTGCTTCGACCCAGAAGGCGCGTTTTATGTGTTCCCCTGCATTAAAAGTACGGGGCTTTCAAGCGAGGAATTCTGCGAACGCCTGCTTCATGAGGAAAAAGTCGCCGCTGTTCCCGGAAGCGCGTTCGGTGAATCCGGCGAAGGCTATATGCGTATTTCTTATGCGTATTCCCTTAAACATCTCATGGAAGCTATGGAGCGCATCGAGCGTTTTCTGAATAAACTGGAGGGCGAAAAGAATGAAGATTAAGACCGCCGCAAAGATAAACCTGACACTCGACGTTACTGGGAAACTCCCAAACGGCTATCACTCCATTGAAAGCGTGTTCCAGACCGTGGGACTGTACGACGAGATAACGGTTGAGATTACTGACGGCGGCGAAATAAGTCTGACCTGCGAAGTCCCCGAAAAATTCAGCAATTCCGACCCTATTCCCTGCGACGAGAGAAATATCGCTTACAAGGCGGCACGGAAGTTCTTCGACGAAAATCATATGAATTGCGGCTGTCGGATACATATTAAAAAAGGGATTCCCTCACAGGCAGGCATGGGCGGCGGCAGTACCGACGCGGCGGCTGTCCTCTATTGCCTTGGCAAGCTGACGGGGAATACATATTCCACCCCCGAAAGGCTCGGAGCGGACGTGCCGTTTTTCCTCACGGGCGGAACTGCTTATGTTGAGGGAATCGGCGAAAAAATTACTCCTGCGCCCGATTATTCGGGGAGAATATTAGTTATCGCCAAGGGCGCGGAGGGAGTTTCGACCGCCGAAGCTTACGGCAGAATAGACGTTCTTGAAAATCCCGTTCACCCCGATAATAAGGCGTTTTTAGGCGCGTTGGCGAATTCTCCCGAAGATGCGCCGAAATATATCGGCAATCTTTTTGAGGAGGCTGTCGGACTTAAAGAGGTGCGATTCATCAAGAACGCCATGCTCTCCAACGGCGCGGCAGGTGCGGCAATGACGGGCAGCGGCTCGTCTGTATTCGGCATTTTCAACAGCCTTGAATCAGCCAAACTATGCTCCGAATTCCTCGAAAACAAGGGCTTCTTCTCCTGCGTGTGCGTGACTGTCTCTGAATCTTTTGTATTAGTATAAATCTGATTTTTACTTGTGCTGTATTATCAGGGGAG
>DETO01000166.1:12383-21915 GCA_002362135.1 Ruminococcus sp. UBA3286 | reverse complement strand
GGGGGGGGGGGGGGGGGGAGGGGGGCCAGGCCCCCAACCTCCTTTTGCATATTGCCGCACAAGTAAAAATTTATTTTTTTGATATTGCGGCTTTTACGGATACGCCGTTTATTCTGCCCAGACGTCCTGTAAGGCTGCTTATTTCATCTGCGACGGCGTCGACAGCCACGGAGATCAGCGATATTCCGCGCTCTCTGTAGGGGATTCCCATGCGCCCTATTATCATTTCATTATGTTCGTGCAGCGCCTTGTTGACCTCTGACACCGCCGACGGGTCGTCTATCACGATCGCTATGACCGCGATTCTTTTTTCCTCCATTTATAATCCCATGCCTTTCAGCTCCGATACTATTTCCGCGTAAAACTGCGTAATATCGGATATTTCATTTTTATTCCGCGGCTCTTTCCGACTAAGCCGCATTCTGCGCATATCCACCTCGTCAAGATGAGAAATGCCGCGCCTGCCCGTTCCCGTATATATTCCGCGGAAATTCCCCCATGAAACCTCTTCCGCCGTGAGAAATCCGTCGCTCCTGCCGTCCATAAGCTTCACAGCGATAAACGGCACAGCCATGAGAATATCGCTGAACGGATTTTTCATTGCAAAGGCGAAACTCTGATAATATATTCCCTCAACGTCGGGATTTTTTCTGTTGAATCCGCTCATAAAAGAAGTCGTCAGCTGTTCGAGACATCTGTAGGTATCAGGCTTGCTGTCGCCCGATATCGCCATAAATACGTCGAATATCAGGCTGCCTGCTTTCATTATCGGCGTCGGCAGCTTCATTATTTTATCCATAGTCGAAGAGCCGTTATGCGGGGTGCTGATAGTCGTTATCGAAGCTATATGGCGACTCATACCCAATGACGAAGCGAGAAATCTGGATTCCGCTCCGCCTTTGGAATGGGCGATGATATTGACCTTATCCGCGCCGCTTTCCGCAAGGCATTTTTTCAGCGAATTTTTCAGAACAGCGCCGTTGAATTCGATAGAAGCGTTGGCGTCCTGATTTCCGAAAAATACCGACGCGCCGCGCTGCCGCAGAATTTTAGGTATTCGTCCCCAATAGCAGAGAAATTTCCGATCTCGGAATCCCATGCCGTGAACCATCAGAATCGGGTATTTCGTGCTGCAATCACAAATTTTTTTCATAATTATCCCCAAATAAAAATCCCTTACAGATAAAAAGTTCCGTAAGGGCAGTTTTATAGTCACATTTATTAAGCCTGCCGAAATATATCGACAAGCCGTCTGTTGACCGATAACAAAGATTTATGCTTTGCTGCCCGAAAACATTTTTATTTATTTTAACAACTCGCCGACAACGGAATGCAAATCCCATTGTCCGTCATGATTATTATATCTCCTTTTTTCGGGATTGTCAAGGAATTATGTTATATTATGCAAACTTATATTTTTTTATGTCGTTTTTTATACTTGAAATTTATGCGAAAAAATGTTATAATATCAATGTATTTTTATTTCAGGAGGTCAAATATGGCAAATCAGCTTTGTATAGTCCTCGATTTCGGAGGACAGTATAACCAGCTTATTGCGCGGCGTGTTCGTGAATGCGGCGTTTACTGCGAGATCAAAAGCTATACCACACCTATCGAAGAGATAAAGGCTCTCGACCCAATGGGAATTATTTTCACGGGCGGCCCGAACAGCGTTTATGAAGAGAGTTCCCCGCATATTTCAAAGGAAATTTTCGAGCTTGGAATCCCGATACTTGGAATCTGCTACGGCTGTCAGGTAGTTGCATACACGCTCGGCGGCGAGGTAAGCAGCTGCACAAAAAGCGAATATGGCAAAATCGAGATCACCCATTCCGACGGCAAACTGTTTGACGAAGTTCCCGAAAAAAGCGTTGTCTGGATGAGCCACACGGATTATGTCAGCAAGCTTCCGGACGGTTTCAGAGTTACCGCAACATCCGCGGACTGCCCTGCCGCTGCTTTTGAAAATCCCGAAAAAAAGCTTTACGCCGTTCAGTTCCACCCCGAAGTAACTCACAGCGAATACGGCAAAAATATCCTCCGCAGCTTTTTATACAATGTCTGCAATTTCAGCGGCGACTGGAAAATGGATGATTTTATAGATGTGACCGTTGCTCAGCTTCGCGAGCAGATCGGCGATAAATCGGTAATTCTCGGACTTTCCGGCGGAGTCGATTCCTCCGTTGCGGCAGGTCTCCTCAGCCGCGCCGTCGGTAAACAGCTTACCTGCGTTTTCGTCGATCAGGGGCTTATGCGCAAGGATGAGGGCGATTTTGTTGAGGAAACTTTCACGAAGCTTTTTGATATGAATTTCGTTCGCGTAAACTGCAAGGATAAATTCCTGACCGCTCTCAAGGGCGTTACCGACCCCGAAAAAAAGCGCAAGATAATCGGTACGGAATTTTACAACGTTTTCTGGGATAAGATTCGCGAACAGGGTACGGACGGATTTTTCGCGCAGGGTACTATCTATCCCGACCGCATTGAATCCGGAAAGGGCAATAAATCGGGAGAAGGCAAAACCGATGTCATAAAAACGCATCACAATATGGTCGAAATGCCCGACGATATACAGTTTGCAGGCACTATCGAGCCTCTTAAAGACCTGTTTAAAGATGAAGTCCGTGCAGTCGGCGAAAAACTGGGAATTCCCCATGAACTCGTCTGGAGACAGCCGTTCCCAGGGCCGGGACTCGGTGTAAGAATTCTCGGCGAGATAACCGAAGAAAAAATAAAAGTCCTTCAGGAAGCCGACGCTGTTTTCCGCGACGAGATCGCAAAAAGCGGCATCGAAAGCGACCTCCGTCAGTTCTTCGCCGTTCTCCCCGACGTCCGCACGGTCGGCGTTATGGGCGATCACCGTACATACGATCACCTTATTGCAATACGCGCAATTACTACCGATGATTTCATGACCGCCGACTGGGCGCGAATCCCCTATGATATCCTCGCCCGCGTTTCAAATCGCCTGACAAATGAAGTCGAACACGTTAACCGCGTTGTTTATGATATAACTTCAAAGCCGCCGGGTACTGTGGAGTGGGAATAAATTCCATGAAAATTTCACAATAGATATTGACTTATCGGAATAATAAGAGTATAATATAAATGTATGGCTAATACTGCTAAAAAATAATCGGAGATTTCATCCCGATCAAACTAAGTGGAGGTTTTTATAATGAGCAGAGTTTACAATTTCAGCGCAGGTCCCGCTGTACTTCCCGAGGAAGTTCTTCAGGAAGCAGCCGACGAAATGATGGACTATAAGGGCAGCGGAATGTCCGTTATGGAGATGTCCCATCGTTCAAAGGTTTATGACAATATCATCAAAGAAGCAGAGCAGGATCTCCGCGATCTTATGAATATTCCCGATAATTACAAGGTTCTCTTCCTTCAGGGCGGCGCTTCTCAGCAGTTCGCGGCTGTTCCCATGAATCTCATGAAGAATAAGAAAGCCGCTTACATAATCACAGGTCAGTGGGCTAAGAAGGCTTATCAGGAAGCTCAGATGTACGGCGAAGCTGTTGCGGTAGCTTCTTCCGCCGATAAGACTTTCTCTTATATTCCCGATTGCTCCGATCTCGATATTCCCGAGGACGCAGACTACGTTTATATCTGCGAAAACAACACTATCTACGGAACAAAGTTCTGGAATCTTCCCAACACCAAGGGCAAGGATCTCGTTGCAGACGTTTCTTCATGCTTCCTTTCCGAGCCTGTTGACGTTACAAAGTACGGCGTTATCTACGGCGGCGTTCAGAAGAATATCGGCCCTGCCGGCGTTGTTATCGCTATCATTCGTGAAAATCTTATCCGCGACGACGTTCTCCCGGGCACTCCCACAATGCTTAAATGGAAAACTCAGGCTGACGCTGATTCTCTCTACAACACTCCTCCCTGCTACGGCATCTATATCTGCGGCAAGGTATTCAAGTGGCTCAAGAAAATGGGCGGACTTGAAGCTATGAAGGCTCTCAACGAGAAGAAGGCCGCTATCCTTTACGATTTCCTCGACCGCTCAAAGATGTTCAAGGGTACTGTTGAAAAGAAAGACCGTTCTCTCATGAACGTTCCTTTCGTAACAGGCAGCGACGAGCTTGACAAGAAGTTTATCGCTGAATCCAAGGCGGCAGGATTTGAGAATCTCAAAGGTCACCGTACAGTTGGCGGTATGCGCGCTTCCATTTACAACGCTATGCCTATCGAGGGCGTTGAAAAGCTCGTTGCATTTATGGAAGAATTTGAAAAGGCCAATTCCTGATAACAGGCTCTAACATATCTTTCAGAAACGAGGTAAATTAAAATGTTTAATGTACAGACACTTAATAAGATCTCCCCTATTGGAACTGATATTTTCGATAAGAGCAAATATGCTGTTTCCGACGACTGCGCAAATCCTGAAGCTATCATGGTAAGAAGCGCGAAAATGCACGATATGACTTTCGGCGACAAGCTTCTCTGCATCGCTCGTGCAGGTGCAGGCGTAAACAATATCCCTGTTGACCGCTGCGCTCAGGAGGGTATCTGCGTTTTCAATACTCCCGGCGCTAATTCCAACGCCGTTAAGGAACTCGCTATCTGCGCTCTTCTTCTTTCTTCAAGAAAGATCACCGAGGCTGCCGCATGGGCTGCTTCTCTCAAGGGTACAGAGGACGCTCCCAAAACTGTAGAGGGCGGAAAATCCAAGTTTGCAGGCCCTGAAATTGCAGGAAAAACTCTCGGTATCATCGGTCTCGGCGCTATCGGCGGCAAGATCGCAAACGCTGCCGAAGCTCTCGGAATGAACGTTATCGGCTTCGACCCCTATCTCTCCGTTGGCGCGGCTCTCCAGATGGATCCTTCCGTAAAGATCGTTTCCGATATCAATGATATCTATAAGAACAGCGATTACATCACCATTCATATGCCTTACACACCTCAGACAAAGAATACTATCGACGCTGAGCAGATCGCTATGATGAAAGACGGCGTTCGCCTTATCAACCTTGCAAGAGGCGAACTTATCAACAGTCAGGCTGTTATCGACGCTATCAAGGCGGGCAAGGTCGCTAAGTATGTTACCGATTTTGCTGATGATATCGTTCTCGGCGAGGAAAATGTTATCGTTCTTCCTCACCTCGGCGCTTCAACTCCCGAAAGTGAGGACAACTGCGCTGTTATGGCTGCTCAAGAAATTATCGACTACATCGAAAACGGCAACATCAAGAACAGCGTTAATTACCCCAACCTTTCCATGAATGCTGTCGGAACGAAGATCTGCGTTATCCACAAGAATGTTCCCACAACTATCGCTTCCATCACAACTGCTGTCGGCAACGAGGGAATCAATATCGAGAACATGGCTAACGCAAGCAAGGGCGATTTCGCTTACACAATGCTTGACGTTACAGGCGATATCTCCGCTTCCGTTGAGGGCAAGATCAACGCTGTAGACGGCGTTATTAAGGTTCGCGTTATTAAGTAAATCGTACTTGTGCGGCATAATATGATTACTTGCTGAAGCAAAGACCGTGCTTTTGGTGCGGTCTTTTTGTTGTGTTATGATTTTCAGTGAGATAAATTTGAGTTTGCGGAGGTATAAAAATGATTGGCGATATCGTTACGGTTACGGTCGACAGACCTCTTGGGAGTTACCACCCGAAGCATAAAGATTTGTATTATCCCATCAATTATGGCTATATCGAGGGAATTATCGCGCCCGACGGTGAAGAGCAGGACGCGTACATTTTAGGCGTGAATGAACCTGTGGAAAAATTTACGGGTAAAATAATCGCGATAGTTCATAGATTTGATGATGTAGAGGAAAAATGGATAGTTTGCCCCGAAAATGTTTCGTTTGACAAAGCAGAAATAATGGAGCAGATCAAATTTCAAGAGCAATATTATAAGTCGGAAATTATTATGTGACACGAAGTTAACACTGACTTTTCACCCTAATTATGAACAAACTGTAAACAAATCTCCGCAAATATTGACTTTTTATTTCAAAAGTACTATACTATTATTAGCACTCAAAGAGATAGAGTGCTAATAATTTGAAATGGGAGATGTTTAATATGGAAACAAAACAGTTCAAGGCTGAGTCCAAACGACTCCTTGATATGATGATCCACTCGATTTATACTCATAAGGAAATTTTCCTCCGCGAACTTATTTCAAATGCAAGCGACGCTATAGACAAGCTTTATTTCAAATCGCTTACCGACGATAAGGTCGGCATGAATAAAGAGGATTTCGCTATCAGAATTTACGCTGACAAGGACAGCAGAACCCTAAAGATCGTTGATAACGGCATCGGTATGACTGCCGAGGAGCTGGAAAATAATCTCGGTACTATCGCCAACAGCGGTTCTCTTAAATTTAAAAACGAAAACAAGCTGGAGGACGATAATCAGATAATCGGTCAGTTCGGCGTAGGCTTTTACTCCGCCTTTATGGTTGCAAAGAAAGTTACCGTAATTTCCAAAGCTTACGGTTCGGATACCGCTTATCAGTGGGAATCCGAGGGCGTTGACGGTTACACGATAACCGAAGCTGATAAGGATACCGTCGGAACGGAGATCATTCTGGAGCTTCTCGACGATACGGACGACGAAAAATACGGCGAATTCCTCGATACCTACCGCATCAAGGGACTTATCAGCAAATATTCCGACTACATTCGCTTCCCCATTAAAATGGACGTTACTCACAGCCGTCCGATCGAACTTTCGGAAGAGGACAAGGCTGCGGGAAAAACTCCCGAATATGAGGAATACATCGAGACTGAAACCCTCAACAGCATGGTTCCCCTCTGGAAGAAGAACCGCTCCGAACTCAAGGAAGAAGATTACAAGCATTTTTATACCGAAAAATTCTACGATTACAACAGTCCGCTGAAATATTCTCATGTCGTAAACGAGGGTATGCCCAGCTATAATGCCCTGCTGTATATCCCCTCGAAAGCGCCATTTGATTATTATTCCAAGGAGTATCAGAAAGGCTTGCAGCTGTACTCCAACGGCGTGCTTATCATGGACAAGTGCGGCGATCTTCTCCCCGATTATTTCGGATTCGTAAAGGGACTTGTCGACAGCGAAGATTTGTCGCTTAATATTTCCCGTGAAATGCTCCAGCACGACCGTCAGCTTAAAGTAATCGCCAAGAGCATCGAGAAAACTATCAGCAACGAACTGAAAAAAATGCTCAAAAACGAGCGCGATAAATATGAGGAATTCTGGAAAGAATTCGGAATTCAGCTGAAATTCGGCGTTTACAACGGATACGGCATCAATAAGGAAAAGCTTCAGGATTTCCTGCTGTTCACCTCCTCCAATGAGAATAAACTCGTAACCCTCGACGAATACGTTACGGGAATGCCCGAAGAGCAGAAGTATATTTACTATGCGACCGGCGAAACTATCGCGCGCATCGAGCAGCTTCCCCAGACGGAGCTTGTTAAGGATAAGGGCTTTGAAATTCTTTATATGACCGACAGCGTTGATGAATTCGCAGTCAGAATGCTCGCAAGCTATAAGGAAAAGGAATTCAGAAACGTTTCTTCCGACGATCTCGGAATTGATAAGGACGAAAAGCAGGAAGAGGAGATCAAGGCGAAAGAGGCTGAAAGTGCCGATATGCTGAAAGTTATGGCAGAGGCTCTTGAGGGCAAGGCTGCTAAGGTCGTTCTTTCAAAGCGTCTGAAATCTCACCCCGTATGCCTGACCAGCGAGGGCGAAATTTCCCTTGAAATGGAGAAAGTTCTGAATGCAATGCCCGGAGATCAGAATGTTAAGGCTCAGAGAGTTCTGGAAATCAATCCCGAACATGAGATTTTCGGCAAGCTGAAGTCTATCTCCGAATCAGGCGACAACGATAAACTCAAAAAGTACGCAAATATGCTCTATACGCAGGCTATGCTTATCGAGGGAATGACCATCGATAACCCTGTTGAGTTCTCGAATCTTATTTGCGAATTGATGTAACACGGAAATCAAGTTTTACTTGTGCGGCATTATGCAAGGGGACGCTGTCTCCCTGCATCCCCTGCATAAGGGACATAGCCCCTTATGAATCCCAATATTAAATTATTTCTGTACCCACAAGGGGTACAGAAATAATTTTAACAAGGACGATAGAGACTGTTCTTTACACTGAGGATTCAAGAGAATAGTTCCACTTAAATAATACCGAACAGCAAAATTGATTTTCATTTTGATGTAATTAAAAGGCATTCCGATTTTTACGGAATGCCTTTTATTTTTGTGATGTTAAGCGTGAAAAGTCTCTCACTTACTAAAGATTTAATTTTTCACATATTGATACAACATATTTATTATCGCGCAAAATATGTTGTCTGAAATGCCAGCCTTTAATATTGGTGTGAATCTCCCCCGAATTCAGCAAAAATTCCGCAGTTTCAAGAGGATATGACAAACCTGTCCCGATAGCCTTGATGTACGATTCTTTCAGCGTCCATAATCGGAAAAACAACAGATCGCGTTCTGCCTCCGCCACCGAAGCAATCATTTCGCGCTCCCTTTCAGAAAATGCTCGTCGCAATACGCCCTCACGCAGATTGCGAACCTTTTCGCAATCTATTCCGCATTCCGAATCCGAAACCATACAGGCGGCTATCCCGTCGGCGTGGGAAATATTATACTTCACATCGGGATACTCCGCAAGATAAGGTTTACCGTATTTGCCCTTTTCTATTCGCAAATCCTCGGAATAGGCTATATCCCGTGATTTAAGACATTCGCGCAAAAGTTTGTGAGCGTGATCGTGCTGCATTTTTTTCGGGATATCCATAATCGAAATCATTATCATATAATTCACCATAATCGCTGAATTCAAAAAAATTCGCGCACAAATTTCTTCATGCGCGAATTCTTACAAAGTCAGAAATTAGTCCTGACCATAAAGAGTTGTAAGTCTTGTGAGATAATCGTATCTGTCCTTAGCATTCTCAACAGCAGCGTTGAAGAGCTTTTCAGCACGCTCAGGGTTAGAACGAGCAAGCGAGTTGTAACGAACCTCGCCCATGAGGAAGTTCTTGTACTCGTCGGTGTTAGGAGCCTTAGAGTCAAGTGTGAAAGGATTCTTTCCTTCTTCCTTGAGAGCAGGATTGTATCTGTAGAGGTGCCAATAACCAGCCTCAACAGCCTTCTTCTCCTCAGCCTGTGCAGTAGCCATACCTGTCTTGATACCGTGGTTGATACAAGGAGCGTATGCGATTACGATGGACGGGCCGTCGTAAGCCTCAGCCTCAGCGAATGCCTTGATACACTGATTCATGTTAGCGCCCATAGCAACGTGAGCAACGTAAACATAGCCGTAGCTCATTGCGATACCTGCGAGATCCTTCTTCTTAACTACCTTACCTGCTGCCGCAAACTGTGCGATAGCGCCTGTAGGAGTAGACTTGGAAGCCTGTCCGCCTGTATTTGAGTAAACCTCTGTATCGAATACGAGGATATTAACGTTCTTGCCGGAAGCGATTACGTGGTCGAGACCGCCGAAGCCGATATCGTATGCCCAGCCGTCGCCGCCG
>DETO01000166.1:2116-12059 GCA_002362135.1 Ruminococcus sp. UBA3286 | reverse complement strand
CAGCCGTCGCCGCCGAAGATCCACTGTGACTTCTTGGAGAGGTAAAGCTTTTCAGCGAGAATTGCCTTAGCGTCGTCGCAGCCGCAGGCTTCGAGAGCAGCAACAAGCTTATCTGTAGCAACTGCATTTGCAGCGCCGTCGTTGTAAGTATCGAGATATTCGTCGATAGCAGCCTTAACTTCGGGCTTTTCAGCCTTTTCCTTAAGAGCGAGAACCTTGTCTGTAACTCTCTTGCGGAGCGTTTCCTGAGCAAGATACATACCGTAACCGAATTCAGCGTTATCCTCGAAGAGCGAGTTGCTCCATGCAGGACCGCGACCCTGCTTATTAACAGTGTAAGGAGTTGAAGGTGCAGAACCGCCCCAGATTGAAGAGCATCCTGTAGCGTTGGCGATCATCATTCTGTCGCCGAAAAGCTGAGTAACAAGCTTAGCGTAAGGAGTTTCGCCGCAGCCTGCGCACGCGCCTGAGAATTCGAGGAGAGGCTGTCTGAACTGCGAACCCTTAACTGTATCAGCCTTGAACTTAGCTGCAACTTCGGGCTTCTCGTCGATAGTAACGCCGTAGTTGAATACTTCCTGCTGATCCATCTGAGAAGCGATAGGCTCCATAACGAGCGCCTTATTCTTAGCGGGACATACGTTTGCACATACGCCGCATCCTGTACAGTCGAGAGTTGAAACTGTCATTGTGAACTTGAGATCGCCGATAGCAGGCTTGAAATCAAGAGTCTTGACAGCAGCCGGAGCAGCTTCAACTTCCGCGGGAGTCATAGCAACAGGACGGATTACAGCGTGAGGACATACATATGCGCACTGGTTGCACTGGATACAATTTTCGGGGATCCATGCAGGAACTTTAACAGCGATGCCGCGCTTTTCGAATGCGGCAGAACCCTGCGGGAATGTACCGTCAGCCATGTCAACGAATGTTGAAACAGGGAGAGCGTCACCCTTCTGAGCGTTGCAGGGGATCTGAATGTTGTTTACGTAGTCCTGAAGTTCCTTATTGTCGCAGGAAACGGCAGCCATACCCATCTGAGTATCAGCAGCGTCTTTCCAAGATTCAGGAACGTCGATCTTAACGATGTTCTGGTGACCTGCGTCGATAGCGTTCCAGTTCTTCTCAACAACGTCCTGACCCTTCTTGCTGTAGGAAGCTTCTGCGGCAGCCTTCATGTAGCCGAGAGCGTCCTCGAAAGGAATGATGTTGGCAAGCTTGAAGAATGCGGACTGGAGAATAGTATTGATACGAGTTCCCATGCCTGTTTCTTCGCCAAGCTTAACGCCGTTGATAGTATAGAAATTGATATTGTTCTGAGCAATATATCTCTTCACCTGACCGGGGAGATTAGCCTCAAGACCTTCCATATCCCAGATAGTGTTGAGGAGGAAAGTTCCGCCGGGCTTGATATCGGAAACCATATCGTACTTGTCGATATAGCTCTGGTTATGGCAGGCTACGAAGTCAGCCTTATTAATAAGGTATGTAGACTTGATGGGAGTCTTGCCGAAACGGAGGTGGGAGATCGTTACGCCGCCCGACTTCTTTGAGTCATATGCAAAGTAAGCCTGAGCGTAGAGGTCTGTATGGTCGCCGATGATCTTGATGGAGTTCTTGTTAGCGCCGACAGTACCGTCAGAACCGAGTCCCCAGAACTTGCAGGCTGTTGTGCCGGCAGGAGCGGAGTCGGGGTTAGCTTCGAGAGGAAGCGAAAGATTTGTAACGTCGTCCTCGATGCCGATAGTGAATCTCTGCTTTGTCTCGTTCTTAAATACGGCAACGATCTGAGCCGGAACAGTATCCTTAGAACCGAGACCGTAACGTCCTGTAAAGATAGGAGTATCGTTGAACTTTGTACCCTTGAGAGCGGCAACAACATCAAGATAGAGAGGTTCGCCAAGTGAGCCGGGTTCTTTGGTTCTGTCGAGTACGGAAATTCTCTTGACTGTATCGGGAATAACTTCAACAAGCTTTTCAGCAACGAAAGGTCTGTAAAGTCTAACTTTTACGAGACCGTACTTGCCGCCCTGAGCGTTGAGGTAGTCGATAGTTTCTTCGATAGTTTCGTTAACTGAACCCATAGCGATGATGATGTGTTCAGCGTCGGCAGCTCCGTAGTAGTTGAAGAGCTTGTAATCAGTACCGATAAGGTCGTTTACCTTATTCATGTAATCTTCAACGATAGCCGGGAGAGCGTCGTAATACTTGTTGCAAGCCTCGCGAGCCTGGAAGAAGATGTCGGGGTTCTGAGCAGAACCGCGGAGAACAGGAGTTTCGGGATGGAGAGCCTTGTCTCTGAATCTCTGAGCAGCTTCCTTGTCGAGAAGTCCGAGGAGAGTTTCATCGTCCCATGTCTCGATCTTCTGGATCTCGTGAGATGTACGGAAACCGTCGAAGAAGTGGATGAAAGGAACTCTTCCCTTGATAGTTGAAAGGTGAGCAACAGCGCCGAGATCCATAACTTCCTGAGCAGAACCGGAGCAGAGCATTGCGTAACCTGTCTGACGGCAAGCGTAAACGTCGGAGTGGTCGCCGAAGATGTTAAGAGCGTGTGAAGATACGCAGCGAGCGGAAACGTGAATTACGTTGGGAAGAAGTTCGCCTGCGATTTTGTACATATTGGGGATCATCAGGAGAAGTCCCTGAGAAGCTGTGTATGTAGTTGTAAGAGCGCCGGCAGAAAGAGAGCCGTGTACAGTACCTGCCGCACCTGCTTCAGACTGCATTTCAGCAACTGTAACAGGCTGACCGAACAGGTTCTTCTTGTCCTTGGCAGACCAGCTGTCGGTAACCTCTGCCATAACGGAAGAGGGAGTGATGGGGTAAATAGCGGCTACGTCGGTGAAGGGATATGACACCCAGGCAGCAGCATTATTACCGTCCATGGTTTTCATTTTTCTTTTGATTGCCATTGGTAATGACCTCCATTTTTTTCAATTCACCCGTCATATTCGAACGGGATATTGCAGCGTATGCAATGATGGCATACAACTTTCATATAATATTATACCACAATGTAACAGATTTGTAAACATTTTTTTTGTATCAATTGCCTTATTTGTGTTAGGCGCAGCAAACTTATTTTTTCTGATCAAGGTGTGCCGGCACTATCCGAAAGGCTCGGATTGAAGGTATATTTTTCATATCTTTATCACACACTTGCGAAGTAATGACTATAGGCGGGCAAATCGCTGTCGGATATTTTGTTGATTTTGCCGAAATATTTATATTAATAATTGTGAGAATCTACAAATTACGGAGCGTTTCGGATTTTTTTCGGAAATTCCCTTGACGTAATCCCGAAAATGCTGTATAATAACTATAGTGTTTAAATAATATCAAATTATTTATCACTCGTTTTGTTGTCTCCTTTCTTTTGTTCTACACATTTTTTATCTTTTTTTCTTAAAGGCTCGATTTTTACTGAGCCTTTTTTCTTTCTGAAAATTCTCAGGGCAGGGAATCCCCCGCCCTGTTTCAGAGATATAGTCAAACAAATTGATAAGTGACAAAAAGGGAACGAATGAAACTATGCCGTAGCAAGGCGGAGGAGGAAAGCGTGCTGGCGCACGGTGACGACGACAACGCAGCTACAGCATAGTTTCATCGTTCCACTTGGTTGATCATCAAGTTGTTTGACTATATATTACAGAATCCGTTGACGCTCTAAAATATTCGCGTAATAATATAATATATCAGCCCGTATAAAAATGCCGCTGCACAGCCGTAAAGAATTACCGGCCCTGCTATCGTGAATATTTTCGTGCCTACTCCCGTAACCAGCCCCTCCGAGCGAGCCTCTATCGCGGAAGAACTTATCGAGTTGGAAAATCCCGTGATAGGGACGAGAGTTCCAGCGCCTGCGTGTTTTGCAAGTCGCTGATAAATCCCAAAGCCCGTAAGCAGCGCGCTGAGCGTTACCAGAATCATCGACGTCCATGCGCTTGCCGTCTGGGTTTCGAATCCGTATGTTTCAAAGATCATGCGTACTATCTGTCCGAATCCGCATATTCCTCCGCCGACCACGAACGCTGTCATGGTATTGACCACCGCTCTCGATTTCGGTTCTGCACGTCTGCTCATTTCGCTGTATGCCTGTGGTGTGATATTCATTTTATCGCCTCCTCATGCATATTATTGACTTTTTAATTGAATTTTATTCATTCGTGGATACTTTTCATTTTATCTCTTGTTCAAGCTTATCAAATTTTTCTGTGCAGAAAAATTCTCCCAAAGTCAGCCCTAAACCGTCACACAGAATTTTAATCGTTGTAATCGAAACATTGTTTCTGCTTTCGCTAAATAGGCTATATACTGTTGACGGCGTAACACCGGATATATTTGCAAGTTCATTTGCGGCGATCCCTCGTTCTTTGCACAACTCTTTAAATCTGTCAACAACAGCATTTTTAACTTCCGACATAACTCTGCCCTCCAAAATGTATTTATATTATTATACATTTTGGTACGTTTTTGCGTATACGCACTTGCGTATATGATTGGTTTATGTTATAGAGATATAAATTTATCGGAGGTATAATATGACTTGCACAATTGTATCAGACGGAGCAGAGTTGCTCCTCAAATGTAAAAATGTATAATGATATTGAACTGCACATCGTAATGCCCTATGAGGAACAGTCAGTCAACTGGAGCGAGGAACATCACGACAAGTATTATAACATTCATGAGAAACAATTTCCATTCCGAAATTGATAAAACTCAGGGGCAAATCGCCCCTGATTCAATCTGTCGAAAAAATCCTTCACAATCGTGAAGGCTCATTGTCTGTTAATATTTTTTCTATATCACTGAGTCGTCGAGTAAAAACTCCGTCAGCCCGATATTCAGCACGCCGCTGTCATCATACCAACGTTTGCGGATATCCCTGCGGACGATGATCTTCGGAAAAGAGTCGCCTGTAAGCGAAAAGGGGCGCAGTTCCTGTTCAGTCTTGTCATCATCAGGCAGAGCAAACGCCGACTGGATATAAACTTTCTTTCCTCCTTTGGAAGCGATAAAGTCTATTTCCCGTGCGATCTTAGAATAGCTGCCGTTATCGTTCCTCTCATTGGAATAGACTACACCAACATCGACTGAGAAGCCACGGATATTAAGCTCAGTGTAGATGATGTTCTCCATGATATGCGTCATCTCCTGCTGACGAAAACCAATACAGGCATTGCGCAGACCGATGTCCTCGCAGTAATACTTGTAGGGGTACTCAAAGTATTTACGCCCCTTGACATCATAACGCCTGGATTCGCTGAACAGGAAAGCATCCTCTAAATGGTCGATATACGCAGAAATAGTGTTTTGAGCTATGTTCTCTCCAGTTTTAGAACGGAGTGTATCTGCGATCTTCTTCGGATTGGTCAATGAACCGACTGAGGAACAGAGCAAGTCAAGCAGCTGACCGAGAACGTCCTCACGCTCAATTTTCTTACGCTCGACAATGTCCTTGATATAGACCTCCGAAAACAGCGAGGACAGATAGTTCGCCTTTGCCGTATCGTTTGGACGTGACAGCACCAGCGGCATACCGCCGTAAAAAGCATATTCCTCGAAAGCGTCCTCCTTGTCGCCGCCCACCGCAGAATAATACTCCGCATAGCTGAAAGGGTGTACCTGTATCTCGTCACTTCGCCCACGAAATTCGGTCAGAATATCCTTAGACAGCATTTTCGAGTTACTTCCCGTCACATACACATCAAGGTTCGGCAGCGACCGCAGATCGTTCAGCGCATCATAGAAAGTTATCTTCTTTCCGTCGGGATTATAAGGATTCTTCACCTCGTCCGACATCTGTATCTCATCGACAAAGAGATAGAACTGCTCTGTCTGTCCCTCGACCTTGCTGCGGACGTACTCTGCCAGCGCAAGAGGATCACGGTACTTAATATCCTTGGTCAGATCAAGTTCTATAGATATGATATTGTCGGGAGAGACATTCTGCTCAAGCAGATAATTCTTGAACAGCACGTTCATCAGATAGGACTTTCCGCAGCGGCGAATGCCAGTTATGACTTTAACCTGTCCGTCCCACATATAGTCAATTATCTGTTGTAAATATCGGTCTCTTTTTATCTCCATATTATCACCTCATTGAAAAGTACAGCGAGTTTTGATGTTACTTTTCATTATTATACCGCATTTTCAGCAAGATAGTCAATAGATTTATAATAAATTCCATTGAAAACTTTTGCAAGTTTATATATTACTTTTCAATATAAAATTTAATACACCACAAAAAAGTCCTTACAGCCGAACTGTGAGGACTTGTTCTTTTATTCAGCTCATGTCACTTGTGTTCGCTTTTACCGAGCAGCCAGTCAACTGCATTTACTGATTCAATACCATCGTAATCACCGAGCGTGAAACGGTCGAGAGTGAGTATCGTTTTTGGATAGTTGTCCGTAAGATTCTTCAGCGGAGTTATCTCACGAACAAAAGTGTTTTCATCAGTAAGCGAAGCCGTTACCTGATAATAGTGCAGGCGATTGTCCTTCTCAGCAACAAAATCAACCTCTGCCGTACCCACCTTGCCTATATTCACCTTGTGACCCCTTCGCAGCAGTTCAAGGTAGATGATGTTTTCCAGCGAGAAAATGAAAGGAAAATGTAATGATGAAAAGAAACTTCAAATCCATGATCGCAGGCGTTATCGCTGTTTGTATGTGTATTCCGATGGCAGGCTGCGGCGATTCCAAGCCTAAAAATGAAGAAGAACTCGAAAGTATGCTGGAGAATATGCCGGAAGGTGAGATGGAAAAGAGAATTGAAGATGCCGCCGAAAGTATGGACGGTGCTTCTTGGGGAGCAGTAGAAGTGGACACAACTGAAGAACCTACAATAAAAGAAGTTGACCCTTTTGAGTCGCTGACCGTTGCCTTTGAGGGAATTTCTCCTGCTGTCAAGCTGAATATGGACACGCCCTATGGCTCTAAGGTAAAATATACTGCTAACGCCGAAAAAGGTCTGAAAAACGGCGATGTTGTGGAAATAACAGCTGAACCCACATCTCAGGATGACAGCATTGTCTATATCGAGACCGCAAAGCAGTATACCGTGGAAAATATGCCTTCCTATGTATGCACAATGGATGATATTCCTCAGGAAACCTACGACAAAATGGACACCACTTTTCGGGACGGCTACGTAGCTTACCTTGCCAATAATGGTGCTCAGCCTGTTATCAAGGAGATGGAGTTGGTGGGAAATTACCTTCTTACGCCCAAGGATACCACTGTATACAACGCCCCTTTCAACTACATTTATTTCGTCTACAAAATTAATGCCGACTTCAACAAAACAGGGGAAAATCATGATTACTATTGGTGTGCTTATTATCAGGAGGTTTATGCCCTTGAAGACGGCACAATGGTTGTTGATTATAACGACCTTCATAAGGGTTCTCATATTTTCGATAATCTGCTGGTTGACGCTTTCTATATTGAGGGCTGCAATGATGTGGATACTATCTTCCAGAAAAATGTTGTTCCGAAAGTTGACAAATATGACTACATTTCAACTATTGAAGAATAATATTTTCCGTAAAAATTTATCTTGCAAACATTTAAAATTAAAGGAGAAACCTATCATGTCAGAAAAGGAACTGCTTATCAGCAATGTCAATCATTCTCTCCCGCTTGCACAAAAGCTGAATCAGCTTGAAGATGAGTTTGAACAGCTTTCTGAGGAAATCGAGCAGAAAAAGAAATTTGGCTGCCTATGGGCGATGACTCTTGGTTTTTCGGCATTAATGGCAATTCTTGGAGTTGTAGCTATTCTTGCCTATGGTTTGAAAGGGTTTACTTCAATGCTTTTCTTCTTTGCAATTGCATCTCCACCAGTAATCTTGCTGGTTCTAAGACTGAGACGAATAATTACTTGTAAAACTAAAATTCAAGAACTGGAAAGAAACATCGCAAATATGCAAGGCGATATATCTCTTGCGTGGCTGCCTGCCGAGTACCGCACAGGCAGCTGCCTCAATGCGATTATCGGATACGCACAGAATGGACGTGCTGACACGCTGAAAGAGGCACTAAATATTCTCGAAAACGAGATGCATCAGCAGCGCATGGAAAATGCCGCCGCAATGGGTGCTTACATCGGCGCACAACATAGACATAATTAAGGCAGCACCGCAGCATCGTACAAAGAACGTCTGACGGTGTTGTACGGTGCTATCTTAAACAGAAAGTAGAAAGAGTATGAAAATAGATTCAAGAATCTGCCAAACGCAGGGGTATTTCTATTCATATATGGCAAACAAGAAGTATGATATGAGTTCTTTTTCTGATGCGTTCATGTGTTCAGACTTCTGCAAACGCCGCTTTGATACTATTTATTCCCCATACCAAACAGAATTTCCCCAAGCAATATACGAACTATGTATGCCTGAAATAGAAAGGTTTCTTGTTAAGAAAGCGTCTGTTTCAGAGAAAGATCGTTGCTTTTCGGAATACGTAGGTTACATTTACCGCAAACTCTATCAGGAAACAAGCATTTCAAGTGACGAACTTGCTAAGATGATTCCGTATGATGAAATCGTGAATTATTTTGTGAATGATTCCGATTGGTTTGAAGCAGACCATAAGGGGATAAGAACCTGCACGGGAAATGCGGGTTGATTTAACTTTTTGTGCACTGCTGTCATTACGTGGGCAACAGCCTGCCCATGATACCAGATTTTTAGATGTTGGGAAAACAGACATATCCGCACCAATTTCTGAAAGAAGGCGAATTGCCGTCAGGGGTTCTTTTGAAAATCCCGGAACTGTACGCATAAACTCCAAAACAGAGGTGTACGGTTCAGCAAGACGAAAAATTTCAGTATCAAGTTCAGAGATACGTTTTTCCTGTTCATCAATAAAATCAAGACAGATTTTCAGTTTTGTCGCTTGTTCATGGCTAACTGCTCCGTCAACAGCTGCTTGAATTTCTTCTATGGGGTGTTTACAGCGTTTGTCCACAAAAGGAGCTACATCAAAAGCCTCGCCAGGATTTTCAAGAATCTGATGAATGATGGAACGTGAGGATTTACCAAACACATCAGAAAACACATCATCCAGTTTCAGATTTGATACAGTGAGACAATTAAGTGCACGATTTTTCATTCCTGTAATCTGATACGTCAATTTCATACGAAAACGTAAAAGGTCACGAAGATGACGAATATCAGGCGGAGGAATAAAACTGGGCTTAATCATATCACACATAAACAAGTCACAAATCCATTTTGCATCCTTACGATCAGTTTTGTTACCCTTTTGAGGTTTTGTATATTTTGGATGAGCAAGAGTAACCCAACAGGTTTTCTCAAGGATATTAAATACAGGAATCCAGTATTTACCTGCTGATTCCATACAAACTTCTGTACATGAATATTTAGCAAGCCAATCTGACAGTTCCTGTAATCCCTTGGAAAAGGAAGAGAAACGAGCTTGTTTGTATTCTGTACGATTGTTGATGTCGGTAATTCCGATACAGGCATAAATCCATGTTTTATGCACGTCAAGACCACAACAGTTCTTACGGAAGATTTTAAATGCCACAGACACACCTCCACAAATAGATTGAGTGAAACGGCATTGACTGAATCTCCGGCAAAATCGAGTCGATTTGAAAGAGATAAGTTTGCGGGCTACTTGTTTGCGCCACTAATTGATAGCCTATTCTCGAACCCCAAAGCCAGACTTCTGCTGTATTGATTGGCTTGCTCATTCTTCGTCTCCCCATTTCCATTCAGTGGTGTTCACTTTCTTCTTTCTTGCCCTCTTAGGCAGATTACCGCTATTTGCAATATAAGAAGGTCGTTTCGTGTAATCCGGTATGATATTTTCAAGGTTATGTTCAAGACCGATTCCCTGCATCAGCTTTACGAATGTGAGCAGTCCAATTTCTTCACCCTTTTCAAAACGGATAATTGTCCTCA
>DETO01000166.1:0-1775 GCA_002362135.1 Ruminococcus sp. UBA3286 | reverse complement strand
TTTTGCGTGATATGAGCAGAAACTCTGTGCTGCTTGAATCTGACAGCAAATTCATTCATAGCAGCATTACAATCTAAATCGTTCGTGATTAACATCATACCGCCCTCTTTCTTTATCTGATTTATAATATGCAATATGTTGCACTTTATATTTATTATACGTTAATGATACGAATAAGTCAATTCGCAAAGTAGACAAAAAGGCATCTCTTTTATTGTGCCTATTTTACTTGTCTCTGTTCACACTAAAACTCCTTGACAGAAGTGCCGAATGATACAGGATTTTTTGTGTCAGGCAAAGTCGATTTTCCGCAGAAATACTGTATGTATTTCAAGGAAAATCGGCAAAGCATGGCACAAAAAAGACAAATCAGGCGGTGCTTCGGAGGTTTCAGAACAGGTCTATTATCTAAAACGCAAAAAGTCCCCACGGCATAAACCGTGAGGACTTTTTCGTCAGTTTAACTAAAATTATATTTTTAAAGTTTTTGATTACTTGTTTGCAATTGCAGCCTGAGCAGCAGCAAGACGAGCGATCGGAACGCGGAAAGGTGAGCAAGATACATAGTCGAGACCGATCTTGTGGCAGAATTCTACAGATGTAGGATCGCCGCCATGCTCGCCGCAGATACCGCAGTGGAGAGTGTTGTTTGCACCCTTACCCATCTTGACAGCCATATCCATAAGCTTACCAACGCCGATCTGATCGAGCTTAGCGAAAGGATCGTTCTCGAAGATCTTCTGATCGTAGTAAGCGTTGAGGAACTTGCCTGCGTCGTCACGTGAGAAGCCGTAAGTCATCTGAGTAAGATCGTTTGTACCGAAGCAGAAGAAGTCTGCATTAGCAGCAATCTCGTCAGCTGTAAGAGCAGCACGAGGAATCTCGATCATTGTACCAACTTCGTAATCAAGTTCTGCGCCGGCAGCAGCGATAGCAGCGTCAGCTGTTTCAACAACTACCTTCTTAACGAACTTGAATTCCTTGATATCGCCAACGAGCGGGATCATGATCTCCGGCTTAACGTTCCAGTCGGGGTGATTCTTCTTAACATTGAGAGCAGCCTTGATGATAGCGTTTGTCTGCATCTTAGCGATCTCAGGATATGTTACAGCAAGACGGCATCCTCTGTGACCCATCATGGGGTTGAACTCGTGGAGAGAAGAAATGATATTCTTGATAGTCTCAACGGACTTGCCCTGTGCTTCAGCAAGAGCCTGAATGTCAGCTTCCTCAGTAGGAACGAATTCGTGGAGAGGAGGATCGAGGAAACGGATAGTAACAGGGTTGCCCTCGAGAGCCTCGTAGAGAGCCTCAAAGTCAGCCTGCTGCATAGGCTCGATCTTAGCAAGAGCAGCTTCACGCTCTTCAACTGTATCGGAGCAGATCATCTCACGGAATGCTGCAATTCTCTCAGGATCGAAGAACATATGCTCTGTACGGCAGAGACCAATACCCTCAGCGCCCAGCTCACGAGCCTTCTTAGCGTCAGCGGGTGTATCAGCGTTTGTTCTTACCTTAAGAGTTCTGAATTCGTCAGCCCAAGCCATGATTCTTCCGAACTCACCTGCGATCTGAGCGTCAACAGTAGGAATAACGCCGTCGTAGATATTGCCTGTTGTACCGTCGATGGAGATGTAGTCGCCCTCAACGAAAGTCTTTCCGCCAAGCTCGAACTTCTTGTTAGCTTCGTCCATCTTGATGTCGCCGCATCCGGAAACGCAGCACTCACCCATACCACGGGCAACAACAGCAGCGTGAGAAGTCATACCGCCGCG
>DETO01000104.1:1087-9063 GCA_002362135.1 Ruminococcus sp. UBA3286 | reverse complement strand
TGAAACCCAATTTTCATATTTTCCCATCCCTAAAGGGATGAGAAAACATGAGAGACGGACTCAATAGAATAACATCTTTGCAAGAGGTATAGGGGTCAAAATTCTCTGTATAATACAACATAGTAAAATTGATTTCCATAGTATAAATTAATTTTAGCTTGACAAACCGTGAATAATCAGTTATAATATATTAAAGCTAATTCTATGAAGGAGGAGAGATAATTGAGAAGAATAGCCGTATGTCCCGGAAGCTTCGATCCCGTTACGCTCGGTCATCTTGACATAATAACAAGAGCTTCCAAACTTTTTGACAAGGTTATCGTACTTATCTCCCGTAATGCAGGAAAAGCGCAGCCCAGTTTCACGGCGACGGAGCGCATGATCATGATAGAATCCGTGACGCGCGATCTCGATAATGTGGTGATAGATATACTTGACGGGCTTCTTGCGGATTATGTTAAAAATGTCGGCGCGATCGCCATTGTAAAGGGACTTCGGGCTGTAAGCGATTTTGAATATGAATTTCAGATGGCTCTTGCAAATAAAAAGCTCTATTCAGGCGCGGAAACGGTATTCCTCACCACATCTGCCGAAAATATGTATCTAAGTTCAAGCGTGGTCAAGCAAATCGCGTATTTCGGCGGCGATATAAGCCATTTTGTTCCCGAAACTATCCTCGATGATATACAGCAGAGAATTGTAAAATGAAGCCAACCTCTAAAAAGCTGATTTTTGTAAAAAGAGGTTTTTAGAGGTTGCCTAAAGGAAAGAGGTTTAATTATGAATATTGATGAAATTCTTGATGAAATGGACGAACTGCTTGATAAATCGGCGTCCGTTCCTTTCATGTCCCATAAAAAGATAGTCGACGGCGAACGTATGCGCGAACTTATCAACGATATACGTCTTAATCTGCCTCATGAACTTAAAGAAGCCAAGAAGATCGAATTCGACTGTCAGCGCATTCTCAATGAAGCCAAAATAAATGCGGACGGAATTATAAGAAAATCCGAAGAGCGCGCCGCTCAGATAGTTTCACGCGAGGCTATAATTGCCGAGGCAAAACAAAAGGCTGTAGATATTCTACGCAAGGCGCAGGATTCCGCGGCTCAGCTTCAGAAATCAGCAGTCCTTTCAGTTGCAAAGATGCTCAACGACGCTGAAAATTCGCACAAGAGATCGATGGAAGATATCAAGCGCACTAAGGAAAAGCTTCAGCAGACTTTGAAAAATTCCCCGTCCCTCGGTAAAAATGCCTTAGACGCGCAGAAAGAAATACTCGATCAGGATTGATCTTTAACTGCAAAAAATAAAGCTGTCATACCGTTTCAAAAATCGGCATGGCAGCTTTTTAATATTAAATCAGTTTGACGTCAGAGCATATATCATATAAGCTATCTCTATCACAAAAGCGGCTACAAACGGTATTGAACCCGATGCGATCGCAATTCCGCGCCTGCTCTGTTCGGGAGTAGTCGCCGGCAGCTTGTTTTCTCCGTGGAATACAAGCAGCATTATCATGCCCAGTATCGCCGCGGCAAACAGCGCTAAAGTCGCCATTATCAGCACAATATTGTTTGCTTCCGATAAAGATGAAAATACGGTCGAGAATGAATTTACGAAAATATGAACGATGATGCTCGGAATTATCGAATCATGCTTCATGGTGATGTGCGCAAGGAAGATTCCCAGCAGGAACGCCAGTAAAAACTGCGGTATATTGCCGTGTGCAAGACCGAAAAATACTGCGGTCGCCACTATCGCAAATCGCTGATTCGCCTTTGAAAGCACTCGCAGAAGCATTCCGCGGAACAACAGTTCCTCAGTAATGGGCGCGATTATGCAGGTGTAGATGATAGTTGTCACGAATCCCATAGTGGATTCGCCCAGCCCGCTCTGATCGACCAGCGTATCTATTCCGTATTTGCTGAAAACATCGTTGATGCCCGTCGCCGCATATATCGATATCACCCATATGAACAGGGCGGCGAGACAATACTGCAACGCCTTTGCTACGCTGAAATTCTTCGTATGTATCAGCGAAGAAGCCTTTATGCCTGCCCATTTCATGCCGATAAAGGAGTTCAGCACATTGCATACAAGATACACTACCATATTCAGCGCCACAAGTATCGACGAACTGTACATATAATCATACAAAGCATCAAATCCCGCTTCGGGGTATAGCATTTGCAGAACAGTCATAATGATGTTCATAAACACCACCGACGCGCCGAACGACATCAGAAACTGGAAGATCATGCACCAGCCGCCGATGGAATAATAACGGCGGATGGCCTTTTTTTCGGCGTGATCGGGTTCGAGGGCAAGCTTATATCCGCTAAGTCCGAGACGCGGCTGTATCTTTCTGTAATCGCCGCCGAAACCTTTATATTCCGTGGGATTGTTGAACGGGTCGTCAGGGTCGGCGGTCGTGAGCATGGCGCATTCTTTTTCCTTCTCGTTCAGCCGTTTCGTCAGCTCATATATTTCATGATTAAGCGCGGCAGACTCGGCATTGCGCTCGTCTGTATTTATAAATTCGTCCATTTCTCTCTCCTTATCACAAAAATGCTTCCAGCAGATACTGTACAGCTAACGTGGATACCATCGTCATAGCAAACATTATAATTACTATAAGCAGCGAATTCAGCGGTTTTACTCCGCCTGCGCGAACCAGATAAGCCGGCGCGTCGTCCCCTGCCGAAGCCTTTATCCGCTTGACAGACTTTATCATGAATTTATAGTAAATATAATTTCCGAACATACACATCAGTGCGCGCATTACAAAATCAGCTATGTTGCATATGTTTACAAGGGTCGACAGCATATGACTGTTCTCTAAGACGGCGTTGTTTACGCTTTGCGAAAACAGCGATATACCGCCGTTCTCCAGTCCTGCGCTTACAAAATAGCTTATCGTTAAAGGCATTGACAGCAAAACCGAAAGAATCGCCGTAAGTATCGCCCATGACCACATTCGCCTGTTTGCGAAATAAACAGGCGGAAATATGAAGCAGATAAAATTGAATGAAATTTTCCTGCCCATCGCGAACATTTGCCGGAACATCGGTATATAGTACAATAAATTCGAACGAACGAATCCGACCGCTTCTTTCAGGCGTATTCCGCCGAGATTTTCGTTGGGGTCGAGTTTCATTATCTGATCGAGAAACGGATTTCCCGTAGTCTGATTTCCGCCTTCGGAAGTTCTTTCCTCCTCCGAAAGTACCGCGCCGCAGCTTTCGCATCTCTCATTTTCCGGGGAATTCCGCGAACCGCAGCGAGGACAGTTAATATATACGTCAACGTCCGCGTCGCTGATTTTTTTATTTATGGTATTGCTCTGCCATTTATAGCCCTCCGCATGAAGTTCCGCCTTGGCGCAGCAGCCGTTTTTATTATAGCAGCCGCGATGATGAGGCGAGCCGCATTCGGGGCATACGACCACATCGTCGCTTTCGGTAAACGCAAGTCCGCATAGAGCGCAGGTTTCTCCGATATATCTCATTAAAAAAATCCTCCTGAAAATAATTCCTTAAATACGTGTTCTTCTTATTATAACACATATCAAAGTGAAAAATCAATAGGTTATTAAGGAATTACTGAATAAATAACTCTGCTCTTTTCCAATCAAACGATTATGTGTAGGGTTATGTAGGGTTTGCATGGTTTTTCAGGTACTATATATATTTTTTTCTTTCATTTTTTTATACGATAGAATAGAAAATACCCTGCAACCCTACACAACCCTACATTGAATGAAAAGAAGTTTCATATAAAACTAAAATACGCCATTGACATACGAGAACATTTATGCTATAATATAAGTAATTAAGAATTCAAACCCGAATTCTGTAAAAAGGAGTAATACTTATGTCCAAAGAGAATATCCCATACAAAATCTACCTTTCGGAAGATGAACTGCCCAAACAGTGGTACAACGTCCGCGCTGATATGAAGAAAAAGCCTGCTCCCCTGCTCAATCCTGCAACGGGAAAGCCTGTAACTGCCAAAGAGCTGGGCGCAGTATTCTGCGATGAACTCGTAAAGCAGGAGCTTGACGATACTACGCCTTATATCGACATTCCCGAAGAGATACTCGGTTTCTATAAAATGTACCGTCCGTCTCCCCTTGTACGCGCATACTGCCTTGAAAAAGCGCTGGATACGCCTGCAAAGATCTACTACAAATTCGAAGGCAACAACACCAGCGGCAGCCATAAGCTGAATTCCGCAATAGCGCAGGCTTACTACGCCAAAAAGCAGGGTCTCAAGGGCGTTACGACCGAGACGGGCGCAGGTCAGTGGGGTACTGCTCTTTCAATGGCTTGCTCATACTTTGATCTGGACTGTAAAGTCTATATGGTAAAGGTTTCCTACGAGCAGAAGCCTTTCCGCCGCGAAGTTATGCGCACATACGGCGCAAGCGTTACTCCGTCGCCCTCTATGACTACGGAAGTCGGCAAGAAAATTCTCGCGGAATTCCCCGATACTAACGGAAGCCTTGGCTGCGCTATCTCCGAAGCGGTTGAAGCCGCTACCACTTCCGAAGGCTACCGCTATGTTCTCGGAAGCGTTCTTTCGCAGGTTCTTCTGCATCAGACTGTTATCGGTCTCGAAACAAAGACCGCTATGGATAAGTACGGAATCAAGCCCGACGTTATCATCGGCTGCGCAGGCGGCGGTTCGAACCTCGGCGGACTTATCGCTCCGTTTATGGGCGAAAAACTCCGCGGCGAGGCGAATTACAAGATCGTTGCCGTTGAACCCGCTTCATGCCCGAGCCTTACACGCGGCGTTTATGCTTATGATTTCTGCGATACGGGTAAGGTTTGCCCTCTCCAGAAAATGTATACCCTCGGCAGCGGATTTATGCCTTCCGCAAATCATGCAGGCGGTCTGAGATATCACGGAATGAGTTCTATTCTTTCCGAACTTTATGATCAGGGTCTCATGGAGGCTACTTCTGTTGAGCAGACAGCTGTATTTGAGGCTGCGCAGAAATTCGCAAGAGTTGAGGGAATCCTCCCCGCTCCCGAAAGCAGCCATGCTATCAAAGCGGCTATTGACGAGGCTCTCAAATGCAAGGAAACAGGTGAGGAAAAGACGATTCTCTTCGGACTTACGGGAACGGGCTATTTCGATATGTACGCTTACGCCGCATACAACGACGGCAAAATGAGCGACTATATCCCTACCGACGAAGAACTTCAGAAGTCTATTGCAAATCTGCCGAAAATCGACTAAAATTCTGTAATCCAAATAACCGCGCTATAGCAAAACCTCTCCGCGAAAATCGGAGAGGTTTTGTTTAGGGTATGTTGATCCTAAGGACAAGCTCTAAAAATTCAAATCATTATGCGTACCTGTACGAACAAGCAAAAGAATCAACTCGTTCTCGATCACACGATAGACCAGCAGCCAATCCGGCTGAATATGGCACTCACGATGGTTGCTCCAGTTACCCGAAAGAGCATGGTCTTTATTCTTAACGGGAAGCGGCTCGCCGTTTTGCAGCTTAGTGATAACTTCCTCCATTAATCGTAAATCAAGCCCCCGTTTCTTGGCTTTTTTGAGTTCTTTACGAAAAACAGAAGTCATTTCAACATCGTACAGCGGTTTATTCATCATCGTCCTCCGCGTCGATCTCTGCTAAAATCTCACTAAAACTGCTATAACGCTTCTGCTGCATTCCATTTGCGATCTTATCGCTCTCAAATCTTGCCAATGTAGCGTCATCAGCGAATAATCGCAGGAAATCGATCAGCTGTTCATCATTCAAAGTATTCAATACGCATTCGGCGTAATCTCTTGTATTCAACATGATAAATTCCTCCTTGCAGATGCATTTCTTTTTGATTTTATTTTACCACACCATATGCGTGAAGTCAAGGATTTGGAATAATTATTTCGTCGTCTCAGTCATCAATAAGAAATTTATAAGGCGGAACATCAAGAGCCTCGGAAATATCAAATAACGTATCTAATGATAAGGCTCTTGCCATATTAGGAGCTTCAATTGCACCAATAAACGCTGTACTCTTATCAATTTTTTCTGCTAATTGTTCTTGCGTAATATTTTTTAATCTTCTGTAATAACTTATCTTCAAACCTATTCTGCGATATTTTTCAAAATATTCCTCTTTCATACAATTCCACCCGCCTTTATAAATTATTTTATCATATTTACTTGACAATATTAATCTTTTGATATATAATGTATATTAACTGAAAGTCTATAAAAATTGTTTTAAATACAATAAGGCAGGTGAAAATTATGAAATCAGCGTGTTTTACAGGTCACAGAAATATTTCGGGAGATATAATAAAACTAAAACAAACGCTTTATAATACTCTTGAAAAATATATAACAAATTATGGTCTGACGGATTTTTATGCAGGCGGCGCGCTCGGCTGGGATACTCTCGCGGCGCTGACTGTCATTAAGCTGCGGAGCATTTATCCGCATATCCGTCTGCATCTGATACTGCCATGCTCTAACGAGGAGCAGACCGCCAAATGGTCAGATCAGGACAAGTGGATCTTTTACAGAATCCTTTCCAACGCCGATCATATAGAATATACTTCTCAATATTATTACAAGGGCTGCATGAAAGCGCGCAACGCTCGGCTTGTTGAATGCGCCGATATTTGCTTCTGCTACTGGAATCCTAAAAATTTCCACAGCGGAACGGCTCAGACAGTCAATATGGCGCGAAAGAAACATATCGACATAATCAATTTCATGCGCGACAAATAAAAAAACTCCCCGAATATTCGGGGAGAATTTTTTATTACAGCCGAAAAATCAGCTTTTATTACTTGTTGAGACGAGCTTCGAGTTTATCAAGCTCTTCGTAAAGAGCAGCAGGAATCTTGCCGCCCTTAGCAGCGATATCGTCGTTGTAGTATCTTCTCATCTCAGCGATCTCAGCCTTCCAGAGGTCTGTATCAACGTTGAGAAGCTTATCCATGATCTCAGGTGTTACTTCATCTTCGATGCCTGCAACATTGATGTCGCCCTTCTTAGGCAGATAGCCGATAGCTGTTTCGTCAGCGTCAACCTTGCCTTCGCATCTCTTGATGATCCAGTCGAGAACACGCATATTGTCGCCGAATCCGGGCCAGATGAAGTTGCCGTTCTCGTCCTGCTTGAACCAGTTTACATTGAATATCTTAGGAGCCTTATCGCCGAGCTTTTCGCCCATTTCAAGCCAATGAGCCCAATAATCGCCTACATTGTAGCCGATGAAAGGCTTCATAGCCATAGGATCGTGACGGAGAACGCCTACTGCGCCTGCTGCCGCTGCTGTTGTCTCGGAAGATACAGCCGAACCTACATAAGTACCGTGAGTCCAGTCGAATGACTGATATACGAGAGGAGTTGTGGAAGCACGACGTCCGCCGAATACGATAGCGGAAATCGGAACGCCCTCGGGATTGTCGAATTCAGGTGAAATGCAGGGGCAGTTTACAGCCGGAGCAGTGAAACGTGAGTTCGGGTGAGCAAGCTTCTTGTTCTTGCCGTCTGCGCCGACCTGAGAAGTCCACTCCTTGCCGTTCGTCTTGATACCAGTCCACTCTGTAGCGTCCTCAGGAGGATTCTTGTCGAGACCTTCCCACCAAACAGTGTTCTCAGCATTGTTGAGAGCAACGTTTGTGAAGATAGCGTTCTTCATTGTGGAAGCAAGAGCGTTGTAGTTGGACTTTGCATTAGTTCCGGGAGCAACGCCGAAGAAGCCGTTCTCAGGGTTGATAGCGTAGAGTCTGCCGTCCTTGCCGGGTTTGAGCCATGCGATATCGTCGCCTACTGTGAATACCTTGTAGCCGTCCTTGAGGTATCCCTCCGGAGGAATAAGCATAGCGAGGTTAGTTTTACCGCAGGCAGACGGGAATGCGGCACATACATACTTTGTATCGCCGTCGGGCTTCTGAACGCCGAGGATAAGCATATGTTCAGCCATCCAGCCTTC
>DETO01000104.1:0-810 GCA_002362135.1 Ruminococcus sp. UBA3286 | reverse complement strand
CATATGTTCAGCCATCCAGCCTTCGTTCTTACCCTGGAAAGAAGCAATACGGAGAGCGAAGCACTTCTTGGAAAGGATAACGTTTCCGCCGTAAGCAGAGTTGATAGACCAGATAGTGTTGTCCTCGGGGAACTGAACGATGTATCTGTTTTCGGGATCAACATCAGCCTTGGAATGAAGACCGCGAACGAAGTCGTTGGAATCGCCGAGCTTATCGAAAGCAGCCTTGCCCATTCTTGTCATGATGTTCATGTTGAGAACAACGTAGATAGAGTCTGTGATCTCAACGCCTACCTTGGAAATAGGTGAAGCAACAGGACCCATGGAATAAGGAATGATGTACATTGTCTGACCCTTCATAACGCCGTCGTACATGGGGCGGAGCTTTGCATACATTTCCTGAGGATCGCACCAGTTATTTGTCGGGCCTGCGTCCTCTTTGGTCTTTGTGCAGATGAAAGTTCTGTCCTCAACGCGGGCAACGTCGTTTACGGCAGTTCTGTGATAGAGACAGCCGGGAAGCTTCTCCTGATTGAGCCAGTACATCTTGTTGGGGTCGCCGTCGGGAAGCGAAGTAACTTCTTCTCTGAGCTGATCGAGCTGCTCTTCGGAACCGTCGATCCAAACGACCTTTTCAGGCTTACAAAGAGCGATCATCTCTTCAACCCAAGCATTTACATTTGCATTTGTTGTAAGTGACATTGTATTATACCTCCTAAAAATATAATCTTAATCAATAAGAAAGCAATCAAATTTTAAGAAGTTATTCCAAAAAATTCAATCGTTCCTCAAATACTATTATATACTTTT
>DETO01000056.1 GCA_002362135.1 Ruminococcus sp. UBA3286 | reverse complement strand
CGAATGATAAGATTAAATAATATAAAAATTCCTCTCGATTTTGATTTCAGTCGGCTTGACAAATTCTGCGCGCGCAAATTTAATATTGAAGAAAAAAATATAAAGTCAGTAAAACTGGTAAAAAAATCCGTTGACGCACGTAGAAAAAGCGATGTGCATTTCATAATTTCCGTTGATATTTCGGCAAAGGGCGAGGGCGCGCTTTTGAAAAAACTTAAAAATGCCGTTCCGATAGAGCCTTTTGAATATCTAACGCCGAAAATTACCGCAGAAAAATCGCCTGTGATAGTAGGATTTGGTCCTGCGGGAATGTTCGCAGCATTGGTTCTTGCCATGGCAGGCGCTGCTCCTATAGTTTTGGAGCGCGGAATGGACGTGGACAGACGAGTTGAAGCGGTCGAAAAATTCCAAAACGGCGGCGAACTTGATACGGAATGCAACGTTCAATTCGGTGAGGGCGGCGCAGGAACTTTTTCTGACGGCAAGCTGACCACGGGTATTAAGGATAAGAGAATTGGCTGGATACTGGAGCGGCTTGTGGAATTTGGCGCGCCTGAGGAGATCCTTTACCTTGCAAAGCCGCATATCGGCACGGATAAACTGCGCGAAACGGTAAAAAATCTTCGCCAACGCGTAATTGAACTGGGCGGAGATGTGCGTTTTGGTGCGAAATTTATCGGATTTGACACTGATAATTCAGCTGTAACTGCTGCGATTTACAGCGATATATCGGGAATACACAAAATCGAGACAGACAATATTGTTATAGCGTCGGGGCATAGCGCTCGCGATGTTTTTGAGATGCTTTATGAGAAAAATATTAAGCTGGAGCAGAAAAGTTTTGCTGTCGGAGTGCGCGTGGAGCATTTGCGAAAAGAAATAGATAAGGCTATGTATGGCGGTTTTGCCGGTCATCCTGCCTTGAAAGCCGCTGATTACAAGCTTGCGGTTCACCTTCCTAACGGCAGGGCGCTTTACACATTCTGTATGTGTCCGGGCGGTTATGTTGTGGCGGCTTCCTCAGAAAAAAATCGCCTTGCGGTTAATGGAATGAGCTGTTTTGACCGTAACAATGTGAACTCAAACAGTGCGCTTTTAGTGAATGTTACGCCTGAAGATTACGGCGGCGATCACCCGTTGGCAGGTATGTATTTTCAGCGTGATCTTGAGGAAAAAGCTTTTGTTGCAGGCGGTTCTGACTATGGTGCGCCGATAACAGTTGTGGGCGATCTTTTGTCGGGGGGAACATCTGCCAAACTCGGAAAAGTGATTCCGTCATATCGCCCAAAATACAAATTTGCGCAGATTGAAGAATATCTTCCTGACTATGTCTGCGAATCCCTGAAATTGGGAATTGTTGAAATGGGCAGAAAAATTCGCGGATTTGACGATCCCGAAGCTGTACTTACGGGGATTGAAAGCAGAAGCAGTTCGCCCGTGCGCGTTATTCGCAGTGAATCGTTGGAATCCGTGTCTGTTTCGGGACTTTATCCATGCGGCGAGGGCGCGGGATATGCAGGCGGAATAGTATCGGCAGCCGTGGACGGAATGAAATGCGCTGAGGCAATTATCGCAAAATTCAATGGAGGAAGCTTATGAAAATTAATGTGATTGGCGGCGAAATGAGTTCGCGAGAAATAGATAAATATATTGAATATGTCGAGCGAAAATACGTTGGAAGACAGATTAAAGGAATCGATATTGTCATCGACGGCGACTTTGTCGATCTCAAAACATATTTTAAGGATATGGATTTTCAGCGCGCTTACCGTTCGACAGACTATCTCGTGGAATGTACGGACAAGCTGAATGACGCAAAACAGCGTGAATTCGCCGATATAAAGCGTCATGACATCGACGGTTAGCCGCTTATCTGCAATTGTGAGGAGTGAATAGATGAATTTAACTAACATTGGCGTTGTTAAAGATGTATTAAGCCGACATGGGTTTAATTTTTCAAAGGGATTGGGGCAGAATTTTATTATCGACTCTGATATTTGCCCAAGAATAGCCGAATATGGCAATGCGGCGCAGGGCTGGGGAATACTTGAAATCGGCACGGGAGTCGGCGTTCTAACAAAGGAATTGGCAATGCGCGCCGATAAAGTTTCAGCGGTGGAAATCGATAAGAGGCTGATTCCCGTTCTTGCCGAAACTTTGGGAGAATTTAATAATATTAAAATTTATAACGAGGACGTTATGAAAGCCAATCTTCATAAAATTATCAGCGAAGATTTCAGCGGTCTTAGAACGGCGATTTGCGCAAATTTGCCGTATTATATAACTTCGCCGATAATCATGCTTCTTTTGGAAAGCCGACTGCCTGTTGAATCAATCACAGTTATGGTTCAGAAAGAAGCGGCTCAGCGATTATGTGCAAAAGTTGGCAGCCGCGAATCAGGCGCGATTACTGTTGGTGTGAATTATTACGGCACAGTTACTTCCTTGTTTGATGTATCACGTGAGAGTTTTATGCCGTCGCCTAATGTCGATTCTGCCGTTATTCGCATCGACATAGATAAGCAGCCTCGTCTTGCGCCAAATGAGGAGAAATTCTTCTTCAAAATGGTGAAGGCTGGATTTTCACAGCGCAGAAAAACTCTTGCAAATGGTCTGACTTCTCTTTTAGGAATTGCCAAAAACGACGTATATTCGGCACTCAGAGATCTTGAAATTTCGGAATCAGTTCGCATGGAGGCTCTTGATATGGAACAGCTTATCGCGCTTTCCCTCAGATTGACGAAGGAGGAAAACTGAAATGGCGCATACTTTATACGGCGTCAGCGTAGGCCCGTGGGATCATGAACTGATGACTTTAAAGTCTGTTAGAATTATCGAAAAATGCCGAGTTATAGCCGTTCCACAGACTAATTACGAGAATTCTCTTGCACTTGCGATTGCGGAGAAAAATTGTAATTTTGAGGGTAAAAAAATTCTGCGGCTGGATTTTCCGATGGTTCGTGATAAAGAGATTCTGGAACAGAATTATAACAATATTGCTCTTAAAATTTGCCGTGAACTGGAATTCAGCGATGTTGCTATTCTCACGATCGGCGACTTGTCAATCTATTCGACCTGCTCGTACATTGCAGAGAAAGTTTCCCGAAAAGGCTACAATGTTGAACTTTGCGCAGGCGTGACAAGTTTCTGTGCGTCGGCTTGTTCGGCAGGAATTTCACTTGCGGAGGGTGATCAGCCATTTATCGTGATTCCTTATAATTGTGAAAATATTGCTGATCTGTTGCAGATGAAAGGTAAAAAGGCTGTCATGAAGTGCCGCGGACATGAAACTGAATTAGCTGAACTGCTTGAAAAATTGCGTCTTATCGACGAAACTGCGGCTGTTGAAAACTGCGGAATGCCTACAGAAAAAATTTATTACGGCAGAGATATAATTCAAGCAAATTCCTATTTTACGGTGTATTTTGTAGGTGATAAAGTTGAATGACCGCTATGTTTTTAAGGACGGAAAGCGGTTGAGATGCGGATTTACCACAGGTTCATGTGCGGCGGCAGCGGCTAAGGGAGCGGCGGTTATGCTGTTGACTTCCGGAATTGCAGAAGCTGCCGAAATCAGTCTGCCGGACGGTTCGAGAGCGAAATTTCAGCTTTATTCATCCGAATTCTGCTATGACTACGCTTCATGCGCGGTAATAAAAGACGGCGGCGACGATCCTGACGCGACGGACGGTATACGGATTTTCGCAAAAGTGTCGCGGATAAATTCCGGAATTCTTATCACGGGCGGCGACGGAATTGGAATCGTTACTAAAAATGGGCTTGATCAGCCTGTTGGCGAATATGCGATCAATTCCGTTCCACGAAAAATGATTACGGAATCACTGCGCGACGTTGCATTGGAATTTGGCTATACTGGCGGTTTTTTTGTGGAAATTTCTGCTCCCGAAGGAAAATTTTTGGCGTCGAAGACCTATAATCCGCGAATGGGAATCGTTGGCGGAATTTCAATAATCGGGACGACCGGCATAGTTGAACCCATGAGCAATTCTGCGATTGTTGAAACTATTCGCGCTGAGGCTAAAGTGCTTCGTGCCGACGGTGAAAAGCGTCTTCTGCTTGCAATTGGAAATTACGCTGAGACATTCATAAGAGAGCATGAAGAATTTCAACAACGCCATGCGGTCATGTGCAGCAATTTTATTGGAGATGCTCTCGAAATTGGCTTAGAATTGGGATTTGAAAGCATTCTTCTCGTCGGGCACTTGGGTAAACTTGTTAAACTTGGTGCAGGAATAATGAATACGCACTCCCATTTTGCAGACGGTCGAATGGAAGTTTTAGTGACTTGCGGCGTTATTGCGGGAATTGAACTTGAAATTCTGCGAAAAATTCCGGGATGTATGACCGTAGACGCTGCTCTGGACATTCTTGAGCAATCTGGGAAACTTCCCGAATTATTGAGGATTTTGAGCAAAAAAATAGCATTTCATATGAATGAAAAAGTTCATGGAGAAATCAAAACTGCCGCGATTGGGTTTTCATTTAAGAATCCCTTGATTTTGAAGACCGATATGGCAGATGAAATTATACGGGAATTTTCAGAATAATTGATAGATTCAGCTGAAATCTTGCGTTTAAATTTGTGCAGTTATAATAATGGAGGAGCAATGGTTAATTTTGTTGGCGCAGGCTGCGGTGCAGTCGATCTGATCACTGTCAGAGGAAAAAAACTTCTTGAAGAGGCTGACGTTGTAATTTATGCAGGTTCGCTGGTGAATCCCGAACTGCTTAATTACACGCGCGCCGATTGTCAAGTGCATAACAGCGCGAATATGACCCTTGATGAAGTAATAGAAACTATCCGGAATGCTGAAAAATCGGGAAAAAATACCGTTCGTCTCCATACGGGAGATCCGTCGGTTTATGGCGCGATCCGTGAGCAAATGGACAGGCTGTCGGCGTTGGGAATCGAGTTTGAAATTTGTCCCGGCGTGAGTTCTTTTTGCGGTGCAGCAGCGGCTTTAAAGGCTGAATACACGTTGCCAAATGTTTCGCAGTCTGTGATAATCACCCGAATGGCAGGGCGTACAGATGTTCCGCCAAAGGAAAGCATTGAAAAATTTGCGGAACACGGTGCGACTATGGTGATTTTTTTGAGTACCGGAATGCTTGAGGAATTGTCCGAAAGACTGGTAAAAGGCGGATATTCGCCGAATTCTCCTGCCGCGATCGTTTATAAGGCAAGCTGGTATGATGAAAAAGTCGTGCGGTGTACAGTTGCGGAACTTGCCAAAGCTGCCGAAAAAAATGGAATCAAAAAGACCGCTCTCATTACTGTAGGTGATTTTCTTGGCGATAATTATTCGCTGTCAAAACTTTACGACCCAAAATTCGAGACCGAATTCAGGAAGGCTTCCGAATGAAGATAGCGATTATTTCAATCACCGAAAAAGGCAGGCAGCTTTCGCTGAAAATCAGTCCTGAAATGTCAAAATACCATGAGATACAGCGATTTTTCAGCTATAAGAATTCAGATTTACAGGGGATTTCATATGAACGTATCGGCGATCTGACAGCGAAAATTTTCAGCGATTTTGACGCGCTTATATATATTTGCGCCTGCGGAATAGCTGTGCGGTCAATTGCGCCATATGTTGATTCAAAAATTAGAGATCCGGCCGTTCTGGTTGCTGATGATAGCGGAAATTACGTAATATCGCTGCTTTCGGGGCATATAGGCGGTGCGAATCGGCTGACTGAAATAGTTTCTGAGATTATCAGCGCGCAGCCGATAATCACTACAGCTACCGATATTGGTGGAAAATTTTCGCCTGATAGTTTTGCTTGTGCCAACGGCTTGCTGATTCGTAATCTTAACGCGGCGAAATTAATTGCATCAGCTGTTTTAAATGGCGAAAAAATCGGTTTGAAAAGTGAATTTCCATGCAAAAACGTTCCTGATCAGCTGATTTTTTCCGAAAATTGCAGAGTCGGGCTGTACATTGGGCGTGATGACCATTTTAAGCCGTTTGATGTCACTCTGAATCTTGTTCCGAAAAATATAGTTGTCGGAATTGGTTGTAAGAAAAATACACATTGCGATGTTATTGAAAACCGTGTAAAACAGGCGCTTTCCCAGTTAAGTATCTCGCCTGATAGGATAAGATCGGTTTCCAGCATAGACGTTAAATCTGAGGAAAGCGGATTACTGGAATTTTGCCGACTTCGAAAAATTCCAATCAATTTTTATTCGGCAGAAGAACTTATGTTAGTTTGTGGCGATTTTACCGCGTCCGATTTTGTGAAAAAGACTGTCGGCGTTGATAACGTGTGTGAACGGAGCGCTGCAGC
>DETO01000065.1 GCA_002362135.1 Ruminococcus sp. UBA3286 | reverse complement strand
TTTTGTTTACTCAAAAAAATATTCAATTTTATCTTGCAATGCGCTGCAAACCATGATATAATATTATATATATAAAATAGTCTTATGATTTGCATATGATATTATTATGAACATTTGAGGGGATCGCTGTGAAGAAAAAATTGCTTATTGGCGTTGTTATTACGTCGTGCAACATTGAGTTTCAGGAAGAAATACTCAGCGGCATAATCGCGCAGGCTTTCAAAAGCAACTGTGATATTGCTGTAATTTCCACCCTGCATAATTTTTACATTGAAACGCCGCATAAAATATTGGAAGGCAACATTTTTGAACTTATCGGCTCTGATAGATTTGACGGTTTTTTGTATGACCGTAATACCTTTTTCGGCGATACCATCAAAACGCAGCTTGACAACATTCTCGCTGCAACGAAAAAGCCTGTTATGCTTCTCGATTCGGAAGATCACAAGCTTTTCGAGTCAACTGCCATTGACGACAGCGACGCTTTTGAAAAGATCACAGATCATCTTATCGAGGTTCACGGCTGCGATAAAATTTATTGCCTGACAGGGCCGAAACAGCTGTTCGTTTCCGAAGAGAGACTTCGCGGATTTAAAAATTCCATGAAAAAGCACGGGCTTTATTACGACCGCAGCTGCTGTATCTACGGGGATTTCTGGAAAGACGCGGCAAAAGAGCTTGCCGAAAAGATCATAAGCGGCAGTATAGAACGTCCCGACGCTGTTGTCTGCGGCAACGACGTCTCCGCCATGTCGCTCATCAGCGCCCTTGCTTCGGCAGGAATACGCGTCCCGGAAGATATAGCCGTTACGGGTTATGACGCTTCTGCGGACTGCCATGATTTCAAGCCGTCCGTCACCACTTTCAAACGCCCGAACTTTCAGCTTGGTGCGGAAGCTTTCCGCAGGCTTTACCGTATAATCACAGGAAGTATCTGCACAAAAATTCCCAATAACAAAGGCGATTTCGTGATAGGTCACAGCTGCGGCTGCACTCCGTCAAATTACGGAAAAAGCAATGATAACAGGCGGTTGAAGATAAATAAGATGTTCGAGGACGATATGCTGCACCGCGATATGATTTTTGATATAACAAATGTTGATAATATAAATGATTTTGTTGACAGATTGGATAATTACACCTATTATATCTATAAAATGCAGCAGCTGAACATCTGCCTTACAAGGAAATATCTCGAATCCGCAGAGGGAAATATCAACAACATTCTGACGTTCAGCAGGGACGACGAGATGAAAATGATCTTATCAAAATCCTCTATCCGCCGAATTTACGATAAATCAGGCTATTTTCCGGCTTCGGAGCTGCTCCCCGTTTTATCCGAAAAGCGCAGCTATCCTGTTGCTTATTACATCGTTCCGCTCCATTATAACAATAACTTTTTCGGATACGCTTCTGTTTCATTCGGAAAGCGTCCCATGAGTTTCAGCGAAATTTTTATTTTCTGGATAAATTATGTTAATATCGCTCTTGAGCAAGTGCGGATAAGATCTATTCTCAATCACACTATTTCTGGAGCAAGTTTCGCTATGCTCCATGATGAAAATACAGGGCTGCCCAATAAATCGGGCATGGAAAAGGCGTTTCTGGATTTCCGCGAACGCTGCACGGGAACAGACGTCACCGCTGATTTCATAAGAATACAGATAGCAGGCTATGAAAAAGCTCCCTATCATAACAACGAAGAAAAATACGGCAAAATAATCGCCGCATTTGCAGAACTTCTCGGAGAATGCGTCGAAACGGGCGAGATTTTCGGGCTGTGGTCGCCTTACGTTTTCGGAATAGTTACGGCCCTCCCTGACCGCAGCGAGAAAATTTACAGATCGCTTTCCGAAAAGATCAAAAAATCGCGATACGGCGAGAATAACTGCAATGTGGATTTCGGCGTTTATCTGCACAGTCAATTAGTAGATGAAAACGCCGATCTGCAAACAGCCATGCACAAAGCTTCAATCAACAGGATATACAGCTATACGGTTTCCGAAAACGGCAAGAATCCACAGTTTGAAAAACTCTGCCTGCTGCGCGGAAAGCTTATCGGAAATCCCGAACTGCCGTGGAAAATAAGCCGGATAGCCGAAGATCTTTTCATAAGCAAAAGCTATTTGCAGAAAATTTATAAATCTTATTTTGGCAAAAGCATTATCGAGGAATTAATACAGTTTCGGCTCGATAAGGCAAAAGAACTGCTTACGGGTTCTGATCTGAGCGTTACGGAGATCGCTTCACGCTGCGGATATTCATCATATAATTATTTTGTGCGCCAATTCAAAGACATCGAGGGCGTTTCACCGTCTGAATTCCGCGAAAAATCTGAATCATAACAGATTTACTTGTGTAGGATTATCAGGGGAGACTCTGTCTCCCCTGAACCCCCTCTGCATAAGGGACTCAGTCCCTTATGCATCCCAAAATTAAATTTGCCCTGTACCCGAATGGGTACAGGGCAAATTTTAATGTGGAACATAAAAACCAATATCTATGCAAAGAATTCAAGGAGACAAAGTTCCTGATAATGCCACAAGAAAAGCGATTATTTTTTATGCTTCAATAAAAACATTCTTCCGCTGAACGGCGGTATATCCATTATCAATTTATCGCCTTCGCGAACAAATTTTGTTTCGTCCTCACGAGTTGCGCCGCCGTATTTGTTCCAGTCGGAATCAAGCAGCAGCTCCTCTTTGTAATCGCTTCCGATGATAACAGAATAGTCGAATCTGCACCAATCCGACAGATTAAGAACTGTCAGTATATCTCCGCCCGCGCTTTTACGGCGTATTGCGTATATGCACGAATCCACGGAATTGCAGTCCACCCACTCGAAATTGGTAGGATCATAATCATAATGCAGAGCAGTATATTTCAGGTAAATATGATTTAGAGTTTTAATATATTCTCTGAACGAATCATGCACGGGATATTTCAGCATATCCCAGTCCTGCTCACGCTTTGCGTCCCATTCGCGAAGCTGTCCGAATTCATTTCCCATAAAATTCAGCTTTTTGCCGGAATGCGCCGTCATATACATATACAGCGCCCTCGCCTGCGGAAATTTATCCTCATATTCACCGTTCATCTTCTGAACTATAGTCGCTTTTCCGTGAACAACTTCATCATGCGAAAAAGGCAGTATGAAACGCTCGCTGAAAAAATACAGCATTGAAAACGTCAGCTTGTGATAGTCCCTGCTGCGGTACATCGGCGCACTCTGGAAATATTCAAGCGTATCGTGCATCCAGCCCAGATCCCACTTATAGTCAAATCCAAGTCCGCCCTCATTCACAGGCTGCGTTACCTTCGGATATGCGGAAGAATCCTCAGCCGCCAGAATCACGGAAGGATGTCTGCTTTTCAATCCCACATTCATATTACGGACGAAATCCATTGCATATTTGTTTTCGCCGCGGTATTCCTGACCGTTCCAGTAAATTATATTGCGCACGGCGTCCATTCTCAAGCCGTCAAAATGATACATAGTCAGCCAATAATTCGCAGCCGACTGCAAAAACGAGCGTACCTCGCCTTTAGAATGCATGAAATTACGACTTCCCCATTCATTATAAGAAGCCTCGTCATCAGGGAATTCATAAAGGCGCGTACCGTCATATTCCGTCAGCCCGTAGTGATCAACAGCAAAATGAACAGGCACAAAATCCATGATAACACCTATATCACGCCTATGGCACTTGTCTATAAGCTCCATAAGCTGCTGCGGAGTACCGTATCTTGAAGTCGGCGCGAAAAATCCCGTGATCTGATATCCCCATGACTCGTCGCAGGGATGCTCGCTAAGCGGCATGAATTCAATATAATTGTACCCGTATTCCTCTACATAGTCGATCAGCATATCGGCGATCTCAGAATAATTGTACCATTCGGATTCGCCCTCTTTCACCTGCGGCTTTTTCCATGAACCAAGGTGTATTTCATAAATATTAAGCGGTCTGCTGCGGCAGTCTGTGCGCTTTTTCATCCAGCGCGAATCGCCGAATTTATATTGCAGACTGCGTATTACCGAGCAAGTTCCCGGACGAAGTTCGCTGCTGTATCCGTAGGGGTCGCAATGGTCGATGAATTTTCCCGATTTATCGTATATTCTGTACTTGTAACGCATTCCCTCTTTTGCTTCGGTCAGTTCGATCTCGTAAAATCGTCCGTCCGCCGTGGATTTCATGGGAATATCAGTCCAGCCGCTGAAATCTCCTATAACAGATACGGCGGAAGCATTGGGAGCATACGTGCGAAAAATAGTCTTTCTGCCCATAAAATGTGCGCCGAGATATTCGTATGCGTCAAAGTTTTCTCCTCTATAAAAGCTGTAAATATCCATAAAACACTCCTTTATGCAAATGTACCATGAAAACCAATTTTTATTTGTGCGGCATTATGTAAGGGGACGCTGTCCCCTTACAATCCCCTGCAAAAGGGTGCTTCACCCTTTTGAAACCCGAA
>DETO01000154.1 GCA_002362135.1 Ruminococcus sp. UBA3286 | reverse complement strand
AATGTGGTATAATTTAACTGTAAACAAAATACTTACAATAATCATCAGGGGGAAAATTATTATGAGAGAAATTACTGAAGAAATCCGTCAGGAGATACAGGATATGATCTTTGATTATTATGCTGAGGAATGCGAAGTTGAGCGCGAATCGATCACTATGGATACAAATCCACAGAAAGATCTCGACAGTGACTCGCTTATGTTTGTTGAACTGATAGAAATGGCGGCCGAAAAATATGAACTGGACATAAAACTACAGAGTATCGGTAAATACCTGCTTAAAGCGTCTCTTGATACAATGATGGACGTCGTTGACGTGTTCTGTAAAATTTACCAGTACGGCGACGATATCGTTAATTTATAAGATAAGTTAATGGTAAGGTCGAATATTTCTGTATTAGATAAATACAGCGAGCGAATTGCCGTACTTACTATTGAAAACGGCAGCAAAAATCTTCTCAGCGAACCTGAATTTATCCGGCAAGACGTTCTTATGGATTGGCTTGAAGATAATCCTGAAATTCAGGCGTTGATTATTACGGGGGCAGGCAGACATTTTTCGCATGGCGCAGACGTTTCGCAGTTTGCCGATGGTAATATCGAAGAAATTTCCGAAAAACTCAGCAAAGCCAGATCGCTGTTAAACGCCGTCGAAAATCTCCCTATACTGACTGCTGCGGCGATAAACGGCGGCTGCTTTGGCGGTGGTCTTGAGATCGCGCTTAGCTGTAATTTCAGGATATGCTCCCCAAAAGCTTTTCTGGGATTGCCTGAAATTATGCATGGCGTAATTCCCGGAATGGGCGGAATCGAGCGTTCTGTCAAGATGCTTGGCAAGGAAAAAGCGCTTCGGCTGTGTCTTTGCGGAGAGATCATGACTGCTCAGACCGCTCTTGAAAAAGGACTTGTTACAAAGATTACAGAGCAGAAAAACGCTTTTGAAGAAACCGTGGAATTTTTGAACGAATTGCTGAAAGGCAAATCCGACTTGCAGATAAATTCGATAGTTCAGACCGTAAATAGGACGATTCAGGGAATTTCCGATACGTCCGGAGATTCGTTCGCTAAAGTTCTTAAAGAGGTGCAGTCTAAATGAAAAGCGTTTGCTTCATTCAGGTCAGGGGATATGAACTCGATTCATTCGGGCACGTAAATAATGCCGTATACCTGCAATACGCTGAGACTGCAAAATGGGAATTTTTCAATAACAGCGGTCTTTGGAGTAAACTTAAAGAATTGAATTATTTCCCCGTGATACTTGAAAATCACGTTCGCTATATTCATTCGCTTCATCTGCTCGATACGGTGCGCATAGATACGGAGTGGAAATGCAGCATGGGGCTTGTGGAATTTGTTCATACTTTTCGCAACGATGCCACGGGTCAGAAAGTTTGCAAAGTCACGGGAAAACTGGCTCTGGTCGATGAGAACGAGATCATATGCAGCATTCCCGAAAATATGCGAAAATATATGGAGAAAAACGAGCTATGAAAACAATAAAAACAGGAAGTATCGCGGAATATTCAGACGTCTCCGACGCTTCCGAATTTATCAGCGATCTTCGTGCGGCAAAAGCGCCTATCGTGGTTTTATTTACGAATTCTTTTGCGAAATTATCCGATTTTGACATCAAGGTTCTTAAAAACTGCGCTGCTCTTACGGTTATTGCAGGCAAAAATTTATCGGCTATCCCGAACTATATTCTTGCAAAATTCGACTTGCGCATAACAGAGACTCCCACTCCTATTACAAATGCGGAAGGTATTGATAATTCCGCCTGCGCTGCGATATGCGGCGAAAATTCCGCTTATAAATATTCTCAGGGCGGCAATATAAGTGATGATTTTTTCACAATTTTAAGCGGGGAAGTGGATTTTCACGAAAAAACCATTCAATATCTGGAATTGCTTGCAAAAGACAAAGACGATTTTCAGCTGTATTCGCTTGCAGCCTGTTTCCGTGCAGCAAGAAGCGGTTCTACGAAAGCTGTTTTTGAGCAGGAATCTATGCAATTTTACCGCCTTATGCAGCACAAATCAAAGGAGGCGTCAAATGGAATACAATAAAGAATGGTTTTCTGTAGAAATCAAAAACGATATTCTGACGCTGACCATGAACGCGCCCGAAAATAATCTGATGACAGCGGATTTTTTAGTTAATTACGAAGCTGCTGCTGAGGAAATATTGTTTGAATTCAAGGACGGCAAAAATATAAAAGGTATGATAATTCGCGGAGGAGGCAGGCATTTCAGCGTAGGCGCAGATGTTTCCGCACTATCTGAACGTTCGGCGGAGGAACTTTCCAAAATGGAGAACGGCGAGATAATAATCCCCGAAACGCACATTCACCAGAAAAAGATGGTGACTTCTTGGAAAAATATGCCTTTTCCCGTTGTCAGCGCGATAGGCGGATTTTGCATAGGTTCGGGCAGCGAGATAGCAGCAGCCTGCCATTTCAGAATTTGCGAAAAGAATGCGCGCATTGGTCAGCCGGAATCGACATTTGGAATTCTCCCTGCGCTTGGAGGAATTGCCGAAACAATAAAGATATGCGGAGTAAAAAACGCTGTAAAAATGGTGTACAGCGGCGAATTGCTGTCGGCTGCGGAAGCCTTTGAATTAAACTGGGCTGACATTGTTACAGACAAGAAAAAGAGTTTTTCGGAAGCCGTATCTCTTATAGAATTCATATCCGAGCAGGACGAAGAATTTGATTTTGCAAAAAAAGCGCGGTATCTTGCAGAATTTCTGAATGAAAGGAAAAACTTGCATGAATAAGATCGGAATCGTCGGATACGGAAAAATGGGAAGAGAAATTTTTCGGTTTTATTATCCGCAATGCCGGAATACTTCCTTTGTGATTTTCTGCCGCCATGATCAAGAGCGGTACAAGGCTGAACTTGATAAGGAATTGCAGAAAATGCTCCGCCGCAAAAGAATTACAGAGGAGATATTTGAATTTCAGCGCGAAAATCTGCGGTTTACCGACAACTGGAGCGACTTCTCGGATTGTGATATGATAATTGAAAGCACAGCTGAAAATATTGAAGTGAAAAAGTCGATTTTCGCTTCGATAGAAAGCGTCGTAAACAAGGAGTGTTTGCTTCTGACGAATACTTCTTCTCTGTCGATAGAGAAAATTTTTGAAGATACTGCTCACCGTGAGCGTTGTTTCGGGCTTCACTTTTTTTATCCTCTGAAACTTACTTCTTTCGCCGAACTTAACCTGATTCCGCAAAATGATACCAAAGATGTTGAACGTGTTAAGCAATGGGTAGAATCTCATGGCAAACGCACTCTTGAATTTTACCAACCTTTTCATATGTATCTGAATCAATTCATTTTCACGGCGATTTCAGCGGCGATATATTTTAGAAACGAAAGCGGCTGTTCAGTCGATTCACTTGAAAAAGCTTTCGGTGAATTTTTCCCGATCGGCGGAATTTTCGGGCTTATCGACAGTATCGGTCTTGGAATTCTTACCCAAAATGCAGGTTCATTTCGCATGAAACGCACGGAAAATCTTCATAATTACGGAATCGATATGATGAAGAAATGGACAGACTGCGGATTTTCCAAAGAGCCGAATACATTTCTTGCTGAAATTCGCGACCATGAAAAGAATGTTCCCGAAAAGGAGATAGATTTTCCGATAGAATGCATTATTGCTCTGCTTATGAACGAGGCGATCTGCGCTGCCGAGGAATGCCATACGGAATCAGAACTGCTTATCGAGGCGTTGCAGGATTCCATCGGTATCGCCGAACCTTTTTCTGTATATTATGAAAAAATCACGGCTGATTCTTTGTGGAATATGTCGGCGAAACTCCACGAAAATAATCCCGAAATCTTTCCGCTTCCAAATGAGAAGAATAAGTGGGGGAAGTATTTTAATCAATAAAAGGAGGATACGATCATGAGAAACGCTGTTGTTACAGGAATGGGCGCGGTGACCGCCATTGGCGAGAACGTCCCGAAATATTGGGAAAATCTTATTGCAGGCAAAAGTGGCATGAGGACGATAACCAGAATTTCAACAGAAGGGCATGATACTACAGTAGCGGCTGAGGTCGATGACGATTTTGAAGTTCTTGTAAAAAAGCATTTCAAGAAAAGGCAGCTCAATCCCACGACCAGAATGATACGTATGGGACTTGCTTCCGCCTGTGAGGCTATCGAGGACTGCGGAATGGATATCGAAATATACGACGGCGAGCGTGTTTCCGTTATTTACGGCATTATAGATTCTTCTTTCCGTGACGCCGAAACCGAAAATAAAATGCACCTTACCCTGAAAGAAATGCCAAGTCTGCTGCCTGCAATGCTTGAGATTAAATATGGATTCCGCGGTGCAAGTTTTAATCTCACGACCGCCTGCGCTTCTTCGGCGTATGCAATCGCACTTGGAAAAATGTTCATTGAATCAGGCGTAAGCGACATGATAATTGTAGGAGGCGTTGGTCAGAGCGTCAGTCATTCCACTTTAAAGGGATTCAATCAGATAATGGCAATGTCGGCTAATTCTGATCCCGATACAGCCTGCCGTTCATTCACCAAAAACAGAGACGGATTTATAATGGGCGAAGGCGCAGGCACGATAATTCTTGAATCAGAAGAATCAGCGCTGAAACGCCGCTCAAAAATATATTGCCGTCTCCTCGGAGCGTCAATGTGCGGAGAAGCGACCGATCTGACCGCTCCCGCTCCCGATGGCGAGGGAATGTTCTATTCCATGCGTCTTGCAATGGAAAATGCTCATCTTGGAGCAGGCGCGATAGATTACATAAACGCTCACGGTACGTCTACCGTTTTAAATGATAAGTACGAAACAATGGCTATCAAGAATTTTTTCGGCAAAAGAGCGAAGGAAATCCCCGTATCTTCTATCAAGCCGTCTATCGGTCATACGCTTGCGGCAGGCGGAGTTCTCGAAGCAATAGCGACGATCAAAGCGATTGAAACGGGAATAATTCCCCCGACTGTTCATTTTGACGAAGCCGACCCCGAACTTGATCTGGATT
>DETO01000121.1:508-2668 GCA_002362135.1 Ruminococcus sp. UBA3286 | reverse complement strand
CGTTAAGGCTAAGCCTGCTGCTGCTAAGGGTACTTACCTCAAGAGCTGCACTGTTACTTCAACAATGGGCCCCGGAGTTCCCGTTGCTACAACAAAGTATGGCGTTTGATCAATAATAAATGTATCGCCCTATGGAAATCCCATAGGGCGATTTTTTAGTATCTTATGATCTTTCGCTGACATATATGTCAGTACGGTTTTTGATTATTTCAGCCGCTTCTTCGGCAGTACATTCGCCATAAAAGTAACGATCGGCTTCCTCGTTGATTATACTCATGAGGTCATGTCCCAGACAGCTTCCGAGAGTATTTGCGGATTCAACCACTTTTACAGCCTGATTGCAGATATCTGCATCCATATTTAATTTTGCCGTATCAGCCCAGCTGTAAAAAGTTTCGCTGATCGGCGGAAATCCCGAATTAATTCCGTTTGAAACACTCGGTGAATCATACATACGCTTGATAACTTCCCATGCTGCTTCTTTATCGACGCAATTATCCAGAACTGTTATCGTATTCACGGGATTGATCAGCGTTCCGCAGGTTTCGGAGGGATATCCCGTAAACGTCACAAGTTCATCGAAACTCTCCAGATATTGCGCAAAATCGCTGAATTTATAAGCCTGAAAAGAACTAAAGACAGCCTGATTACTTGCCGCCTCATAGTCATAATTCTCATCGGGAGTGAATTCGGAAGGCAGAGTGGCGCAGAATTCCATAAGCCGTTTCAGATTATCATGATTTAATGTGTAAACTCCGTCCTTAAAGCTTGCAGCATAATCCGAATAATACAGCATATCGCTGAAAATTCCCCTTCCGAAACAATCGGCAGTAAAAGTCGTTCCCTCCGGTGCATTTTCGTATATCTCCAGCATATCGTCAAAATTTATGCTTTCAGCCGTCGAATATTTCTCTTTGCACACAAAACTATTCACGCTGAAAGATGAGGGCAGCGAATATAATTTGCCGTCATATTCGCAGGCTTTCAAAACGTTCGGCATGAAATCATCACGCCCCAGTTCATCGTCCATAATGGTGTAAAGATCGGTAAATACGCCCTTTTCAGGCAGATATTGCGGCATATCCATGAAAACCGCCATATCCGGAGCATTTCCCGAAATTATGTCCATATTAAGCTGATCAAGCCCCGTGGATACCTGCTTATCGTTCTCCTTATCGTAAACGTCGTACTGCGTATAGTATACAGGCTCGATTTTCACATAACTGTCCGAGCCGTTCTGCTGCGACATAAACGAGGAAAATCCGTCCTCTTCAAAGAAAACGCCCATTTTCAGCGTCACAGTCTCACGCTGCTCCTCTTCCTCGGATTCTGTTATAAGGTAAATTTTACTGCAATTCATATTGCGGTCGTATGAGGCGATCAGGAAATCCTCGCCTACAGGATAGATCGTTTGAATACTGCCTATATCCAGTCCGAGCATAACGCTGGAAGCAAGTTCAATGACAGAATTTCCCGATATACCGTATATCCCTTTATCAGTCGCAAACACTGCATCATATTTGCCGCCACCGATAATATTGGAAACAGGCATTCCGCACTGCCCCAGATCAATGGTGTTTTCGCCTGTTTTTAAAACAGAACTTTCATTCCTGAAATAAGCGTGACACAATTCTCCGTTTGCGGAAATTCCCAGACTTCCTCCGTAATTGCCGCCGTCGAAAGGTTCCCCAACGCCGTTATTATCGCTGACGGTGTACAGAGAATCGCTGGTCACGAAAACTTTTCCGTCTTTCTCGGTAATACTGTGAATGCCTATTTCGCCTATTTCAGTCAGCGGAGTTTCGGCAATTATCGAGCAATCGGCGCTGATATGATACAACGTATTTGAATATTCAACATTATCGTTTCCGCCAATATTATATGTAACAGCAATGTAAGCTGTATTATCCCCTGCTCCGCACATTTTGAAGCTGATATCTCCGCTTTCGATAATCGGAATGAGAATTTCGCACTCGGTAAATTCTTTAAGCGAATTATCCGAAACGTAAAACCGCAGCGAACCGTTTTCATCCATTGCAGCGGTCAGAAATCCGCCGTTCAGCGGCGCAATTTCGAGTAAAATTCCCGTCGGCGCGTCGATATTCCGAAGCCGATAGCTTCCTTCATATTTAACAATTTCGGGAATCTCCCGCGGCGTAT
>DETO01000121.1:0-261 GCA_002362135.1 Ruminococcus sp. UBA3286 | reverse complement strand
CCCGCGGCGTATCGAATTTTTTCGGCGATTCTGCGCATGATACAGCTGAAATAAACACGGCGGCGGTCATCATTGCAGAAATAATTCTTTTTTCTTTCATTTTTGAACCTCCAAAATTTTCTCAACAGCTATTGCACGATTTGCAATAGTGTTTAGTATAGTATGAAATGCATTTCATATAATAGTGATTTTAAAAGGCAAAAAAGACGACGAAAAAATATATTTTTTTCTTTTAATTTATCGAAGAATTCTTATGTATAG
>DETO01000137.1 GCA_002362135.1 Ruminococcus sp. UBA3286 | reverse complement strand
TTATTATTATTTTAGTATAATTTAATAGGAAAATCAAGTGCTTTTTCTGAAAAAGGAGTGAAAATTTTGGAATATCATGTTAAAAATAACGACATAATAGTAAGAGAGGCTGATTTTGACCTCGACGAAACGCTGGATTGCGGTCAGGCTTTTCGCTGGCAAAAAATTGATGGTATCGGGAAATGTGCATATACGGGGCATTTTTTGAATGACGCGCTCACAATTTCGCAGAATGAGGACGGAGAGTTTGTTTTCCATGATGTTTCGGAGGAGGATTTCGTCGGAAAATGGATAAATTATTTCGATTTCGAAACTGATTATTCCGCTATGAAAAGAGAATTTTCGGCTGACGAGACTCTTTCTAAAGCGTGTGAATTCGCAGGCGGAATCCGACTTTTGCGGCAGGATAGCTGGGAGTGCCTGATCAGCTTTATAATTTCCCAAAACAATAATATTCCGCGAATTAAGGGCATAATCGGCAGACTTTGCGAGCATTACGGAGGAAAATTTCCATCTGCTGCCGATCTTGCCGATGAGACTCCGGACAGCCTTTCATATTTGCGGAGCGGATTTCGCGCAAAGTATATTTGTGACGCGGTAAATCGCGTGAATTCGGGAAAAACTGATCTTGCGGAGATTGCCGCGATGCCGATCGACGACGCTCGGAAATCGCTGAAAGAGATCAAGGGCGTCGGCCCGAAAGTTGCAGAATGCGTACTGCTTTTCGGAATGCACCGCACGGAGGCTTTTCCGATCGACGTATGGATAAAGCGCGTTCTTGCGGATTATTATCCGGAGGGATTTCCCGAATTTGCGCAGAAAAACGCCGGTATTGCCCAGCAGTATCTCTTCCATTACATAAGGAATTTGAAGTAATTTTTCATAACTTTGTATAAAATCATACGCTTTGTCAATAATTTTTATAACATTAAGTTATACATCGCAAATGGAGGAAGCGGAAATGATAAAGGGAGTCAACAAGCAGATAATCGAGGTCAATAATACCGACAGCATCTATTTTGAAAGGGCTGTTTTTTATCTCAGACCGGGTGTGCGAACTCTTCCGAGCGAGGTGTCATGCCGCGAGATTGACCGAGTTTTAGCCGATTGCGGGGTTAGCGCAAGAAGAAAAAGAACTTCTATCAAAATCGGAAAATTGATCATCTGCTCATTATTGTTGGCGACGATTATTTGCGTTACAATTCTGATGATAAAATGAAGCAATATTATTCAAAAAATATTGACAAATCATGAATCCTATGATATAATATACAAGAAAAATCATTATTCTGGAGATCGAAGAAATGGAAAATTATAACGGCGGATTCAAAAATATGCAGTCAAAACGGATAATCAGCACGCCTACGCCTGCTGCGAAAAATGCGTTTTTCTATATTCAGGAAACGGGAATTTATAAAAAAGAAGATTTCAAGGCTACGCATCGTAAAAATCTGGATTCTTACCTGCTGGTAGCCGTAGCGTCAGGAAGCGGCGAATTGACGTTTGGAAACGAAACTTTTCACCTGAAAGCAGGGGATTGTTTCTTCATTGACTGCCGTGTTCCGCATAATTACACAAGCTCGGAAAGCGATCCGTGGGAACTCCTCTGGATTCATTTTAATGGCGCTACATCGCGGCAGTATTATGAATATTTTACATCGCAGTTCAAAAATGTTTTCCGCCCGTCTTCTTTTGATAAAATAGTTGCAACTATTTCGGAAATCATTAGCGTGAATGAGCAAAATAATCCTAATACCGAGCTTCTGACATCGGGGCTGATCGTAAAAGTGCTGACTATTTCGTTGTCTGTTGAGCAGTCTGAGTTCAGCACGGATTCCGTTCTTAAACAGAAGCTCGCGACCGTTAATTCATATATTGAAGAGAATTTCAGTCAGGATCTTTCTTTGGAGCAGATAGCCTCTGATTTTTACATAAGCAAATTCTACCTCACGCGTGAATATAAAAAAATATACGGAAAGACGATTTTTCAGCATATTATTACTTGCCGTATTAATTATGGAAAGAAGCTTCTGCGTTTTTCCGACAAATCTGTTGAAGAAATTGCTCATTTGTGCGGATTCAACGATCAGAGTTATTTTGCACGTCAATTTAAGAAATCGGAAAATGTTACCTGTTTTGCATACAGAAAAATGTGGCGCGAATAAAAAGAAAGCAGATTTCCCGACGCAAATCAGGAAATCTGCTTTTCTTTTTATTTGAAAATTTTTTTGATTTGTTTAGTTACATCTTTTTTGATTGCGCAGGTCTTATCCTTGCAATTCGCGCAGCTTAGCGTCTGATTCGAGCCGTACCAAAAGCGTTCGGGATGCTTTGTCCACATATATTCCCAATGTATTATAACCGCCGCACCCATAAAAAACAGTGACCAACTGTAAAATGTGCGAATGAAAAGCATCGGCGTGAACATGAAAAAATGTCCCCAGTCGTAAATTCGGCAATTCACGCAGCAGCGGTCTTTCTGTCCAAAAGTCTGGAATGGGCAAAATATCAGAATGCAGACATAATCGCTGATGAAATAGAAGCCTGTGATCAGCAGCAATTCGGGATTTCCGATCAATTTCAGGAAATAAAGCGCGCCGATCACCGCATTTCCGGCAAGCCATGCCAGCATTGATTTCCACGCTTTAACGTTTTCGTTGTGGATAAATTTGTATAACTCGGCTTCAGAATAGTCCGGAATCATTTTGAAATTTACGGCGCGTTTTTTTCCGCCGCCCATTGAGATGAATTTCGGCGGAATCAGGTGCAGTATCATTAATATCATGAAAACCGCCCACATTACGTGCATAAAATTGACGCCATCGGTAATATTTGTTGTGGTATATTGATAAAATTTATGCTTATCTTTTATGTAAAGCCAGATCATAATGCTGAATGCAGTCAATCTGAAGGCAAATTTCAAAAAATAGAATCGCATTTTGCTTGTAGGAAAATATTTTTTTATTTTCAAAGCGTATCACGTCCTTAATGTTGTGACGGCACTGCACAAATTACGGTATATCCGTGAAAAATCGCCATGCCTAATGAATCTGTTCACATCATGTTGAATTTATTATACCATATTTAAAATAAATTGTCAATTAATAATTTGATTCTGTCGCGCAAAAAAGGGTAGACAAATTGAGCGATTTATGATACAATAGTAAAGCAGATTGCAAATAAGGGCGCGAGCCCGTATTGAAAGGAGAGTTGTTATGGCAGAGCTGAAATACGAAATTACTGAAAAGATCGGGGTTCTTTCCGAGAATGCCAAGGGTTGGACGAAGGAGCTGAATATGGTCAGCTGGAACGAAAAAGATCCTAAGTATGATATTCGCGAGTGGGCTCCGGATCATTCAAGAATGGGCAAGGGCGTAACTCTTACGGTTGACGAACTTGCTTCCCTGAAAGAGCTTCTTGAAGGTATCGATCTTGATTCATTTGACATGGAATAATCATAAAAAGCAGCCCATACGGACTGCTTTTTTCTTTATAATTAATATGAATTAAAAATGAACTCAAGGGTATCTTCGTAAATATCACCCAATTCTTCTTCTTCGCTGTATGCTATTCCTCCTTTTGTTCCTCGATAACCCTTCGGAGAATCAAGCGATGAGGTTGACGGGTAAGTTCCAACGATTTCGCTTTCCCATGATTCCGCGCTTGCAACGTATGTCACAACTCCGTATTCATAAACGGCGAACCAACAGCCGTTTTCGCTGTCGGGGAAATATTCGTTAATACGGTCGTTCAAATCGCTGTAATCCAGATCGTCGCTGTCGCTGTCATAGCAAAAACTGCTGTCTTCGGTGGAGCAGATAAAATAGTTGCCATAAACATCATAGCCTTCTTCATCCAGTTCTGTCATAACAGCATTTATGGCTTTAGATAGACTTGAGCTGTATGAATTCTGAGAGGCAAGCTTGGATTTGTGCGTGTATCCTATCATGGTGGGAACAAATATCGCCGCTAAGATTCCAACGACAACAAGCGCGATAAGAAGTAATGGAATCGCTATAGCAAGTACAATAGGCCATACCTTTTTCTTGGGCGCATTGGGGTTGGCCATATTGTTGTATCCGTTTGCATACATCGCCTGATTGTACAGCGGAGGAGGCGGCTGGATCGTCTCTTGATTTAAATTGGGATTTGTATTAGCGTTGCAGTTACAGACCTGACCTTCTTCCAGCTGTCTTCCGCAGCGTTCGCAATAAGGCATAAAATCACTCCAAATCTTGAAAAGTTATACAATTAATTATACATCATATTGTTTAAAAATACAAGTGTTTTTTTGAATTTAATTTTATTTCGTCATAATGCACAATCAGAAATATTATAATTTGTGAACAGCTACAAATTAGACTAAAAATATCAAAAAAGATGAAAAATACTATTGACATTTGCTGACAGATGTGGTATTATATAATCAAGGAAAGGGAGTAAAGAAAAAATACTCCAAGCTGAATTTACTTGGTTTGAGATTATTCTCAATGTAAATTATTTATAGCGGAAAGGTGCGTGAGTCCAATGGAGTCTACAACAGAATCACAGCAGGAAGCCGGCGGGCTGACTGAGTAATTGAATTGCTAAAGTGGGAATATAGGCCGCGACAGGCTTGTTCCGTTGATTGAAAGAGAATAAAGTAAGATTCGATTATGACGTTACCGTATTGCTGACAATTATCGGCTTCTATCTAAGCTCAATTTAGATACAGGATTATCTGAAATTTCGACGATGAGTCTTTAGATAAATTTCTAAAATAAATTGTAAAGGTTGAGTCCGATGAGAAAATAATCTGCCTTATGATTACAAATCCGTTACAGATACGGTAAATAATTTTATGAGGTAAGACCAATGGAAAATTAATTGTTAAATCTGCTTAATTTATTGGAAAGTATGTGGTATAATGAAAATATATTGCATGAT
>DETO01000087.1:9408-9543 GCA_002362135.1 Ruminococcus sp. UBA3286 | reverse complement strand
TAATTTCTGTTGAAATGCAATATCCTACGGAGATTAGTCACGAAAAATAAAAAAGTTGATTTGCGTATTGCAAAAAAAATTGTAGTATGCTATAATAAAAAATATGGCAATCTCTAAAAACCTGTTTGGTTAAGC
>DETO01000087.1:0-9112 GCA_002362135.1 Ruminococcus sp. UBA3286 | reverse complement strand
CTCTAAAAACCTGTTTGGTTAAGCAAAAATCAGATAGGCACGGCAGTTGCAAGGAAAGTTCTCGAAGGCGTGCTGACGCACTCCGAGAGGACTTGACACGGCAAATGCCGTGCATAGCTGATTTTTGTCAAAAGAGGTTTTTAGAGGTTGCCATATGATGAAAAATGGAGGAAGCAAACATGGAATTGAAACAAACCGTTTTTGCATTGTCCGAAGCCTGCGGAGCTTCCGGAGACGAATGCAGCGCGGCTGATCTGGCGCTTGAAATGCTGAAAAAATATTGTCCTGATGCCGAAATCGTAAACGGAAACGTTATCGGCAGATTTGGGGTACACAGTGAATCCAAACCCGATCTTGTCCTTGACGCTCATATTGATCAGATCGGCATGATCGTAACGAATATAACTTCCGAAGGCTTTATAAAATTTGGAAATCTCGGCGGAATAGACCGCAGACTTCTTCCTGCTCAGCAGGTAGTTATCCACGGAAAAAAGGAGATAAAAGGCGTGATATGCTCAGTACCTCCTCACCTTACAAAAGGCGACAGCAAAGTTCAGGCATTTGAGGACGCGGCGATAGATACAGGAATGACCAAAGAAGAAGTTGAAAAGGAAGTTTCTCTTGGCGACAGCATTACTTTTGACGTGAAATGCAGAAGTCTTATAGGCGAACGCGTTTCAGGCGGAGCAATGGACGACAGATGCGGAGTTGCTGCGATTCTTCAGACGTTGGAACTGCTTGATGGTCGCGAAACTAAATATAACGTAACGGCAATATTCTCAGTTCAGGAAGAACTTGGCGAAAGGGGTGCGAAAATCGGAGCATACGAACTTGATCCCGATATTGCTATTGCAGTTGATGTAAGCTTTGCCTATGCTGAGGGAGAAGATCGCAAAAAATGCGGTGATCTTGGAAAAGGTGCGATGATAGGTATTTCACCGTGCCTTTCACGAGAAATTTCAAACGGACTTATCGCGGCGGCAAAATCGGCAGATATTCCGTTTCAGTATGAAGTTATGAACGATCTTACATCTACAAATGCAGATCAGTATTCTGTAAGCCGAAGCGGTGCAAAAGTATGCACGGTATCTATTCCGCTGCGAAATATGCATACGCCCGTAGAAGTTATTGACCTTGCCGATGTTCGGTATACGGCGGAACTTCTTGCGAAATTTATCGGAGGTTAAGCATAATGAAAGAATTGTTAAAAAAATTGTGTTTGATAAACGGCGTATCGGGAGACGAAAATAAAGTTCGCGAAGCAATAGTTGATATGATAAAAGATCATTGCGAATATCATGTTGACAATCTCGGAAATCTTATTTGTTTTTGCAAAGGAACTCTTCGTTCGGACAAGAAGCTGATGATATGCGCTCACATGGACGAAGTTGGAGCGATCGTGACTTATATACGTGATGACGGCGCTCTTTGTTTTGGCGAGGTCGGCGGAATAGATCCCATGGTGCTTATCGGCAGGCAGGTTACTGTCGGCGAAAATAATTTAAGCGGAGTAATAGGCTCGACAGCCGTTCATAATTTATCAAAAGAAGAGCGCGAAACTTCGCCGAAAATCGGGAATATGTACATTGACGTCGGCGCTTCTTCAAAGGAAGAAGCAGAAAAGTTCGTAAGTTTGGGCGACTGCGTTTATTTTGATTCGGAATTCATCGAACTCGGCGAAAAATGTATCAAATCAAAGGCAATAGACGACCGTGCGGGCTGCGCATTGATGATCAGGCTTATCCTTGAAAAGCCGAAGTATGATACATATTTTGTTTTCAATGTTCAGGAGGAGATCGGGCTGCGCGGTTCAAGAGTAAGCGCATTTTCGGTTGCACCTGATTTCGCAGTTGTTTTGGAAGCCACAACAGCCGCAGATATTGACGGAGTTTCGGGAGCGAAAAGGGTATGCGAACTGGGCGGAGGCCCTGTTGTCGGATTCATGGACAGAAGCACGGTTTACGACAAGGAATTGTATCGCCTTGCTTTTGATACAGCGAACGAACTTGATATCCCATGTCAGACGAAGACGATGATCGCGGGCGGAAACGACAGCGGAGCGATTCACGTAAGCGGCAGGGGAGTGCGTACTATAGCCGTTTCGCTGCCATGCAGATATCTTCACAGCCCGTCGTGCGTTATAAATTCCGAGGATCTTGATAATACGCTGATACTTGTCAGAAAGCTTGCCGAAAGGATACAGGAATTATGATCAGACTGATTCAAAGCGAAAGCGAGCTTGATCGTGAGATACTGCTGAAAACTCTTTCGGGAAGAAAAATGCTGGCATACATGAAGGCTTACGGAGCAGGTTATGATTTTTGCCGGTTTTACAAAATAACCGACGAAACAGGAGAGGGGTTTATGTTTATCATAAATTCTACGTTGATAATATGCTCCGACGGCAAGCTTGAAGCTACGGACGAGATCAGATTTTTTATAAATATGAATCTGCCGTTCAGAGTGGAGGGTGATTCGAGAATTCTGCGTGATATAGGAATTTCCGAACATTATCAGATACTGAACCGAACGATTTTCGAGTTGACTCCTGATGAAAAAAGCACGATGTTTGTGGAGAAAAATGTTGATTTTGATCCCGATCTTACGGAAGTTTATAAAATTTTAAGCGAGGGATTTCCGAATATAGCGGATTTTTCGCTATGGTATACGGATACTTCGCATAGATGCAGACATGGTGTAAGCCATGTATTTACATATCAGCAAAGTACTACTGCGTCAGTTGTGTTTGATATAAATGACGTGGTACTTATAGGACAAGTTGCAACTAAGCAGGCTGCCCGCGGCAGCGGATATGCGCGCGAATTTTTAAAATGGCTTGCGCTGTTTCTGAATAATCTCGGAAAGCGGGCGTTTTTGCTTGCTCTTGACGTCCGTGTGAGCTTTTATCGCGAGATAGGATTCAAGGAGATAGAAACGGAGATAGTGCTTGAACGTCGCGATGTTGAAAAGGAAAGTTTAAGCAAGGGCAGACTGGAACAGTAGATTTGGAAGGGATGTAACTATGAATAAGAATATATACGATATATATAATTTTAATTCTCAGTTGAGAGAATATGCGGAACAGGCGGAAGCAAATTGCGCGGAAGCTTTTAAGAAAATAGATGAAACAGCGGAATATTGCGGAGCGAAAGTGCTGAAAGCCTTTTCGGACAACAGAGTCAGCGAGCCATGTTTTTACGGTTCTACAGGTTATGGTTACGGCGATATCGGAAGAGAGACAATAGATAAGGTGTTTGCGCAGGTTCTTGGCGCGGAAGACGCTCTCGTGCGCTCAAATTTCGTATCGGGAACTCATGCTCTTTCGGTTGCTCTTTTCGGAATTCTCCGCACAGGCGATAAAATGATTTCTATCACGGGTAAACCTTATGACACTCTTGAAGAAGTTATCGGACTTGCAGGCGAAAAGGGAAACGGTTCTCTTATTGATTTCGGGGTTGAGTACGGTCAGGTTGATCTGCTTGAGGGCGGAATTCCAGACTACGAGAAGATCACAGAAGCCGTGAAAGACGTTAAAGTTGCGTACATTCAGCGTTCGAGAGGATATTCTCTCAGACCTGCATTTACGGTGGACGATATAGAAAAAATGGTTAAGGCGGTTAAAAAGGGAAATCCCGACGCCGTGATCATGGTCGATAATTGCTATGGCGAATTTGTTGAAGAGCGCGAACCAACAGATGTTGGCGCAGATATAATAATCGGTTCGCTCATCAAGAACGCAGGGGGAGGAATTGCCCGTACAGGCGGATATATTGCCGGCAGAGCCGATCTGGTGGAACTTTGCTCATATCGTCTGACGTGCGTTGGAATGGGCAAAGAAGTTGGCTGTACGCTGGGTATGAACCGCGAAATACTGCTCGGACTTTTCTTCGCACCCGATGTAGTTGCTGCGGCGATCAGAACGTCCGCTTTCGCAAGCGAGCTTTTCACTCTCATGGGTTATAAATGTACGCCGCGCAAAGATGATAAAAGAGGAGATATAATCACAGCTGTCGAGCTTGGCGATGAAGCTCATCTGACAGCTTTCTGCCGCGGAATTCAGAAAGGTGCGCCCGTTGATTCGTTCGTAACGCCTGAACCGTGGGATATGCCGGGCTATACAAGTCAGGTCATCATGGCGGCAGGAGCGTTCACTATGGGAGCTTCAATCGAACTTTCCGCCGACGCTCCTATCCGTGAGCCGTTTGCAGTATGGATGCAGGGCGGTATAACATATACGAGCGGAAAACTCGGAGTAATGCTTGCCGCTGAGGAAATGATGAAACTGTAGTTGTTACAAAAAACTACAAAATTATTACAGAAAAGATACAATTTGCAGGGTTTTAGTATCATATTCGCTTTTATAGTTGACAGAAATCTAAAATTCTGCTAAAATTATTATTGAGAATGTGTGCGAGTATAATTTCAGGGCATTTTATATCCTGCAAATACATATATTATACTCGTGGATTCTGAAAGCGCAAATTGCAAATATGTTATTATTAAAAGGAGGAGCTGCTTTGGGAGAACGTAGATTCTGTTACAGATGTATGGAAAAATATGACATGGATCAGCATATCTGCCCTCATTGCGGATATGACAGTGATTCTCCGTATGATCCAATGTATATCATTCCGGGTACTGTTCTGAAAGATCGGTATCTCGTAGGCGTTCTTGCAAGCCGCAACGGCGAAGGTGCAACTTATATCGGTCATGATATCTCAACAGGCTGTAACGTGCTGCTGAGAGAATATATGCCGGTGAACTTCTGCACCCGTGTTAAAAATAAGGCTACCATAAACGTCAATTACAATAATCTTGCTAAATATAAGGCGTTCATGGCGGAATATACTGAACTTAACAAATCTCTTGCAAGACTCAGAAATAATTCAAATATAAACCCTATTCTCGATATGTTCGCGGAAAATAACACGACTTATACCGTTTTTGAATATATCGAAGGCAAGAAAATGCTGAATTATCTGAAAGATAATGCAGGCGAACTGAGCTGGGAGCAGGTTTCCAAGCTTTTTCCGCCCTTATTCACAACGATCGGCATTCTTCATAATGCAGGTATAATTCACAGGGCGATAAGTCCTGAAACCGTTTATATAACAAGCAAAAATGAACTCATACTTTCCGGATTCTGCGTTTCGGCAGTACGTACTGCGGACGCGGGACTTGAGCATGAGTTGTTTAAGGGGTATGCTGCTCCTGAACAGTATTCCGCAAGCAGCAGCTGTCGTCAAGGTACGTGGACGGACGTTTATGGAATCTGCGCTCTGCTGTACCGCGCTCTTACGGGCTGTATGCCCGTAGATTCGCTTAGCCGTCTTAAAAATGACGATCTTTGCGAGCCTGCTATGCTGAATACAAGCATTCCGAAACACGTTTCGAGAGCGATCATGGACGGAATGAATCTTTCGGGCGCTGACCGAATCCAGACGATCACCGAACTGGTGACAAGACTTTTTGAGTATCAGGCTGATGAGCAGGAAGAAGAGCCTATCGAGGCTTCGCAGCCTATCCCTATGCCTGCCAGACCTGAACCCGAGCCGGTACAGCAGCCCATTCAGCCTCAATACTATGATAATCGTGCAAATGTTCCTCCGCCGCGGTATTACGATGACAGGTACGATCCGCGTATGGAAGATGATTATGACGATTATGACGATGACGACGACGATTATCGCTATGAGAAAGTCAATACCGTTGACAGACTGAAAGTGCCTGTTATAATCGGTATACTTCTTTTGGCTATACTTCTTATCATATCGGTTTTTCTGATGAAAGTTTTCGTGCCGCAGTCTGATGACGAAAGCAGTTCGAAGAGATCGTCAACTTCAGAAAATGTTGTTACCGACGGCGAAAATTCCGACGGCGTGGCGGCTGATACGGAAGTTCCGAATTTTCTTGGTAAATTCATTTCGCTTACGGAAGATAAGTATAAGGAATATTTCACTTTTGAAGTGACTTACGAATATTCGAACGATCGTGAAAAGGACGTTATTCTCGAACAGAGCGTAGAAGCAGGCACGTTGGTTCCACAGGGAACAACGATCAAGCTTGTCGTAAGTAAGGGTAAAGACGGCGCGACTATTCCTTCATACGAAGGTCTTACGGTCTCGCAGTATGAGAATGCTTTGAAGGAAGCCGGAATCACTAATTATACCATGGTTGTCTCTTCAAGTTCATGGGGATATCCAAATACTATCGTAGAACTCCAGATAGACGGCAAGAACGCTTATCCGGGAGAATATTTCAGCAATAAGGACAGCAATAAGCTGAATGTATATTACATTCCTGCTGATGCACAGATTCAGCCGCCTGCTACTCAGCAGAATACAGAGCCAAGTACGGAAACGCCGACTCATTCAGCTGAGCCTACTACAAATGCTCCGACTGAACCGCCTGCGCCTACTGATCCGCCTCCGACTGATCCTCCGGCAACTGAACCGCCGCAAACGGATACGCCTCCTGAACCTAACTCGTCGCCGAGCGATATATATTGGTGATGTCAACTGTTTGCAGCAATAAAAATTATATAAATAAAACCTCCGAATTATCGGAGGTTTTATTGTTTATATAGCCGAATATTGTTTTTCAAGCCATTGTATCATGGCGTCAAATCCATTCTGACTACGTTCAAATTCTTCTTCATGTTCAATTTTTGCTTTTGCAGAGCAAAGCTTTCCGTGCCAAGTCATTGCTTTAATTTTTTCCTGTGTGATGATCTTATAGGAAAAATCGTTGAGACTGCCGGAATAATCATTGCCGCTGTCGAAGTAATAGAATTTCGGGATATCGAAGATTTTCGATGCGCTTACCTTGTTCAGCATATCAAATCCTTCCTTCAAAAAAATCTATCGATTTATCAAGAGTATCGTATACACCGCTGAGCATGGGCATCAATTCAGCTTCAGGCGGAGTCATATCGGGTATCATGATAGTGTGACAGCCTGCTGAAAATGCTGCTTTTATACCGTTCGGGGAATCCTCAAATGCGGTGCATTCATGGGGATCAAGTTTGAGTTGAGCAGCAGCGGTAAGATAAATATCAGGGTCGGGCTTTCCGTTTTCTATCATGTCACCGCAAATTACTGCGTCGAAGTAATTTGCGGCGTTGATCATTCCAAGATATGCAAGCGTTCTTTCACGTCTTGTAGCGGTAGCGACAGCGAGTTTGATATTATTCTTTTTCAGATGATCAAGCAGCTGAAAAAGCCCATGCTTTGTCTCGATACCATACTTTTCAATATGCGCGTTTATAAGTTCCGTGCGGCGCTGACGTACTTCCTCAGTAGGAAAATCCTCACCGAAGAATCTTTTAAGCTTTGGGACAGAATATTTTCTTGCAAGGCTTCGTATGGCAAAAACATGATGATCTTCCATATTGTATCCAAAATCCGCAGCAGCCTGCTTCCAGAATCTGAGATACAGCTTTTCGGTATCAATCATGAGACCGTCCATATCGAATATCGCGCCTTTTATTTTGAGGTCATTCATGATGCAGATTTACCAGTTTATCATCCAGCTGTACATACCTTCGTACTGGCGTGCGGAACTGTTCCACGAGTAATCTGTCTCCATAGCGCGTTTAACCATTTTATCCCATTCGTCGCGGTGATTGTAGTAAATGTGCTTTGAATAATTGATAACGCCAAGCATCTCGTCAGCGTTGTAATTCGCAAATGAGAATCCCGTGCCTGAACCGTCGAACTCATTATAAGGCATAACAGTATCTTTAAGACCGCCTGTTTCTCTGACGATCGGAATAGTACCATAACGCATTGAAATAAGCTGCGTAAGCCCGCACGGCTCAAAAAGAGACGGCATAAGCATTGCATCTGCGGCAGCATAAACTTTATGCGCAAGCTTGTCGGAATAAAAAATATTTGCGGAAACGCGTTCAGGATATTTCCACTGATAGTGCTTGAACATATTCTCATATCTGGGATCGCCTGTGCCGACAACGACAAACTGCGTATTGTTGTCGCATATACGTTCCATGGCGTAGTTTATGAGATCGAGACCCTTCTGATCTGTCAGACGGGAAATTATAGCGATCATATACTTGTTTCTGTCAACAGGCAGTCCAAGTTCTTCCTGAAGTTTTTCCTTATTGACAGCTTTTTTCTCTTTAAAGCTGTTGGAGTTGAATTCCGCGTAGATCTGATTATCATTGGCAGGATCGAAAACTTTGTAGTCGATACCATTAACGATTCCGCGCAGCGAAGCGCTTCTTGCACGAAGCAGGCCGTCAAGCTGCTCTCCGAAGAATGGATACTTTATCTCCTCGGCGTAAGTTTCGGAAACTGTCGTAATATAATCCGCATAAACAAGTCCGCCTTTAAGCATATTGGCGTCCTTCTTGAATTCCAGCTTATCAGGCGTAAACATATAATCCGGAAGAGCGGTATTATATTTAAATGTATCAATATTCCATACGCCCTGGAATTTAAGGTTGTGGATAGTCATTATCGTCTTTGTAGAACTGTAGAAAGGATTAGTTGCGAAAGTCGAATGAAGGAATACGGGGATAAGCGAAGCCTGCCAGTCGTGGCAATGAATAATGTCGGGGCGGAATCCTACAACGGGCAGAATGGAAAGAACCGCTTTACAGAAGAATGTAAAACGCTCGATATCCCATTTCAGGTCGGAGGAGTAGGGAGAATCGCATTTGAAGTAGAATTCGTTATCCACGAAATAAAATTTAATACCGTTGTATTCATACTCCATGATGCCTACGTGAACGCCGTTCGGACGCAAACCGTAGTCCATGTAGAAATGAGTGACGTATTTGAAATTATCTCTGTATTTCGGCGGAATGCAGGTATAATAGGGCATAATTACCCTTACATCGAATTCGTCTTTGTTTATATACTGAGGCAAAGCTCCGCATACGTCGGCAAGACCGCCTGTTTTAATAAACGGTACGCATTCTGAAGCAGCAAATAAAATATTTTTCATGCTGTCAACTCCTTAATAAAATATTCTATAGGCGAGCAGATCTTAAATTTAGTCATATTATATTATATAATAAAATAAGGCGATCGACTCATATATAGCAAATCTTTCTATATATATTTCATATAGAGATCACCTTTATATTATA
>DETO01000122.1 GCA_002362135.1 Ruminococcus sp. UBA3286 | reverse complement strand
ACGGCACGTTCGTGCAGCGTCCCCCTGCATAATGTCGCATAAGCAAAAATTGATTTGCGTGGGAGGAATCCGCAGCTCAAATAAGGAGAGTGGAATTATGAAATCGATCGCCGCAGTTACAGCGATCCTCACCGCCGCCGCAATTCCCTCGTACGCAGTATATGCGGCGGATACTACCAAACACGGCTACGGTCAAGGTACTTCCGTAGATGAAAAAAACCGTCCGTCCGACGCCGTTCAATTCACCCGACAGTATGGCGATTATGATGCCTGCGCCATTTCCGAAGATGAAAAACGGATAATCATCACTTTTGATCAAGGCTATGAAAACGGCTATACTTCGCAGATTCTGGATACCCTGAAAGAAAAGAACGCTACGGCGATCTTCTTTCTCACGGGTGATTACGCAAAAAAAGAGGAATCCCTTGTAAAGCGAATGATCGCTGAGGGACACATTCTCGGAAATCACGGTATGACACACGCAAGTCTTCCCACACTTTCCCACGACAAAGCTGTCGAGGAAATTATGTCTCTTCATAATTATGTGCTTAATAATTACGGCTATGAGATGCAGTATTTCAGATTTCCATGCGGAGAATATTCCGAAGATTCGCTCCAAACCGTGCAGGAATGCGGATATAAAACGGTTTTCTGGAGTTACGCCTACGTCGACTGGCAAACTGATATGCAGCCCGATCCTGCGGAAAGTTTAAGCAAACTTACGAAATCGGCACACGGAGGAGAAATCCTGCTGCTTCACTCGGTATCGGCAACAAATGCCGCGATTCTCGGCGATCTCATTGACGAATTAAGAGCGAACGGTTATACGGTTTAATTAAAATCGCCTGCAATATATACATTGCAGGCGATTTTTCCCTATATCAGACAAATGAACTTAGTCAAACAATCCTATTATCCATTCTATTATATCATCGCCAAAAAGTTCGATCAAATCAAATACAAAATCAATTGCAGAACCAATCAGCGATCTATTCTTTCTGCCCACACTTAGTCAGTTGAAGGTTCGGTCGCAGGCTGCGTATAAGGCTGCGATGAACCGCCCAGATCATCAGGGTCGATGTTTATCAGCATTCCGTTGCTGTCGCCGCTTACGACCTTAGGCATTACGCCGTCCCACTTTTCTATCTGCTCATAGGCAATTACCTTATCGGACAACGACGCTTCGATCATTCTGTTTGCCTCCGCATTGGCTTCGGCTTTCGCGAGAATGGCGTCCGCCTCGGCTTCGGCAGCGATTACTTTCTGCTTAGCCTGAGCCTCTGCAACCGTGATAGCCTGCTTCTGCTCGGTCTCGGTTTTCAGAAGATTCTGCTCCGCAACCTGCTTTGCCTCGATAGCATTGTTGAATTCCTCGGAAAAGTCAAAATTCACGATGTTGAACTTCTCGATGAAAATTCCGTAGCTGTTAAGCTTAGCGTCCAGCGCCGTCTTTACTTCATCACCCACAGCCGCGCGTTCAGTAATCATTTCCTCGGCAGTATATTTAGCCGTCACAGATTTCATGCATTCCTGTACTACCGGCGCAATAAGAACCGTCTGATAATCCATGCCAACGTTTCGGTACATATCCCCTGATTTATCGGAAACAAGACGATAGTTCACGGCAACATTGCTGCTTACGGTCTGCAAATCCTTCGAGACCGCAGACGCAGGAATTTCATATACCTGAATCTTGTTTGAAACGCTTTCAACGCTCTGGATTATCGGTATTTTAAGATGAAATCCCTCTGAAAACGAACTGTCGGAAACCTTGCCGAGAGTGAGTATTACGCCCGTATGACCTGCGGGAACGATAGTGCATGAGCTTATGAACAGCAATGCCGCTGCCGCTGCTGCAACGCCGATTCCGATGAATTTTCCCGTAAAATTTCTTTTCGGTTTGCCGTCGGGTCTTAATTCTTCAAATTTTGCCATAATAATTCTCCTTAGTTTTCAGCCATTTCAGCAAGAATAACATCCATTGCCGATTCCGTTTCTTTTTTAAGGCAAACGCTGCGATAAGCCATTACCATAGCGTACATCGCCTTCCTAAGCTTCACTTCGTCTCTGATCTCCTCCGCACAGTCGCGAATCTCGTCGTCAATCAGCAGCTTTATCGAGTCAGTTTCAAATGCGCCTCGATCTTCGGCGGTAAATATTATTCTGCACAAGATATTATACAAAACAATATCCGCAATTATATCATCGGAAGTATCCTCCACATCGCCGTTTATGTAGGTCATAAGCTTAGCGATATTTTCCAGACGCATCGCTCCGCGCAGCATATTTATCAGCAGGATTCGTATTACCTGCTTTTCGGAATATTTCTTTCCGCCCGTTGAGGATACCCAGCCGCGCTTTATCCAATTCTGAATGGTAGAACCTTCCAGACCCGTTACTTTTGACAGCTGCGACAGCGTAAGTCCGCCCGTTGCTTCCAAAACCGGTGAAATAATGTCAAAAGCGGCATCGCGCGCCTGCTCGGTGAATTTAATTGTAGTTCCCGGAACCATCCTTATCATTTTAAAAACCTCCTTTGCGGAACATAACTCAATCAAAATAGTTCCGCAGTACTATTCACGTGATATAAATATTATAGCATAAGTTCACGTGAACCGCAACAGTCATCTTGAAACGATTCAGAATGGTTTAGTGATAATTATTATGTTTTTTGAAATTTATCATTATTATTCTTAGAATTTCTTGAATTCTCTGGATTTCTCTCGATTTATCTTACAAAGGAAATTCTGCAATAAAAGAAGTCCCCTCAGTTGTATTGACAGCGCGGACAGTTCCGCCGTAATACATTACGCCATGCTTAACGATGGATAATCCCAGACCGGTGCCTTTTATTTTTCGCGAACGGCTTTTATCAACGCGATAGAACCGCTCAAAGATACGCTCGATATGCTCGTCTGAAATCCCTATCCCGTTATCGCTGACCGTCAGAATGGCGCGCTTCGGAATGTGCGAAAGCTTTACTTCGTACTTTCCGCCGATATTTCCGTATTTTATAGCGTTGTCGCAAAGATTGTAAATCACCTCGTCAAGCACGGTTCGATTGCCTACCAGCGTCACATGATCGCCTGTCACAGTTCCCGTGATATTCTTTTCGTCGGCACAGTTTTCCAGCCTGCAAACTATCTCCTCCGCAAGCTCATAAAGGTCAACCTCCTCATTGCTCCGCGGCAGTGAATTTTCATCAAGCTTGGACAGCGCCACAATATCGTTGATAAGAGTGATCAATCTGTCGGCTTCACGACGGATATTACTGCCGAATGCAGTCACGTCCTCACCTTTAACCATGCCGTTGGCAAGCATATCCGCAACGCCGTAAATCGTCGTCAGCGGCGTTTTCAGCTCGTGAGAAACATTGGAAGTAAATTCCCTGCGCATTCTTTCGAGAGCCTGTTCTTCAGTAACGTCAAAGATGAATACAATGATCCCATTCACAGCGCCGTTGATACAAGCAGGACTGGCAATTACTCTGCGATCGCCCTGTTCGGTTTTCAGCAGACATTCCGCGCGTCTGCCTCCCATAGCGTCCTGAATGCAGCGGCGGAAATTTTCCTCGCGGCTCAAAGTGAAAATGCTGTCGCCGTTTTTGGGCGGCTCCACACATAAAAGCTTCGAAACCTCCGAATTACAAGTAAGAATCGACGTTTTAGGATCGGCAATTATCATACCCTCTTTCATACTTTCCGTCAGCAGGCTAAATTGCTCGCGGCGGCTGATCAGTTCAGCTTTTTGCCTGTTCACCATACCGTTTCTGGAATTAAGCCTCTCCAGAATCGGCGCAAGTTCTCTGTAATTCTTCTTAGGTTCGGGGTGATCAGGATCGATTCTGACGATCGGTTTAACGATTCGTTTCGTGGCTATAAAGCCTATAATTGCCGAAATAAGCACGATAGCAATAATTATCAAAAATATCGAATCAAGAGTATCAATAGCGATATCCTGCCAATTTTCCGCTATATTCAAAAAAATAACAGCCGATGTCAGCAAGCTTGCACCGGCGCTTATAATCAAAGATGTTAAAAAAATACCGAAAAATATTTTCTTTTTCACTAAAAAATCCCCCTTCATTTATCGTAAATAATATAACCAACTCCGCGAATGGTTTCTATCAATTCTCCGCCCAACCCCAATTTTGAGCGCAGAGTTCGGATATGAACGTCGACGGTACGGCTTTCACCGCTGAAATCGAATCCCCAGACCTGCCTCAAAAGTTCATCGCGCGTGAATACTCTTCCAATATTTTTCACAAGAATCAGCAGCAAGCAGTACTCCTTATTGGTTAAAGCGACGGTTTTTCCATTGTAACTCACCACGCGGCTTTGCGTATCTATCATCAGACCACGCAGATTTATTATATCATCGGAATCACGGCGAACGCGGCGAAGAAGCGCATTTATCCGTGCAATAAGCTCCATCGCGCCGAACGGCTTAGTTAAATAATCGTCCGCTCCTGCATCAAGCCCGTTCACTTTGTCGTATTCCGTACTTCTTGCGGTCAGCATTATAACAGGAAGACGGCTTGTATCGGCTCTGTTCCGTAGTTTTTTCAGCACGCTCAAGCCGTCCTCTTCGGGCAGCATTATATCAAGCAGCAGCAAATCAGGCACACGCTTCTGCAATGCTCCATACAACTCCGACGGCAATTCAAATCCTTCAGCTTCCATTCCGGAATTATTCAGCGCATACAGCACAAAATCCCGTATCGCTTCATCATCTTCAAGAAAATATATCATAATTATCACCCAATCTTATTATACTATGATATTCCCCAAATAGCAAGATAATTCTTTATCATATTACGAAAATCAATTTTACTTATTCGGAATGATTTTTTCATTTATTTCAATTGGCTTTCACCTGTTTTTCATAATCTTAGATTAGAATAACAGCATAGAAAGATAATTGGAATTGGGGAAACTGAATTTCAGGTGATAAAATGAATAAATTTTTTAAAACCGCATTAGGTTTCCTTGCATTGGCTGCCGTTTCTGCTAATTTTACTGCTTGCAGCGGCAAAACATCACAAACTTCGAACAGTTTGACCAAAAATCAAGCTGAAACTACTGCAAATTCTCCCGTTGAAGATGTGAATTCTATTTCTGAACCGCTCTCGGACGAAAAGATTTCGAGGAATTATGACTCGCTTTTTTCCGACAGAGATATGGAACAGAATATTCCCGACAGAAATGATATTGACGGCGATATAATTTTGAAAAATATGTCGGCAAACGCAGACGGAACAGGAATTCAAATCGACGGTTCGTGTATCACTATAACCGAAGGCGGTATTTACAGGATTTCGGGTACTCTTGATGACGGGCAGATAATTGTTGATGCGCCTGCTGCTAAGGTTCAGCTGATACTGGACAACGCAGATATTACGTGCAGCAATTCTGCGCCTATTTATGGCGTTAATTCCGATAAAATCTTCATTTCAACCGCTCAAAACAGCGTTAATTCTCTTACCTGCAATATGACAGCTTCCAATGACGAAACATCGCCCGACGCCTGCATTTTCAGCAGCGACAGTTTGACGATAAACGGCAAAGGTACGCTGAATATTACATCTTCACTCGACGGAATCCACAGCAAAGACGATGTTGTTATCACAGGCGGCGAACTGAATATCGATTCAGGCGGCGACGGAATTAAGGGCAAGGATTATACTGCTGTATGCGGTGGAAATTTCACGATAAATTCCAAGGAAGACGGCATTAAATCTACTAATAAAAACGACGTTTCTATGGGATTTGTCTATATAAAAAACGGCGAATTTGAGATTACTTCCCAGCAGGACGGTATTCAGGCTGAAACCGATCTGATAATTGACGGCGGAAATTTCAATGTGATAAGCGGCGGCGGTTCTGAAAATTCAACCAAAACTCACGATGATTTCGGATTTGGAAATATGAATCCTCCCGATGGATTCGGCGATTTTAAGGGCGATCCCCCTTCAATGCCGAACGATGTTACTCCGCCCGAAATTATGCAGACGGCGACCTCGGATTCAACTTCCGAAACTTCACAAATAAGCACAAAAGGCTTAAAAGGTGGAAATTCCGTTGAAATTAATGACGGCTCGATAATCGTGAACTCGGCAGATGACGCGATACATTCAAACGGCGGCGTTATTGTCACCGGCGGAAACCTTACCCTTTCCAGTGGCGACGACGGAATTCACGCTGATCTTAACGTTTCCGTGAACGGCGGTGATGTTGAAATTCTTCGTTCTTATGAGGGAATTGAGAGTTCAAGCATTAATGTGAATGGCGGTTTAATTAAGCTGCAAGCCGACGATGACGGATTCAACGCTTCCGACGGCACTCCTCAAGGAGGCATGGGAACTTATTCCGACGGCGTTGAGTTGAATTTCAACGGCGGAACTGTTTACGTTGACGCTGACGGGGACGGCCTGGATTCAAACGGCGATTTGACTGTCAACGGCGGTACAATTATCGTTAATGGCCCAACAAATGGCGGAAACGGCGCACTTGACAGTAATAATAAAATAATTGTCAACGGTGGAATTCTTTTAGCTGCCGGAAGTTCTCAGATGGCGGAATCTCCCGATGAGGATTCAACGCAGTATTCATTATCCGCGTCCCTTGATTCAGTTCAGCAGGCTGAAACGATTGTTGCGCTTTGCGATGAGGACGGGGCGGAAATTATTTGCTTCGCTCCCTCTAAACAATTTGACCATGTTATTATAAGCAGCCCTGAAATTAAAAATGGGCATTCATATACTCTGTATCTCGGCGGAACGTCGGATTCTTCCCAATCTCTTGGGATTTTCGATACCGGCGGATACAATCTTGACGGAAATTCCGCAGGAACGTTCAACGCTGAAAGCACGATTTCATTCATTGGTCAGCGTTCAGCAATGGGCGGAGGTTTCAAAGGCGGAGGAGGAAAGGACTTCAACAATGACGGTGACGCTCCTCCTGATGATAAATTCGGCAAAAATGGTGATTTTCAACCTCCTACCGATGAAAATGGCGATCCGATAATGCCGGACGGCGGCTTTAAAGGTGATATTCCACGCGGAGGGCGCGAATTCACAGAATAATCGACATCTTCTAAAATTCATATAAACCACCCTTAAAACAGAAGCGGTCAGGTTAATTCCTGACCGCTTCTGTTTTGACTATAATCAATTTTCTTGCTGAAATTTAAATTTCTTATAAATACAAAAACTCTTCCTAATGGAAGAGTTTTAATTATGCCGGCATTGAAATATTTTCCC
>DETO01000072.1 GCA_002362135.1 Ruminococcus sp. UBA3286 | reverse complement strand
TAACACCAGTTCGATTCTGGTACGAGTCACCATCAAATCGGTGCTTATGGCAATGAGGTCACACCCGTTTCCATTCCGAACACGGAAGTTAAGCTCATGCGCGATGATGATACTTGGCTGGCGACGGCCTGGGAAAGTAATTCAGCGCCGGTATTGATGTTCCTCCTTAGCTCAGTCGGTAGAGCACTCGGCTGTTAACCGAGTTGTCGCCCGTTCGAGCCGGGCAGGGGGAGCCAAATAAAAGCATTCATTCAGATTATTGAATGAATGCTTTTTATTTTATCGTATATTGGTTGAATGTAAATAAAATTAAAGGACTTCCATTTCGGAAGTCCTTTTGCTGTTTATTTATTTATAGGGAGATCGGAAACCTTATAGATTCCTGCATCGACCTGCTGGATAGTGAGCGCATCCTGAGCTGTAACGCCGTCGCCGTTGCCTATAACATCGGCATTTTTCATGCCCTGTTCAGTCAGCTGATATTCGTCCTTATTTGTAAGGAACTGGAGAATCAGCGTAGCGTCAGCGATCTCAACCTTGCCGTCGCAGTTAGCGTCTCCATAAGCCGTATCGCCTGCCGCAGTTGTAGTCGTGACGGGCGGCTCTGTGGTTTTTGGAGGATTTGTAGTGATTGGAACGTCGTGACCCTCAATTATAGAATGGAACGCAGGCTTAGCCTTGTAATCGGCATCGAAAAGCAGCGGATACTTCTTAGCTCTCCAGCTTCCATCGTCTGTAACGCCCCATACAACTACAGCCGATATCGAATCCTTGTGCGCGTAGATAGAATCCCAGATTCCCTTGTAGTAATCAGCCTGAACCTTGAAATCAGCTTCAGTGGGGTTCTCAGGAGTTGTAGCGTCAAGTTCCGTGATCTGAATATCAAGTCCGAGTTCAGCGTACTTATCAAGCGCCTTGTTGTACATATTAACAGATGGGAACGCCGCGTCAAGGCTCTGTCTTGCGTCGAGGTGCGATTGCATACCGATACCGTCGATCACGCCCTTTGCCTTGAGGTCAGTTGCCATTTCAACGATAGCGTTAAGCTTGCCGTCCATGTATTCGTTGAAGTCGTTGTAATAGAGCTTACAGCCCGCCGGAGCATATTTTCTTGCGAAAGTGAATGCAGGCTCGATAAACGAGTTATCGCCGAATACCTTTACCCAAGCGGAGTTTTCAGAACCGCCGTTTCCCTGTTCGCCGGGATTACGGGGCGAGCCGCCGTCCGTCCATGCTTCGTTGACAACGTCGCAGGCATAGAAATCAATATCGGGATAAAGTTTGATCAGCTCTTCGAAATAAGCCTTTATATAATTTTCCATACGCGCGAGCATTGTTTCCTTGTCGACCCATTCGCCGTCGTCCGCATAACCGACCTTGAAGAACCAGTCAGGAGTCTGGCTGTGCCAAACGAGAGTATGGATTCTCACGGGGATATTATTCTTCTGGCAGTAGTTAAGAAACGGCTTAGCCGCGCTGAACGAGATCTGCGGAACCGTATCGTCGCCTGTTTCCTTATAATAAGCCTGACAAGCATCCTTATTGAGAACGGCGTCAGGCTTCATTTCATTGCCTGCCGTAAGACTTCCGCTGAAATGCTTTTCAACGAGATCCATAGTGGGTTTTGAGGAAAGATTGTCAGGAGTCAAAGCTGTACCTACTTTGAAATCGTTAGCGAAAACATCTTTAAGACCGGGGATATCCTGTTCGATCTCAACAACCGGGACTTCTGTTATCGTGAAATCGTCTATGAAAAGATCGTCCGTACCGCCCTCGAAGTAAACGTAAACGTTCTTCATTTCGTCTGTAAAGCTGATCTTTGTGGGCGGAATAGTTACCCAGCCGTCCTCTGTAGGATAATTCTGCTGATTGATATTCTGAAGCAGATTGGCGTACTTTGTTTCACCGTCGGAATTATCATGCTGTTTGCTGAGGGTAACGTTGGTGTAGTACTTGCCCTTTACCTTAGCGCTTATGTAGTACTCAGTATAGGGTTCAAGCTTATCGTCGAGGCGTAAAGCAGGGCCGTTCCAGTCTTTTGAACGTCCGGAAGCAAGCAGGTACTTGCCGTCGATACCGCCCTCAGTGGCAGTAGAAAGCACGGTAGTGTCGTTTTCACCGCGGTTGCAGAATGCGGAAACGTCGCCGTCCTCGAAGTCGAACGAGAGTATTACCTTGCCTGTCGCAGCAGAATCATCGGCAGCGAAAACTGCGTTAGCAGATGACATAAGCATTGCAGAAGCTAAAGCAGCGGCTGCGATTCTGTTGAAGTGTTTTTTCTTCATTAAAAATCATCCCTTTCTCAGAACTTGTGAGGTTCTAAAATCACATATCTCATTGTGAAAAAATCACCAATATAATTATAACACAATATTAAGAAAATGTCAAATTGTAATATAAATTTCCGCAAGAAATGGTCAGCGGAATGAAAAACGCAATAAATGAATACACAAAGAAAAAGGACTTCCAAATCGGAAGTCCCTTTTGAATTGAGGCATTATTTAATAGGAAGATCGGAAACCTTATAGATTCCTGCGTCAACCTGCTGGATGACGAGAGCGTCCTGAGCCGTAACGCCGTCGCCGTTGCCTGTAACGTCGGCATTTTTCATGCCCTGATCTGTAAGGCTATATTCATCTTTGTTAGTGAGGAACTGGAGAATAAGCGTAGCGTCAGCGATCTCGATCTTGCCGTCGCAGTTAGCATCGCCGTAGAGAGTGTTGCCGGAAGAAGGCGTTGTAGGCTTAGTGTCGGGAGGATTTGTGGTAGAAGTCGAACCGCCGCTTGTGTAAACCTTAACGGAATCGATAGTGAATCGCTGGCAGTCTACCCACCATGTACCGAATTTAAGTTCGCCGTTGTACTTAGTCTGAATTTTTGCAGCTGTAGCGGAATCGATATTCCAAGTGATAGTAGCGCTGTTTCCGCTGATAGTCTGTTCCATATCGTCCGTCATGTACCAATAATCGGGAGAAACGGAAGTAGATGTGCCGAAAGCGCCCTGCCATTTGCCGATATTGCCATTGGCGCTTATCTTAACTTCAACCTTAGTAGGAGTTTCGCCTGCACTGATGTTGAAATCTTCCCACTTGAATGCGACCATTCTTTCATCTTCAGGGATAGTATTGTAGTCGAAATTGAAATTGGGCTTAACTTCATAAACGCCGGGTGTAGAGGGATTGGAAGGAGTATTTGTGGATTTTGTTGTAACGGTAGTATTGGAAGGCTTATTAGTTGAAGCTGTGGTAACAACAGCAGAACCGTTATACTTGTCAGTCTTTACAACGATGGAATCGATAGTGAACGTGTCGCATTCGATGTACCATACGCCGAATTTCAGATCGCCGCTGAGTTTGTTGATAAGCTTAGCCTGGTCAGCCGAAGGAGTCCATGTGATAGTTGCTGTCTTTCCGTCGTAATTTTCAGTCCATGCGTCAGACTGAGTCCAGTAGTCGGGAGCGGAGGAAGTTGAAGAACCGAATGCGCCTTCCCACTTACCGATCTTGCTGCCGGAAGTTGAGATATTAACTTCAACAGATTTAACAGTTTCATCGAATCCCACGCCGAGATCAGCCCATTTGAAACCGATCATCTTATCGTCTTCGGGAAGCTGGCTGTAAACGATCTTCTGAGCAGGCTTGATCTCGTAAAGTCCGTTTGAAGAAGGAGTAGGAGTAGTAGTTACAGGCGGAGTAACGGGGTTATCATTACCTGCCTGACCGTTGTAAATTTTATCAACGCCCTTGATGCTTGAAGATGTTGTTGATTTGGAATTTGTAAGCTGATACAGACCTGCTGACGCGCCGACGAAGCCTGCATTGTAGTCGATAGCTACTTCGTTGCAAACATAATCGTTCATATCGTCAACATAAGAGCCGTTTGCGTCCGTAGGGCCTCCAACGAGCGCGCCGATAAGCGTAGGAGCGTTTGGAGCAACCGACTGCGGATGAGCTTCTCCGTTGAATTCGTCATAGGAATTATATCCCGAAGCTGCTCTATGGTGAGGATTCTTAGCGGAATTGCTTGCAAATCCCGTGAGGAAGCAAGTGCCGGACGGGTTATCGCCAGTGAGGTAATTCATCTGCTTTACGCACCAGTCAGTGAAATTTGCGCTGGAGTTTTTAGTTGCAACAAGCGAAGTGAACTGCATGGATGCGTTAAGACGCGCGCTGCCCCACTTATCGGCAAAGAAATATCCGCTGCTTGTCTTTTCATTTGCAAACTGCGTAATAAAGCTGTTTACCTTGTTCCAGTTGCCTGTGATGTGGGCTTCAACGCAGGCTGCGCCGAGACCTCTGTTGTCCCAGCCGTCAACCCAGCCGAGATATTGCACCTGTTTGCTGATACAATCGTTTTTGTATGATTCATCGTTTGTTGCAAGGTAGAGCCAGCCTGCTGCGAAAGCCTGTTCGTCTGTGCAGCCGCCGGAAGTATAGAAACCTGTAGGACCGTCCGTGGCTACCTGATTATACTGCGTAGAGAATTTGTAAAGAGCCTTAGCGTACTTCAGATCTTCCGCATTACCGAAATTGAGATAGCTGAGGGCGAGTGAAGCTGCATAATCTGCGGCAATATCGCTTGCGCCGCTGGAAGTCCAGTACATTTTACGAGTTCCCTGAACGTTTTCCTGATTTTCGGGAGTACCCCAGTAAGCGTGGTCTTTGTTGCCGTCTTCTTTCTGATAGAGGAAGCTTGAAACGGAATCGCCGCTGAGTTTTGTGGAAGCCTTGAAGAACTCGTTGAAATGATCGGAAACGACTTTGAGATGTTCAGCCTGACCGGTCGCATTGTAAGCGTCTTTGAATTCGTAGAAGCTCCAGCCGAGAGTTGAAGCCGTGTAACCCTGGGGGAGACCGAACATAGCGTGGTCGCCGGCGTCGTGGAAACCGCCCTTAACTTCGTCGGAAGTATGGCAGTCGTCGCGCCATGTAAGAGCGGAAGTTTCTCCTACTTTATCGCCGCACATATTTGCGTCGTAAAAATAGAGAGAATACTGGAGAAGCTTCGCGTAGTCGTCCGAACCTGCCGCTGACGCTGAGAGAGAGGGCGCAGCAACGGAAGCGAACGAACCTGCTACGGAAGCCGCGGCGATCATGCCGCTGAGGATAACAGATTTGAACTTATTAAATTTCTGCATATTATCATTCTTCTTTCGTAAAAATTAGAATCTGTCTGCGCAGATTCACAGCCTATAATATGTTTATACATACATTATACATATTTTTGAAAATTTTTTGGTTACAATTTGGTTACAAAACAGCGTTTTTTTGCATATTCTCCCTATTCACCTAAAATAGACAGTTGGAATTATACATAATCACAATATCATCAGTTGTTTTTGCAACAAAAAGTTGGGTTTTTGTGAAATTATCGTGAATAAGTATCGATATAAAACAAAAGCAGACTCGTATTGAGCCTGCTTTTGTCATTATTTATGTGCAGATCAGAAATTTATCAATCCTTAATCGGCAAATCGGAAACCTTGTAAATTCCTGCGTCGACCTGCTGAATAACAAGAGCGTCCTGAGCTGTAACGCCGTCGCCGTTGCCTATAACGTCGGCATTTTTCATTCCCTGCGCTGTAAGACTATATTCGTCCTTGTTGGTGAGGAACTGGAGAATCAGCGTAGCGTCCGCAATCTCGATCTTGCCGTCGCAGTTAGCGTCGCCATAGCGAGTATCGTCAGGCTGCTGCATGGTCGTAGTCGTGCCGCTGTCTGTTGTATTCGGGGTAATAGATGTTGTGAAAGTGGTGGTAGTGGTTGTTGTAGTGGAAGTCGTTGTGGTAGTAGCGGTAGTCGTCGTTGAAGTTGTTGTGTTAGCGGTCGTGGTAGTTACGGGAGGCTGAGGAATTTCACCCTTTGCAGCCGCGATCTCTTCGGGATAAACCGTAACTTCATCGCCTATTTCCGCAACAACGTTTCCCGTTCCGTAAGCGTTATAAAGTCCGACCGCCGCGCCAACGAGACCAACCTGATAGTCGAGAGCGACTTCATTTGAAGTAGCGTCCTTTGCGTCAAGTTTGCGGAATGTGCTGAAGTCCGTGCTTGTAGGTCCGCCACAGAGTGCGCCGTAGAGAGTATGACTTGTAGGAACGCTTGCATAATCTCCGTTCCAATTGTTCCACTGACTCCAGCCGTCATCAACATAAAGTCCCGAAGCGGCGCGGTGATGGGGAGAAGTTGCCGCAACGTCGTTATATCCCACAACAAGACAAACGTTGGCATTGTTGTCGCCGAGGATCATGTTCATCTGTTTTTTGCACCATTCATTGAAATTTGCGCCGCTGTCGCTGTATTTTGAGGCAACGAGAGCGCAGGTCTGCATAAGGGTATTGTGACGCGCACTTCCCCAAGAATTCATAACATAGAACTGATTGCTGTTGGAATTTACAATGCCGTTGATATAGCTTACAGGTTTTGACCAATTACCTGTAATTTCAGCGTTTATGATAGCTGCGCCGAGCCATACGCCGCCGTAATAATAATCGTTTACCCAGTCGTTAGTATTGCTTGTATCTTTGCTGTTGGCGTCGAGATATGGCTGTTCCTTTGTTGCGAGATACATCCAGCCTGCCGCCCAAGCGATATCGTCCTCAACGCTCTTATCGGAATAAGTTTGTTGATCGTAAGTCATTTTGCGGTTTTTAGCGGCAAAATCATAAAGAGCCTTAGCGTATTTAAGATCGTCTTCATTGCCGAAATTTATGTAATTCTGCGCAAGAGCGGCAGCATACTGAGCCGCAACATTGCTTGCGCCGTCGGTGGTGGAGTAATATTCGTTTGCGCCGCGTGCGCCCATCTGTTCGGGAGCGCGCCATTTTCCGTGATCTGCGCCGTCGTCGCCTATTTCGTAGATGAATTTGGTAACGTTACCGTTTCCGTCAAGGGTTGTGCATTCCTTGAAGAACTGCGCAAATTCGTCCGTGATATCTTTAAGATGAGCGTAAGTGCCTGTTTTCTGGAACGCGTCGGAATATTCGTAGTACATCCAGCCGAGGGTTGAAGCGGTGAATCCTTCGGTAAGTCCGCAGATGATGCCGTCGCCTGCGTCGTGGAATCCGGATTTTACCGTATCATGCGGGTGGCAGTCGTCACGCCATGAAAAATGAGATTTTTCGCTTACGCCTTCGCCGCAGTAGTTGGCGTCGTAAAAATAGAGAGAATACTGGAGCAGTCGAGCGTAGTTATCGAGATCGAGATCGGCAGCTCCTGCGGTTACGTTTGCGCCTATAACAGCCGTAACAGAAGAAGCGGCGAGCATGGCTGAGGCTGCCATTGCCGCAATTTTCTTTGTGATTTTCATGAATATCTTCCTTTCGTAACATTTCGTTATTAAAAAATAACCATTCAATTATATTATAGCATATTTTGTATAAAAATCATTAACATTTTATGTACAAACGCATTATTTTCCATAATTTCGGCGTATTTATCAAAAAAACTGCCTATTTCTTGTGCAGGCTGACAGGGTTGCGTAACTGCAAAAAAGATGATATAATTATTAGTATATGATGATTTGGGAGGGCGCGTATATGCCGAGATTTTTTGTTAATGAAGCTGATGATAAAGAAATTTTACTGACGGGAGAAAATGCGCGGCATATCGGCAGATCGTTGAGAATGCGCGTCGGGGAAGAAATAACCGTATGCTGCGGCGGAATCGATTATAACTGCGAAATATCGCGGATAACGGAGGACAGCGTAACTGCCGCCGTTGTGGGGAAGATTCCCTGCGAGGCTGAGCCGAATGTGGAAATAACGCTGTTTCAGGCTGTTCCGAAGCTGGACAAGCTGGAATTTATCGTTCAGAAAAGCGTGGAACTTGGCGTTTCGCACATCGTTCCCGTGCTTACGCGGCGATGCATATCGCGCCCGAACGAGAAAGAATTTGGGAAGAAAACGGCGCGCCTGAATAAGATCGCCGAGGAGGCCGCAAAGCAGTCGGGACGTGGGATAATACCCGATGTTTCGCCGATAATCAGCTATAAAAACGCGCTGGAGCAGATGCGCGGAATGGATAAAACGCTGTTTTTGTACGAGCAGGGTGGAAGTCCGTTCAGCGAGGTGAATTTTGACGGCGCGAAGAAGATAGGCGTAGTCATCGGCAGCGAGGGCGGATTCGACGAGGAGGAAGTCCGCATGGCTGATGAAGCGGGCGCGGAAAGGATATGGCTTGGGAAACGCATACTTCGTTGTGAAACAGCACCAATAACAGCCCTCTCAATTTTGCTATTTTTAACAAATAATATGTAAAAGGTTGAAATTCGAAAAAAAGTGTGATATAATATAAGAGTAGCTTTTAAAAGTTTTATAAAGGCTTTTTGAAAGCTGCATATAGAAATTTATCGGAGTCGTTCGCAAGCGTTTCGATAATACACGCTCTGCATTGCTGCGGGCGAATGTTCTTGCGAAGAAAAGAGGAATAAAAATGAATAAGATTTTAGCCGGACTTCTTATCACCGGAGCTGCTGTTGCAGTCGGCGTAGTTGCTGCAAAGGTAATCAAGAGCAAAAATTCCGAGCCTGATTACGATGATGATGATATGTTTGATTATCCCGATCCTTACGATACAGATGAGGATGTAAGTTTTGCCCTTTCAGACGAACTTGACGAAGCTGACGCCGATAAGGCTGCCGAAGAGACTGATGCAGATGCAGAAGCTGAAACAGTTGAGGAAGAAGCTGAGGAAGAAGTTTCCGAAGATAAGGAATAATTTTAAAGAGGGCAGCAATGCCCTTTTTTATTTTTGTAATTATTGCGGCAAATTGCCGCCGTATCTTGATTGAATTTGTAGAATGTTACAAATTGCAAAAAAATGCTTGACAATTTCAAGCCTATCTGGTATAATATAAAAGCTGTCAAGGACAGTATGGGAAATGTCCGAGGCGTAGCTCAGTTTGGTAGAGTGCTTGCTTTGGGAGCAAGATGCCGCAGGTTCGAGTCCTGTCGCCTCGACCATTTGCATAACGCTTGCAGTTTTTGTATGTTTTTTGAAATGCTTTAAAAAATTTTTGAAAAATTTCAAAAAAAGGCTTGACAAATCAGAAAAAGTATGATATAATTAATAAGTCAGTTAAGCTGGTGTAGCTCAGTTGGTAGAGCAGCTGATTTGTAATCAGCAGGTCGGGGGTTCGAGTCCGTCCACCAGCTCCAATTTATCGGTATTGCCGATAAATGTTATGAATCTGAATGGGAGAGTTCCCGAGTGGCCAAAGGGGGCAGACTGTAAATCTGTTGCTTTTCAGCTTCGATGGTCCGAATCCATCCTCTCCCACCAGTTCTTTTAAATATCCTCAGTAACTCCGCTGTTTGACAGGCGGATTTTTTTATGCCCGGAAAAAAAGCGGATTTGTACGGAAATTCTGCGGTAAAGTTCAGAAATATATAAATTCTGCAATAGGAGTAATACCATGTTAAAATCTAAAACAAGATATACAGTAAAGCATTTCAGGCAAATAGTGTGGAACGGCAGAACTTTCGCTGTAATAATTATTTTATATGCAACATTCATCTTGAATCTTGCGTTTGCAGGGCGTTTACTGAACGCCGGAAAGTACGGTGCAAATGTTGATATGCCTTTGGGACTTGAAGCGGTATTTATCTTGCTTTCGGCTCTATTCCTCATTTACCTCACATTCTTTTACGAAAAAACGCTGTTTAAGCGGTATCAGCGCACATATCCCAACAATGTTATCAACTGCACTTTTGATGAAAATGGCTTTACTATTGATGAATGCGGCGATACTAATAATTCACATCAGCGATTAAGCTACAGTATGTGCTTCAAGGCAATTGAAAATCGAGAGTGGTTCGTTATATACATTTCAAGAACATCGGCGCACATTATAAAAAAATCCGAAATAATCAACGGAACTCCCGAAGAACTACGCCAACTGCTGACGGAAAATCTGGGCAATAGTTTCAAAATAAGGAGAATGATATGATCAGAGCTGATGTAACATATACGATTGAACACTTTAAAGAAATTCCTTTTATTTACGTACCTTTTAATCAGCGAATGATGTGGCTCGCAATTACTGCTGTAAGTACTGCTGTTGCCATGTTTACCATTTTGATGGGAGAGAATTTCTTCAATCTTTTTACTGGGCTTGCCATAATTTCATGGTTTGGAATACTTTTTTATATCATATTTAATTATGTTTTATTCAATCCGCAGAAAATGTTTAAAAAGTATAGTGAATCACAGCCCGACAGCCATATAATTCTTGAATTCGGGGATATCTCGCTTAAAGCGACGATCGAATCCCAAACGACAAACGGCGTTAACGAATCCCTTTATGATGTTTTCGAATCATCACGGGAAAATGACAAATTCTTTGTAATACGTGTAAAAAATTCGGGAGCGTATGTTATAAAAAAATCCGAAATAACCGTCGGAACTCCCGATGAACTCCGCCAATTGCTTACAGACAAGCTTGGAAGCAAATTTAAAATAAGGAAATAATTTTATGATGATATGCCGCACTTCTGAAATCGAAAAGCTCGGTTCGCAATTTATAAAAGCAAAGCCGCTGTTGGTCATATTGTTTGTTGTTATTGCGTTGATTCTATGCACATTGTTTGCTGCCGCAATTATAATATCAGGCGAACCCGAAATTGCAAGCTGGTTATTTTTGATGACAATGATATTATATATTATTGCAATATGCAAGCTTACCATCAGAGCCGACAGGTGCTTTAACGCCTTTGTCGCGGCTGACAACGGAACGTTTATTTATATAAATCTCGGCAATATTTTTATGAATCCCAAACTTTTCGGCGGGCAGTATTCTGATGTAAACGGCGTAAAAATATTTTTTGAGTGGTTCAAGGCTGCGAAACGAATGAAAACGTTTGAGAATGAAATTGATTTTGATAATTTTGTTATGAGCGCTCCTGCTCTTAATTGCGGGCATTATGTTGAAAAAGTATTCAGCGTTAAAAGCAAGAAGAAATATATCATTGCCAAAGTCCGATTGAAGCAGTGCAATTCGGTTGAGAGAAATATGCTGACAGTGTTTACAAAGAAGATACGCATACCTAAAGATTTTATAAATTCCGGTATTCTGGAGATGAATCTACAGCGTTTGTCGGCGAGATGAGGGGAAAATTATGGTGAAATTTGATTTGGCATTATCAAAACAATATTTCCGAACTGTACATTTTCACAGCGCGAGATACTGGATAGGCAAAATTATAAGCGCGGCATATCTTGCATATATTATATGTTATTTATATGAGTTGTGGTTTTTCGGATTTCTGGGCAGAATGGCGCGTGAAATATGGTTCTACTTAGTTCTGCTGTGCGCTTTTATTGTAGTTCGTTCGATGATATTTTCGATACCGTCCGTGAGGGCATGGCGCGCAAAACGAAAAAAACTGCGCATCAGCTTCACCATATCGGGCGAGGGAATAAAAGTGGACACTTTTAACGGTAAAATGGATTACTCCCACAGTTTCCCATTCAGCAGCATCAAAGAAGCCGAGGAGAAGGAGAAATATTTTACAATTTCATACATTTCAATCAGGCAAAAGGAATACCTGTTGAAATCCGACATAACCGAGGGATCTGTCGAAGAATTAAGACAGATCTTAACCGATAATCTCGGAGATAAATTTAAATCCGCATTCTAATTAATTTTCAGGAGGAATATAAAAATGATCAGAGAAGATTTAAGAAACATTGCAATTATTGCACACGTTGACCACGGCAAGACCACGCTTGTCGACGAAATGCTCAAGCAGGGCGGCGTTTTCCGCGAAAATCAGGCGGTTGCGGAGCGAGTTATGGACTCCAACGACATCGAGCGCGAGCGCGGTATCACGATCCTTGCTAAAAATACGTCCGTAATGTATAACGATATAAAGATAAATATTATAGATACGCCCGGACACGCCGATTTCGGCGGCGAGGTTGAGCGCGTTCTTGAAATGGTGGACGGCGTTCTGCTGCTCGTTGACGCGGCGGAAGGCCCTATGCCGCAGACGAGATTCGTACTTTCGAAGGCTCTTGAAATGGGGCATAAGATAATTGTTGTTGTAAACAAGATCGACCGTCCCGACGCTCGTCTTGATGAAATAGGAGACGAAGTTCTCGAACTTCTCCTTGATCTCGACGCCAGCGAAGAACAGCTTGAATCGCCAATTCTTTTCTGTTCCGGACGCAGCGGAACGGCTTCTCTCAGTCAGTATGAAGCAGGCACTGATCTGAAGCCGCTTTTCGATACTATCATCAACTATATCGAGCCGCCTAAGGGCGACGAGACAGAGCCGCTCCAGATGCTTATTTCTTCTATCGACTACAACGAATATGTGGGACGTATCGGAATAGGAAGAATCGTCCGCGGCAATATCAAGGTGAATCAGCAGGTAACAGTCTGCGATTATACAGGCTCAAAGAAGAATTACAATTCAAAAATAGTTTCGCTTTTGCAGATTCAGGGACTTAACCGCGTTCCCGTTGAATCGGCTCAAATGGGCGATATTGTGTGGATATCGGGCATTGACGGCATAACTATAGGCGATACGATATGCGCTGTCGATAATCCCGAACCGCTGCCGTTCGTGAAAATTTCCGAGCCGACTGTTGAAATGACATTCTCGGTAAACGACAGCCCGTTTGCAGGCAGAGAGGGCAAATTTGTAACTTCCCGTCAGCTTCGCGAGAGATTGTTTAAAGAATTGCTCAAAGACGTTTCGCTTCGCGTTGAGGAAACCGAATCTACGGATTCGTTCCGCGTTGCCGGAAGAGGAGAAATGCACCTTTCTATTCTTATTGAAAATATGCGCCGTGAGGGTTATGAACTTGCGGTTTCAACTCCGCGCGTACTGTTTAAAGAGGGTGAGGACGGCAGACGTCTTGAACCTATCGAGCGCCTTGTTATCGACGTTCCCGAAGACTGCGTAGGCTCGGTAATGGAGAAAATGGGCAGCCGCAAGGGTGAACTTGTTTCCATGCATCCGCAGGGCAGCCGCATGAGAATTGAATTCCTCGTGCCTGCAAGAGGTCTTTTCGGCTATAAGAGCGAATTCCTCACAGATACGAAGGGTGAGGGCATAATGAGCCATGTTTTTGAGGATTATCAGCCGTATAAGGGCGATATCGATCGCCGCAGCACGGGTTCTCTTGTTTCCTTTGAGACGGGCGAAGCGGTAACATACGGTCTTTATAACGCTCAGGAACGCGGTCAGCTGTTTATTCCGGCAGGCACTCAGGTGTATGAGGGAATGATAGTAGGCGCATCACCGAAAAGCGACGATCTGGTTGTAAACGTATGCAAGAGAAAGCATCTTACAAATACGCGAGCAAGCGGAAGCGACGACGCGCTCAGACTTGTTCCCCACAGAATCCTCAGCCTTGAGGACTGCCTTGAATTCCTTGCCGACGACGAACTTTTGGAAGTTACCCCCGAAAGTCTTAGAATCCGCAAGAGAATTCTCAGCAACTCACAGCGCGCAAAGGTTCGTGCAAAGCAGTAATTTTACTTGTGCGGCATGATTTAAGGGGACGCTGTCCCCTTAAAAATCCCCTGCTTAAGGGACATAGTCCCTTAAGAATCCCAATATTAATTGCATTCTGTACCCGCAAGGGGTACAGAATGCAATTTACAGGAACGATAGAGACTAAGTCTTAGACTGGGGATATAGTGGACAAAGTTCCTTAATATGCTCCAACACAAAAAAATACTGAAATATACTCAAAAATTTCATCGTTAAATCATGATATGATTATAAATTTAAGGTAAGATTAAGACAAACGCTGTATCATGTAATTATAATACATGATTAGGAGAAGAATTATTATGAAAAGAAAATTTATGGCAATTATTGCCGCAGCAGTTTGCCTGCTGAATTTTGCAGCGTGTTCGGATGAGAAAAATACTTCGGACGGCAGTTCGTTTTCTGTTGGCGAAAACGGCTTGACGGAGATGATAACTCCCGAAGAGGGCAGTCAGGAATATGAACTCGGCAGTTATCGCGTCAGCGAAAAAGGCACGAAATTTTACTACGACGGCGAGCAAGTTCCCGATGAACTTATGTTTGCGCTGGAAAACTACTTCATGTCGTTTCAGAATAAGGATTTCGAGGCGTATAAAAACAGTCTTGCCTTTGATTACGCCGAGCGTTATGAGAAGTATCTTCAGAAAGATTACGGCTATGGGCTTGATAATTCCTTTAATATTCAATGCGACAACATCAGGGATTCAATGAAGTGCGAGATAACAGGGGAATACGACGCTTCGGAGATCGACGGATACAGCGGAGATTTCACCATAACACGCATCAAAGCCGATCCTCCCGAACTTGCGGAGGGCGAGACCGTGGAAGATCGCACGAAAGAATTTTTCAGCTATCTTGACGGAATTTTTGAAATGGATTATTATGAATATATTAAAGAACAGGCTGATGATATAAAATATCTGACGTTTTATATCATTGCCGAGGGCGAAGACGGAGAGGAACACCGCATAATCAGCGGAGTTGATATTGTTTTCGCTGAAAAGGACGGAAAGTATTATACATTCGGATAGGAGCTGAATAAAAATGAAAAGTTATTTTTCTGCAACCGCGGCTGCATTATCGGCGATAATAATGGCAACGGCAATGGTAGGCTGCGGAGACGGCGGCGGAAATTCTTCAGACGGGAAAAATATGGTCGGAGCAGGTATTGAGGGCGGCAGCGGCGATGTAGATGAAGCTGATTTTCCGTACGGCTCGACAATAGTTGAGCTTTCAAATGCGGAAGATGAAAAAATCAAGATCAGGATAGCCTTTGACAAGCGTTTTTTTGTTGGAGATGAAGAAAATCCCGATTACAGCGAGATATATAAGATACATGATTATGTGAAATCTATAAACGACAAAGACGGCGAAATGCTGAAAAGCCTTTATTATCCGGGATATCTTGCGGAAGTTACGAAGAATAAGGGTTATGACGGCGAAGATGATTATGTTGATTACTTTTTCAGCGGCATTGAAGAGGCACTGGGCGAGGGATTTGAGATAGATTATATCGACATATCCGACTGTATTCTTGGCAGCAATGAAGAGGCGTCGAACTATTTTAATACGTGCGACAGCGCGCTTGCAAAAGTTTCGGGCGCGGATATACTGGACAAGGTGACGTCAAGAAAAGTCGTCGAGATCGGCGGTTATTCAACGTATAAGCAGGACGGAAACAGCTATCAGCTTACAGATCATGTAAACATTCCATACCTTTGCTTATACACAATAGACGGACAGGTTTATATAATATAGGCAGCAAAAAAGGCATACCGGGATTTCCGGTATGCCTTGAATTTTTATGTGATTCACGTTCAGATTCCTGCCGAGTAATTGGGAGCTTCTTTGGTGATATAAATATCGTGCGGATGGCTTTCCTTTAAGCCTGCGCCTGTTATGCGTACAAACTGCGCCTTTTCATGAAGCGTCGGGATATCTACGCAGCCGCAGTAACCCATACCCGAACGGATTCCTCCGATAAGCTGGAAGATAGTATCGGCAAGAGGGCCTTTAAACGGAACGCGTCCTTCAACTCCTTCGGGAACGAGCTTTTTCGCGCCTTCCTGGAAATATCTGTCGGTCGAGCCGTTAGCCATTGCGCCGAGACTTCCCATACCGCGGTAAACCTTGAACTGACGTCCCTGATAAATTTCAGTTTCACCGGGAGCTTCCGCGCAGCCGGCAAGGAGAGAACCGAGCATTACAACGTTTGCGCCTGCCGCAAGAGCCTTTACGATATCGCCTGAATATTTGATGCCGCCGTCAGCGATAACGGGGATTCCGTATTTCTGGGCAACGCAGGCAACGTCGTAAACTGCCGTTATCTGCGGAACTCCGATACCTGCGACAACTCTTGTGGTGCAGATAGAACCGGGGCCGATACCTACCTTTACGCAGTCCGCGCCTGCCTTGATAAGATCTTCGGCAGCTTCGGCGGTAGCGATGTTTCCGGCGATAACGGGAGTATCGGGGAAAGCCTCCTTGACCATGCTGAGGCATTTAAGGATATTCGCGCTGTGACCGTGAGCGGAATCGAGTACGAGAACGTCCGCCTGAGCTTCGATAAGAGCCTTTGCGCGATCGAGAACATTAGCCGTAACGCCGATAGCCGCACCGCAGAGAAGTCTGCCCTGAGCGTCGCGCGCGGAATTCGGATATTGTACGGATTTTTCGATATCCTTAATGGTGATAAGTCCCTTGAGATAACCCTCGCTGTCAACGATAGGCAGCTTTTCGATCTTGTGGGAGCGAAGGATCTCCTGAGCCTGCTCTAAAGTAGTGCCTACGGGAGCCGTTATCAGGTTATCTTTCGTCATAACGTTTGAGATCTTTTCGTTGAAATCGGTAAGGAAGCGCATATCGCGGTTAGTGATGATACCCGTCAGCTTGCCGTTGGCGTCAACTATCGGAACGCCTGATATGCGGTATTTGCCCATAAGCTCGTCCGCGTCGGCAACCAGTCTGTCCTCTGTGAGAGAGAAAGGATCAACGATAACGCCGTTTTCGGAACGCTTGACCTTGTCGACCTCTTCAGCCTGCTGTTCGATCGTCATATTTTTGTGAATGATACCAATACCGCCTTCACGGGCGATAGCGATAGCCATGCGTGAATCCGTGACCGTATCCATAGCGGCTGTCATGATCGGGGTATTGAGTGTGATCGTCTTTGTGAGCTTTGTGCCGAGTTTGATCATATTGGGCGTAACATCTGATTTGGCGGGAATCAGCAGGACGTCGTCGAATGTAAGTCCCTCTTTCTGAAATTTGCTGTTCATGTCGGTAAGCATAAATAAATCCTCCTTATCAATTATATTACCTTTAATCATACCAATTTTTCAGCGATATGTCAATAGATGAACGGTAAAAACGAATATAGAAAATAAGTGTGCAAAACCTGCTCATTTTGTCGAAAAAAGACATTCTATACTAAATGAAACTGAAAATTGCGTTTAGTATGGCAGCGTCGAGAGATAAGCATATTTCGAAAGTATCTGCGAGGCGTCGGCAGGTTCGATTATATTATTGTTATTCATATCGGCAACTATCCGCTGCTTTTTGGTAAAAGTAAGCGGCGCGCCCGTAGATGCGCGGGCATATTCCGAGAGAGTTATGGAGGAGTCATAAGTTGTGACAGTACCGTCGCCGTCAACGTCGCCCTCTTCAAAATCGGTCATATCGATAAAATCTATACCGTTTTCGACAGCGTATTTCTGGGCGGCGCTGCTTTTTTTTCCCTTGATGAGGAATCCGTAAACGGGAATTTCCGTTCCCGAATGAGGGTCAGCCTGCATTCCGAGGGCATTTTCGCTGATATTGCTTACGTTTTCGGGAATATCGATATCCGCATTTGGACAGCAGAAGAAAGCTTCGTAGCCGATAGTTTCAAGACTGCTCGGCAGCGTTACGCTTTCCAGAGCAGGGCATGAGAAAAAGCAATCGGCAGGGATAACGGTAATTCCCTCGCCCACGACGACTTCATTGAGAGAAGTGCAGCTCATAAATGCGCCCGTGCCTATGAAATTAACGCTGTCGGGAATGATTATCGATTCCGCATGGACTGAACCCTGAAAAGCAAAATTAGCTATCCCCGTAACCGTACAGCCGTCAAGGGTATCGGGAATATTTATTTCGGTAACGTTTTCGCCCGGTTCTCCGTGGGTTATAACTGCCGAAACTCCGTCGTTATCAACGGTGAATGTGTATTCCACGCCGTCTACGGTCAATTGACGGGTATCGGCTTCCGCAGCGGCAGAATGAATGGGAACGGCTGTCATTATCACGGCAGCCGCCGCTATTGCAGGGATAAATTTCATTTTATCTCCTCCCTTTTAACTACAACGCCGTCAATCATTACAAACTGCGGTTCTGACATAAGTTCCAGCGGTGAAACTCCGGCGGCGTAAAGCTGGATATCCGCGTCCTTGCCTGCGGTAAGGCTTCCCACGCGGTCGTCGATGCCGAGAATTTCCGCAGGAGCGGCGGTAAGACTGCGCAGAGCCTCGTCTTCGCCGAGACCGCCTTTGACGGCAGCAAGCGCGGATATCGGCAGATATTGGATAGGGATAACGGTATGATCTGTGCATATAGCGGTCTTTACGCCGTTTTTCGCAAGGATCGCAGTATTTTTCAGGTCAAGACCGCGCATTTCGGGCTTGCAGCGATCGCATATAACAGGGCCGCATATAACGGGGACTTCCTCTTCCGCAAGAATATCGGCGATCTTATAGCCCTCCGTGCCGTGTATAATGACGAGTTCAAGGGAAAATTCCTTGGCAATACGCATTGCCGTGCATATATCGTCCGCGCGGTGGCAATGGAAAAACGCCTTCTGCTTGCGATCGAGAAGCGGCATTAACGCTTCGCATTTGATATCGTATTCAGGCGGTTCGTAATTTTCGTTGTCGGAGTAATAAATATCCATATCATGGGCATATCTTCGGGATTTATACAATCCCTCGCGGATTATCGCAGCCGTCGCCATTCGCGTTATCGGAGTTTCGCCCTTATCGTTATATACGCGCTTTGGATTTTCGCCCAGCGCAAATTTGATTCCGCAGTTTTTGATGAGCATAGAATCGATTCGCCTGCCGTAAGTTTTCACGGCGCATATTTCTCCGCCGCAGGCGTTTGCGCTTCCCGGACATGAAGCCGCAGCCGTGATACCGCGCATACGGGCTTCTTCAAAACAGCGGTCGAAAGGATTTATGCCGTCTATAGCGCGCATCTGCGGAGTGAACGGGTCGGTTGATTCGTTGCAGTCGTCGCCCTCAAAATCAACGCCGTCCTCGATTATTCCCAGATGAGTATGAGCGTCGATGAAGCCGGGGAGGAGAGTTCCGCCGCAGCCGTCGAGACTTCCTTCGGGGATTTCGTCGGGAATTCCGCTGCCTACAGCCTTTATCAGACTGCCGTCGGTCTCAAGCCAGCCGTTTTCGATAACGCCTGTTTCGCTGTCCATGGTTATTAGTTTAACGTTGTAAATAAGCATTTTTTTCACCTATATCCTTTTTACGGCGTCGGCGATAAGCTCCACGGTCTCAATGGGGCTGCCGCTGCTGTTTATGCAGATATTTGCGTGTTTCATGTAAATTTCACGGCGCGTATTGAATCGCTGTAAAAGTTCTTCTTTAGTTGAGGAAGCGGCTATAGGGCGGTTGCTGTCGCCGCAGATACGGCTGTAGCAGGTCTCGAAATCCACGTCGAGGAAGATGACCGCGCCCGACTCGGCGGCAGCCTTTGCGGAATCGGGATTGAGCATTGCTCCTCCTCCGCAGGCAACAACGGCAGTTTTGCCGCAGAGCGATCTTATCGTATCAGCTTCGACGGCGCGAAAATAGGGTTCGCCTTTCTGAGCGAAAATATCGGGGATAGACATTTGCTGATTTTCAACGATAAGCTCGTCGGAGTCGTAAAAGCTGCATCCTAATTTTTTTGCGGCAAGTTTGCCGACAGTGGTTTTACCGCAGCCCATAAAGCCGCATAAA
>DETO01000081.1 GCA_002362135.1 Ruminococcus sp. UBA3286 | reverse complement strand
AAAAATGGCAGCAGGTTTGCTCGGTATTTTTCTCGGCGCTTGGGGAATCCACAACTTCTACCTTGGTTTTACCAAAAAGGCTATCATTCAGATCGTTGTTTCACTCGTTACTTGCGGTATAGGCGGAATCTGGGGATTCATTGAAGGAATTATGATCCTTTGCGGAAAGATCAATACAGACGCTAACGGTAATCCTCTCATCGACTAATTATCGTTAAATGAAAATGAAAACTGCCGAATTTTCGGCAGTTTTTTATTTTTATAGCATTTTATTCCAATCTGCTTCCTTGAATCCGACAAAAACGCTGTCGCCACTTATTAATAGTGGACGTTTCACAAGCATTCCGTCCGTCGCCAATAATTGCAGCTGCTCCTCCTCGGTCATCTCGGGGAGTTTTTCTTTCAGAGCCATTGATTTATAAAGAACGCCACTTGTGTTGAAGAATCGTTTAAGTGGCAGTCCGCTTTTTTTATACCATTCGCGCAACTCTTCGTATGTGGGATTATTCTCCTTTATATCGCGCAATTCGTAAGATTTACCATGCTCGTCAAGCCATTTCTGCGCCTTTTTGCAGGTAGTACATTTGGGATAACATATGTATATCATATAAATTTTCTCCTTTTTGGTCGAAATTTCAAAAAGCAAGGCGAATTATGTTCAAGCCTTCCTGCATATACTTTTTAAGAATAAAATCATGATGCGGAGGCGCTGTTTATGCTGTTTGAAATCATAAAAAATCTCATATTTTTCATTCTTCATGTGGATAATGTCGGTATGTTCCCCAAACCGCTCTCGAAAGCCCGCGAAGAAGAATGTTTCATAAAAATGGCCGGTGGTGACAAATCGGCAAAAGATGAACTGATCGAGCATAATCTCCGACTTGTCGCTCATATTGTTAAAAAATACGCACAATCCGCTGCCGAGCAGGACGAATTGATATCCGTCGGCAGCGTCGGATTGATCAAAGCGGTGTCCACATTCGACTACACCAAAGGCGCGAAATTCGCAACTTATGCCAGCCGATGCATCGAAAACGAAATCCTGATGAACTACCGCGCCGCAAAAAAATCCGCAAGCGACATATACATAAACGAACCTGTTGAAGTTGATAAGGACGGCAACGCAATGACGCTTATTGATCTGATAGACGACGGGGTTGACATTCATGAACTTGTGGAACTGAATATCCGCTCAAAGCAGCTGTACAGTTTTCTTGATAAATGCCTTGATAAACGCGAGCTTGAGATCATGATTTACCGATATGGGCTGTATTCGGGTTCGCCGCATACTCAAAGTGAAACCGCCAAAAAAATGGGTATCTCTCGTTCGTACGTATCAAGAATTGAAAAGAAAGCTATCAAAAAACTGCGTGAAATGTACGATCTTTCGTCATTTTAGCGGCAAATCAGAAACTTGATAAATTCCTGCGTCGACCTGCTGAATCGTAAGAGCGTCCTGTGCCGTAACTCCGTCGTTGTCGCCTATAACGTCAGCATTTTTCATTCCCTGTTCAGTCAGATTATATTCGTCCTTGTTAGTGAGAAACTGAAGAATCAGCGTAGCATCGGCGATTTCAACCTTTCCGTCGCAATTTGCGTCGCCTGCAAGATAGTCATTTTTATTGTCAACAACTTCAAGATCAAACGCGCTGACCTCTTTTTTAATTCCGCCTGCCGAAACGATAGTAACAGTATATTTTCCCGAATCCTCAATTGTGAGATTTTCAAGATTCACAGTCGCACCGTTTATGCTGTCGAGCTGTTCACCGTTTTTCTTCCAGATAAATTGCGGCTCGCCCGAAGCAAGTTCGGAAATTACCGTATATTCAAGCGATTCGCCTGCATTCATGCGATAATTCGTTTTAGATGTCAGCACAGAAAAATCCGCAGGCACAGTACATGTTGGAATAGTCACATCGCTCATGAGTTTCCAGCTGTTTCCGCTGTCCTGCATGAAGATTCGCAGATTGCTTACATCGGAATTGGGCTTTAATCCCATAACTTCAAATGGAATCCTGAATTCAACCATTTCATCGCCCCACTTGCATTGACAGCCGTTGTAACTGTCATGGTTGAAATAAATAAATCCATTTGAAGCGTAATACAGCCAATATCTCTCGCCCGTCTCATCATTCAGCTGAAGATTATACACAGGAGCGTCCGCGTTCTGAGGAATGTTGCTCATGAGATAAAGATATTGATCGTCAGCCTTTGCATAAATTTTATAATCGGAATCATTGCTGCCTGCTATCATCTCTTCAGTCCATTCTTCGGGAGAAGATATCACGCCGTCAACAACAGTTTTCCTGCCCACATTATAGAACTGAACAATCGGATTATCAATATTTGAGGAGGCTGTCAGAGAATTATCAGTCCCCTTGTTTTCCGATTCATTGACAGTAAAGCTTCCGATGAAATTCGCACCGAGTGAAGAATTCCAAACGCCGTCGTTGGCAAATTGAATGCTTCTGCCGTTCATATTAGTAACTGTCGCAGGCGTTCCCATGCTCAGTTTAAGATACGCATTCCATTCGCCGGTTTCAATGCCGTCGGGCAGTTTAAAGTTTATAGTTTCTTCGCTTGTTGAACGTGAAAGCCAATTTCCGGAGTCGATCTCAGCTTCCGCATAGGCGAATTCACCGTCCTTTTCGATCAGAATATAACTCTGAGCAGGAGGAATCTGATTTGCAAATCCCGTATTTTCAATGCTGAAATTCACCTGAACTTCTCCGCCTTGTTGGGTTTCGGGAGTTATCTTTGAATCGCGCAGAACATAGCGATAGCCGAGATGATCGCGAATAAAACTGAAAACAGTCTGCCCGTAATATGCTGAATTATCGACGCCGCTCACATCATAGGCTTCCGAAAACGTGTAATCTTTGTAAAGCTGGAAGATGTTTCCGTTAATGTAGCTGAGGTGAGTTTTATACATTTCGGGAATCGCATTTTCGGGAAGATATGTATCATATTTCTTGGCGAAATCAAGATTTCCCGAAAATTCGCCGCCGTAATAAGAAGTCATAGTCTGTTCAGCCAGCCATGAGGTCTCGATCTCGCGGTTGGAAAAAGTCCCAAGATCGGAATCGCTGCCCATATATCCGTCGTTATAAAGTCCGATGCGGCTCTTATTTTCCCGGATTTCCGTAGTATATTGGCTTTCCGTGAGGCTGTCTATCAATTCGCGGTTATCAAGATCTTTTCGGGTAATCCCTGCCCATTCGGCAAAAATATCCGGAGTACGCACAGTTACCGGAATCGGCGCAGGTACGGCTTGCAGCAGCGCTTCGAGAAGCTGAGCCTTGTGCTGAACGGAAGTATATTTTCCGCCGTGCTGCTCTCCCCATTTGCCAACGAATCCGCATTCCACAAAAGCAATAATGTCGGAGTATTTCTCAAAAATGCCGCTTTCTTTAAGCTGCTGAATATGTCGGAGAACCTGATCAAAACTTGCCGGTTCAGGCTTATCCTTTCCTGTTGAATCATATCTGAATCGCAGTGCAGCCATACAGCCGTTATTGCGGCAATTGCTCAGCGTTTCCGCCCATGCGTCAAGAAAAGTCTGATCCAAATCGTAATCAGTTCCGTCAGTATAAGTGCCATCATCGTTGGTCGTACCGTTTACGCCGCAAGAAAATCCGCCTATATCAATAAAAAACAGCATAATATCCCCTGTCGGATTGTAAACATTGGTTTTTCCGGGACTGCAATACGACCACAATGTCGAGGTATAACCCATTCCGGGATTTCCAATAGTTCCAACAGTTTCCGTATAATTTATTCCGCTGTCCTTTAACTCCGTGCCATTTTCGGCATTGACGCTTATAGGCGCTGCCGAGATAATCATAGACGCCGCCATGACCGCGGAAACAGTTTTCCTGATAATATGATCCATTCAATCAACTCCTTTATCAATATAGCATAATTATTATACTATATTTTCACAAAAATGTCAATAT
>DETO01000064.1:1456-4517 GCA_002362135.1 Ruminococcus sp. UBA3286 | reverse complement strand
GGGAGACAGCGTCTCCCCTGATAACACAGCACAAGTAAAAATTGATTTTTGTGTATTGCCTATCGCCGTTCGATGTCGCTTATGGCGGCGATGAAGCTTTTCACGTCGGTGAAATCCTCATAAACGGAAGCAAATCTGATGTAAGCGATGGCGTCAATTTGTTTCAGCTGCTCCAGCACAAGCTCGCCGATCTCCTTGGAACGCGCCACGTTTTTCAGTTCGTTGGCGAAGTAATTTTCGACATGATCCGCGATTTTTTCGACCTGTTCCATAGTAACGGGTCGCTTTTTTATGGCGTTGAAAATACCGGTTATCAGCTTATTGCGATTAAATTCCTCATAGCTTCCGCTGCGCTTTTCCACCATAAGCATGGGCTTTTCGATGATCTCGAAAGTCGTAAATCTCGCGCCGCAGCGGTTGCATTCCCTGCGTCTTTTTATCCTGTCGTCCTTCGGGCGCGAGTCGATAACTTTAGATTCGGGGAATTTGCAAAAAGGGCAAATCATTTTGACACCTCCCGATATGGTTCGATCATTTTAGTTAAAATATTATATCCGGAGATCAGATCGCTGATTCCGCCGAATCCGCTCCTGTAAAGTTCAAGAATAACGTTGGCATTGGGATTAAGGGCGTTCAATTTGTCGAAAAATCGGCGGAATTGAAAGCTTCCTTTTCCTATCATCAGGCAGTCTCCGCGCTCGCCCGAATCGCTGATATGAACGTGAACAGTCTTTTTTCCGGCGGCGTCGAGAAATGCCATAGGACTTTCGCCTGCGCGGACAGCCTGCTTCGTATCGAGGACGAATGCGAATTCATCGCCCAGCATTCTGGCTATATCGCGTATAAAAGCGGTTGAAGAGCAGGTGCAGCGGCTGACGTTTTCGACTGCTACCGTTACGCCGAATTCCCTGCCGAGATGATAGAGTTTCGAGTAGCGTTCGCAGTAAAGTTCGCGGCTGATATTGCCTTTTCCGCCGTGGAATACGAATATATCCGCGCCGACGATGTTCATGAAGCGAAAATACAATCTGTAATATTCAAGGGCGTCCTCAAGCCGTCTTTCGTAGTCGGAAAAGAACATAAGCTGTTCCAGTTCGCAGGTAAACGGGTGAACCGCGGGACATTTCACCTCAAAACGCCTGAGCATATTTGCGATACTGTAAGCGTAGCTTTTTTTCAGTTCCGAGTGGGTATTTATGAATATTTCGGCACACGAAGCGCCGTTTACCGCCAATTCGTACAAGCTTTCCTCCAGCGGTTTGGGATATAAACAAGCGGTAGAAATTCCGACTCTCACCACATTCACCTCCGAATTTTAAATTTACACTATGTATAAAATAATTCCCTTCTGAGATTCAGAAGGGATATAACTTATTCAATTGTTACGGAAACCTTGAGATCCCTTTTTGCTGCGCCGGCTCTCATGATAGTTCTGAGCGCCTTGGCAATTCTGCCCTGTTTACCGATAACGCGGCCCATATCGTCGGGAGCTACCGACAGATGAAAAACGATAACGCCCTCTTCGTCCGGCGCATCTTCAACGATTTTGATAGCAGACTTGTCCTCAACGAGACCTGCTGCAATTGCATAAAGTAAATCTTTCATAAATCCTCCATGGGGTGAAAAAAGCTTTGGAAACAGAGGCTCGGGGCATAGCCCTGCCTCTTCCTCAGCGATAAAAATTAAAGAATGCCTTCTTTTTTCAGGATAACCTTAACTGTATCTGTAGGCTGCGCGCCCTTAGCTATCCAAGACTTTGCCTTATCTGCGTCGATCTTGACAACAGAAGGCTCCTTTGTGGGATCGTAGTAACCGATCTCCTCAACGAATCTTCCGTCTCTGGGGTATCTTGAATCAGCAACAACTACACGATAGAAAGGAGCTTTCTTAGCGCCCATTCTTCTCAGTCTGATTTTAACTGCCATTGTAATTTCACCTCCACATTATATTTTTGTATATCAAGCGTGTTATACGCATGAGATCTTTATATCGGCGGCAGATTTCCTCCGCCCTTGCCCGTCATCTTATCGAAATTCATACCCGCAAGTTGTTTTCTTGCTTTTCTCAGGTTCATTTTTCCGCTTTTTCCTGTAAACTGCTTCATCATTTTCTGCATCTGGTCGAACTGTTTCAGCAGTCTGTTGACTTCCTCGACCTTAGTGCCTGAACCTGCGGCGATACGCTTTTTCCGCGACGGATTAATGATCGACGGTTTTGCGCGCTCCGCCTTGGTCATAGAAGTGATGATAGCCTCTATTCGGTTAAGCTGTTTATCGTCGACGTCAACGTCTTTCAGTTTATCGCCGACGCCGGGCAGCATCCCGATAATAGACTTCATAGAACCCATCTTCTTGATCTGCTTCATCTGATCGAGAAGATCGTTCATATCAAATTTATTTTCCTTGAATTTTTTGGTAAGCTTTTCGGCGTCCTGCTGGGTCATAACGTTTTCAGCCTTTTCGATAAGGGTGAGAACGTCTCCCATTCCGAGAATTCTGGAAGCCATGCGTTCGGGGTGGAACTGCTCGAAATCGTCGAGTTTTTCGCCCATTCCCACATACTTGATAGGCTTGCCCGTAACCGAAAGAACCGAAAGCGCAGCGCCTCCGCGGGTATCGGAGTCAAGCTTCGACATGAGAACGCTTGTGATTCCTACTGCGTCGTCGAAAGCCTTTGCAACATTTACAGCGTCCTGACCCGTCATTGCGTCCACAACGAGCATTATCTCATTGGGAGAAGTAAGCTCCTTGATCTTTTTCAACTCGTCCATAAGCGCTTCGTCGATGTGGAGACGACCTGCCGTATCGATTATAAGCACATCGTGACCGTAATCCTTGGCATGAGCGAGAGCCTGTTTTGCGATAATAACGGGATCGATCTGTCCCATTTCAAAGACTTTGACATCGGCTTTCGCGCCGACTACCTGAAGCTGATTTATAGCGGCAGGACGATAAATATCGCAGGCGGCAAGCAGAGGGCGGTGACCTTCTTTTTTCAGCATCTTTGCGAGTTTTGCCGCGTGAGTTGTCTTACCCGAACCCTGAAGACCGCACATCATGAT
>DETO01000064.1:833-1160 GCA_002362135.1 Ruminococcus sp. UBA3286 | reverse complement strand
ACCCTGAAGACCGCACATCATGATAACAGTAGGCGGTTTTGAAGCGAAATTTATACGGGAATTGCTGTTGCCCATAAGCGAGCAGAGTTCCTCGTTTACTATCTTTATTACCTGCTGAGCAGGCGTGAGGCTTGCGAGAACCTCTTCCCCGACGGAACGCTCGGAAACTTTTTTTACAAAATCCTTAACGACTTTGTAGCTGACATCGGCTTCAAGGAGAGCGAGTTTTACTTCGCGCATAGCTTCGCTTACGTCTTTTTCCGAAAGTTTTCCGCGTGATTTCAGCTTTTTAAATACGTTATTCAGTTTTTCGGAAAGTCCCTCAAA
>DETO01000064.1:0-533 GCA_002362135.1 Ruminococcus sp. UBA3286 | reverse complement strand
CAGTTTTTCGGAAAGTCCCTCAAATGCCATGCCTAACCTCCATGATCAAAGTAAATCCAAGCCTTTTCTGACTTCGCTGTTGATTTTATTTTTAATATTTATATTGTCGTCCGACAATTCATCGGCAGACTCGGTAATATTGTTGAAGCAGGCGCGCAGTCCTTCGAGACGTCGGGCGAATCCCAGTTTGTTTTCATAATTCTGCAAAATATTCTCGGTGCGCTTTATAAGGTTGAGTATAGCCTGCCGTGTGATACCCAGCGGTTCGCCTATTTCCGACAATGAAAGATCCTCGAAATAGTAAAGCTCCATAACATTGCGCTGTTTTTCGGTAAGAAGTTCGCCGTAGCAGTCAAGGAGCATAACGAATTTCAGCTCTTTAGGCATTATCCGACCGCCTTTCGTAAGTGTAATGGAAAATTACTTTACACATTATACACTATTATCAGCCGTTTGTCAAGGGTTAAAATATATTTAATTTATTTAACTTTATTTCAGGTATTACATCAGAAAATATATAATAATTAAATCAA